>JAYEMW010000261.1:0-14258 GCA_034718555.1 Thermodesulfobacteriota bacterium
ATTTAGCTTAAATGTTTACGAGTATGGCAGAAAGATGAGAAGGGCCCAGGAAATAGAAAGTGATCTGGCAGCCATTAGGGAACTGGCAAATGAAGAGCCGGAAATATATTCCTGCGGTATCCTCACTACTTTACCTCGAGATGAATGGGCAGAGACAAGAGAGTATATGATGACCACTGATGCACAAAATGAATTATTGCTGGATACAATTGAAGGCGCAATATTTTCTATTTGTTTGGAAGATTCACAACCTGAAACCCTTATTGAAACATCCCATTTAATGATGCATGGGGATGGGAAAGACCGCTGGTTTGATAAATCGTTACAACTGATTGTTTGCCGTAATGGCACAACAGCTTTAAATGTAGAGCATTCAAGGCTTGACGGCTCTGTAATTGGGAGATTGCAAAAACATATATTAGGGGATAACGGCGCATATAAGTGGCAAGAAGAAAAAAATTTGAAACCGAGGTTTCAGGAGCTACGGTTTAAACTAAATGGTAAGTTAAGAGAAGATATAACAAGAGCTATCCATGTATTCGACGAACTCATAAAAGATACCCATGTCAGGGTATGGAGTTCGTGAATTTTGGGAAAGATAGAATAAAGTCTATAAAGGCAAGCCCAGATGCATTTGTGCAGATGGCCATTCAACTGGCCCAGTTTAATGTTTTCGGCCAGTGCTATAACACCTATGAAGCGGTTATGACCAGACG
The DNA here is from genome assembly GCA_034718555.1 of Thermodesulfobacteriota bacterium. GTDB lineage: Bacteria > Desulfobacterota > DSM-4660 > Desulfatiglandales > B25-G16 > M55B121. Next base: position 717 of record JAYEMW010000261.1, read on the forward strand.
CTTTCTGCACGGCAGGACCGAGGCCATGCGATCTGTTACGCCGGAATCCGTCAGGTTCGTCCAAAGAATGAATAAAAACAGTGAAGACCGTGGGGCATGTGAGGAATCACTTAGAGAAGCCGTAAAAATGCACGTTGAAAGGCTCACAGAATGCAAAAACGGGCAAGGAGTGCAGCGGCATCTATTTGGTTTGTTACGGATGTATGAGATTAATGGTAGCGAACTAAACATTACAACTATGCCGGAAATTTTTACAGATACAGGATGGAAAAAAATTTGTTATGACAACCTTTCCACCAGCACTTCCAGCCCGATTGGGCTGACGCTGGCAGGCTACGGCCCTGTTGTTGATGACGGATTTGGTGTGCGATATGTCATTAAAGATGACCGTATTAATTTTAATATCTCGAGCAAAACCAAAAACAAAGATCAGATGGACCGTTTTGTTAAACAATTGGAGAAAGATCTGAATGATATGGCCGATTTATTATCATATTAATAATATAAACCATGATATCGGCATATGAAATAATTAGGGTTTTACAGGGTGGACCTTGCTTTTAAGCTTAACAGTGATTTAACCTTTGCAATTAGTTAATAAAATTGATATTGGATGTATGAAGGGGTTTAGGTTGTAGGTAGTTTGTATTTGTGTAACAGGACTCTAATTTTTAACTAAACTATGGATCAAGGAATAGTAAGAAACAAAATTTTAAGAAAACCCGGAGAAAAATTGAAAATTAGGTCATCTGGTTTATCTGACACCGGTCTGAAGAGAAAGATAAACGAGGATTACTACGAGAATGATAATTCTATTGGACTATACGTAGTGGCTGATGGAATGGGCGGGCATATGGCTGGAGATGTTGCCAGTAAGTTTGCCGTAAACATTATACAGAAGCATTTTAAGCATCTAATAACCGAGAATGTCCCCCTTGATGATCTGTTTGGAGTGTCGGAAAGTTCTCTGAGCCTTTGGGGTAACTATATACTAAGCAGTATAAAATTGGCAAATAGAATTTTATATGATATGTCTCAGGAATACCCTCGATATAAGGGTATGGGTACGACTATTGCAGTTCTTGCTTTAATGAACTCTGCAGTAATTGCAGCAAATGTTGGTGACAGCAAAATTTATCTTATTAGGGGGTATGTAATGGAAGCTCTTTCTAAGAGTCATACGTTGATGGAAGAGCAACTGGAGATGGGGTTAATATCCAGTGAAGAGGCAAGAAAATCCCCCCTAAGACATATAATAACAAGAAACCTTGGTTCTTCTGATGATGTTGATATAGATGTATTTGAAATTGAGACAATGGCGGATGATTGCTTTTTGCTTTGTACAGACGGGTTAACAGATCTTGTTACGGATAAAGAAATGCTGGAGATTATCAAACAGGGAGGTGACCAGGAATCTCTTTGCAGAGAGTTAATCTCAGAGGCCAATAAAAGAGGAGGCATTGATAATATAACCGTATCTTTAATATCTTTAAATAAAATAGATGCGGAAAGACAGGGGATAGTAAAAAAATTTTGGCATTTCTTTAATAAACAATGATAGGGTTTCAATTAAAAAAAGGGACTTAAATTATGGCACGGGTAATATTAGTATTTAAGAAAAACGTGATTAAAGACCACCCTTTTGTAAATGAGAGCATGAATATTGGGAGAGATAAAGGGAATGATATTGTAATTGATAATCTAATAGTATCTAATTTTCATGCAAAGATAGATAAAATTGGGGATTCCTATATACTTACCGATTTGCAGAGCACAAACGGGACTTTTGTTAATAAAAAAAAGATAATTTCCTGTAAACTTAAACACAAGGATAAGATAATAATTGGTAAGCATCTGCTTTTTTTTGCCATGTCTAAGAAGGAGCAATTGAAGGCCGAAGAGACAGACCTTGATAAGACTATGATTATTGATTCAAACATTCACAAAGAGCCATTAACCAAAAAAACCGGCAATAATGAAAAAAGTATACCAAATAAGGAAGAAAAAATTGGTGTTATTAGTTTTATAGATAAATCCGATCATGAAGATATTGAACTTACTAAAAAATTAATTAAAATAGGAAAGGCAAAATCATCCGAGATACAGCTTAAAGGTTTATTTATGCCTGCTACTGCAGCAGCTATAAGTAGAAGGCCTAATGGCTATGTTATTACATCCACCGGTGAGAAAACAAAGGTAAAGGTCAATGGCGAGGTCATTGAAGAGAGCTATTATCTAAAAGATTTTGATACAATTGAGATTGGATCGTATAAGCTTCAATTCTATACAAAAGATAGTGAGGGTGTAAAATAATTTAGAATAATTAAATGTATGCAGAAGGGGCGTTGTCTAAAATATGATCTGGACAGCGCCTCTTTTTTGGCAATACAGGATAAGAGGTATTTTTGATTTGTGTTGGATTTTTTTATTTGATGCTGTAATAGATTAAAAACATAAGGAGGCTATTATATGGAGAAACTTGTAGTGATAGGCGGGGTTGCAGCAGGATTGTCTGCTGCAAGCGCTGCCAAGAGGCTAAAGAGGAATGAAATTAATGCGGTAGTCTTTGAGAAATCAGGATACATATCCTACGGGGCATGTTCAGAGCCGTATTTTATATCAGGCCTTGTTCCAAAACCGGAAGATTTGATTGAGGTAACCCCGGAAGAATTTGAGCAGAAACGCTCTATACCAATACATAGGATGCATGAGGTGGTTGAGGTGGACTATAATGCCGGATATGTAACAGTGGAGGATTTACAGAATCATAAAACATTTGAAGAGGCATTTGATTATCTTATGATTGCTACAGGGGCTAAAGGAAAAATGATTGACGTCCCTGGAAAAGATTTGAAAGGCGTATTTACCTTGCGTACTGTTGAAGATGCCATAGCAATCCGGAATAGCGCCGGGTCTGCTGAGAATATAGTAATATGTGGTGGAGGGTATATTGGACTTGAGATGGCAGAGGCCTTCGCAAGCATGGGTAAGCAGGTAACTATATTGAAAAAATCTTCTCAAATGTTATTGAATTTTGACACGGAAATGTCCTCATTGGTTGAGGAAGAAGTAATGGCAAATGGAGTTAAGATTCAAACCGGCGTAGATATACTATCCTTTAAAGGCAGTGACAGGGTTAAGAAGGTAGTTACTGACAAAGGGGAAATAAATGCTGACACAGTGCTTATCTCAAAAGGGGCTGCGCCCAATGTTGCCCTTGCTGAGAAGATTGGCGTAAAGATAGGTAGCACGGGGGCCATTGCAGTGGATAAGAATCAAAAGACAAATATTGACAGAGTTTATGCCGGGGGGGATTGTGCCGAGGCATTTCATATAATTGGAAAAAAACCTACATATATTCCCCTCGGGACAACTGCCAACAAGGCGGGAAGGGTAGCCGGTGAGAATATAGGTGGGCTAAACACAGAATTTCCTGGTATTGTAGGCACTGCCGTTGCAAAGATATTTGATCTGGAGGTCGCAAGAACCGGGTTTAGCTCAAAAGAGGCTACTGAACATGGGTTTGATGCCCGTTCAATAAATATTCGACATAAATCCCGTTCCAAACATTATCCTGGTGGAAGCAGCATTACCGTTCAGTTTGTTATAGATAAAAGCGATGGAAAACTTTTAGGTGCCCAGATGATAGGAAGGGAGGGCGCAGTCCTGAGAATTGATGTTATAGCTACAGCGCTCCACAGCGGTATGACTGCAGAGGATTTATACCACCTGGACTTGGCCTATGCTCCTCCATTTGCCCCAGTATGGGACCCAATCCTGATAGCTGCTAATAAGGCAAGAAAGGCATAATATAATGACCGGAAAAATCCGGATTTAGAGCAGTTAAATTAAGAATGTGAGCTTCAGTTAATTTTCGTATGAAATAACCAACAATTTTTTTAAGGTTATGCAAGGAGATGATTATGCCAAGGGGATTTGGAAGAAAGGGTGGTGGTATGAGTCATGAAAGAGGAACGGGTCGCCGCGGATCAGGTAGATCATATGGTCCTGGAAGGCCGGAAAATTGTATTTGCCCGTCCTGCAATACCATTCTATCCCACCAGCAGGGCAGGCCCTGCTTTCAGATAAAGTGCCCTAAGTGTGGTACATACTTAGTAAGACAGTTTGTCGTGCCTGAGCCGTTTAAACGATCTACTACGGAAAGAAGGCCGGATGTTGCGCCAAAGATTGATATAGAAATTTGTACAGGCTGTAAGAAATGCATGGACGTGTGTCCTACTGGGGCCATTTCAATTATTAATAAAAAGGCTGTATTAAGCTCTGATCTTTGTAATGGATGTAGAGCCTGTGTATCTGTGTGTCCTGTGGAGGCCATAAAATAGTGTAAAAACTAAGGGATCACTCAAAAATAACTTCACATTTCAGGCGCCGATACATCCTGCCTGACTGCGTTGTGAAAACTCGGAATATGACTGATATTCCTACGTTTCCACGCCTTGTCAGACGGGCGCCTCAACACCTGAAATTGCGAACTTATTTTTTCGTGAACCCTAAGGGAAATATGGATAATGCACTTAAAAAACTAAATAGGGGCAAGAAAATTGCATTTATAGCCACTATCATTACTCTTTTGTTGGCAGCTCTTAAGGGTTTGATCGGCTACTTGTTTAACTCGCAAATTCTTATAGCAGATGCTTTTCACAGCGGCGCGGATACAATCGCGATTTTTGCCTCGGCCTTTGGTCTCTGGCTGGCCTCGCGGAAAAAAAGTAATCGTTTCCCTTACGGCTTATATAAGGCAGAGACATTGGGAACTCTTCTTGTAGGTGGTTTTATTGCCTGGGCAGGCATAGAATTACTATCAGAGGGTTATGGAAAGCTATTCATCGTTGAAAGGGTTAGAGAGTTCCCATACTTCCCGGTAGGGGTAACATTGCTTTCCGTGATTGCAGCGTTTTTTATAGCCAAAAAAGAGAAATCCGTTGGTGAAGAGATTCATTCTCAATCACTGACAGCCAATGGAAAAGAGTCATTTTTGGATATTTTTTCATCTCTTATTGTCCTTGTAGGAATCCTGCTGGCCTACCTAAAAATACCCTTTGTCGAAGGGTCTATTATTATCTTAATATCCTTGCTGATTCTAAAACTCGGAATGGAAAACATATGGAGTTCGCTGCTTATACTGATGGATGCAAATTTAGATAGGGAACTGCAGGAGCAGGTAGAGCAACTGACTGAGAACGTGTATGGGGTGGAGCAGATCAATGATGTTAAGATAAGGGAGGCTGGTCCTTTCAGGATGGTAGAACTTACCTTTACCACCAACCCATCGTTAACGGTATTTAGGGCGCATGAATTGGCAGATGAGGTGGAGAATAAGATTATAAGTGAATGCGAACATATAGAGTCTGTGTTTGTCCATGTAGAGCCATCTGCCCAGAAGGTGATTTCCGCCATATTTCCCATTGAAAAGATAGATGGGTTACAATCTATAGTTTCTGAACATTTCGGAAGGGCGCCATATTTTATAGTGCTAAAAATAAAAGAGGATAAAATAGAGATTGAGGATTTCTATTTGAATGAATTTCTCCGGAAGTCAAGACATATAGGGCTTAATGTTGTCAAAATTCTTGCGGATTATGGATTGGACATGCTTTTTACCACTCAAATTGGCGAGATCTCATTTTACATGTTAAAGGATAAATTTATTGATATTTATAAAATCCCTAAGCAAAACCTTGCTGTAATGGATGTTGTTGAGCAGTATAGAAAAAATCAGTTGCAACGAATAACGTCTCCGACACATTCTATAGATGAATCTGTGGTTGAGAAACAATAGGTGCAACCGTTCACAGGTTTAAAGGTTGTATCCTCATTGCCATGCGCCATTTTGCAAACTTTTTGTAAGAGAATAGCAACTGCTTCCACATCCCCAAAAATTTGGAACATGGTACTTGGCAATGATATGGAAAAACCCTTATTTTTTACGAGCCTTTTTGGGATGCAATTTGAGTCTTTTCACTAACGCTGAATCCCGCTTTCATCGGGAAACCCTGAACCTGTGAACGGTTACTATTAATCCTCCTTCTTGAGATCTTCCACCTCCTTTTTGAGATCTTCCACCTCTTCCTTAAGCTTGCTTGTATCATTGCTTTCGTTATCCTTTTCCTCAAGCTTCTCTGCATTTCTTTTGTCTTTCCACTCTTCAATGCCTAAATATGTGGCTAATGCGCCCCCTAATATCAGCATTATAGGTATTCCAGCCGCTAATGCCTTAACGAAATATCCCCACCATATAATAATTCCAATAATTCCCAATATCAAAGATGCCAAACCACCAAGTAAAGCTGCCATTTCTACCTCCTTAAAATTAATGATTTTTAACTGCTGAATTTCTGCTTATTAGCATAACAAAAGCTATTATTCAAGAAATAATTAATAGAAATAATATCATGAACCAATCATAAACGCAAAATTACTTATTTTATACCTTGACAAACCTTAAAACTCTTTATGATTTCAATGTGAAATTTCAACCCAATCTAATGTTCTTTCCACGGCTTTTTTCCAATGGAGATAATATTTTTTCCTTATCTCAGATGTCATGACAGGGTGCCATTCCTTATCTATAGACCAGTTTTTTCTTAATTCTTCAAGCCCGGACCAGAAATTAACCGCCAGGCCGGCTGCATAAGCCGCGCCTAACGCTGTTGTTTCCGATACTTTTGGTCTTATTACCGGAACATTGAGCATGTCCGATTGAAATTGCATAAGCATTTCATTGGCCACCATTCCTCCGTCTACTTTGAGATTGTTAAGTTTTACGCCGGAATCCTCGTTCATGGCCTCAACAATATCGCAGGTCTGATAGGCAGCGGACTCTAAAGCAGCTCGGGCAATGTGACCATTATTTACAAAGCGGGTGAGGCCTACTATTACGCCTCGTGCATCAGACCGCCAATAAGGGGCAAAGAGCCCAGAAAAAGCAGGAACAAAATAAGTTCCGCCGTTGTCTTTGACTGTTCCGGCAAGCTTTTCAATTTCCTGTGCATTAGAAATTAAACCAATGTTGTCCCTAAGCCACTGGACAAGGGCGCCGGCAATGGCGATGGAGCCTTCCAGGCAGTATACCGGCGGCTGGTCATTTATTTGATAGCCAAGAGTTGTGATTAATCCCTTCTTCGATGAAACTGGAGTGGTTCCTGTGTTCAGAAGGAGAAAGCAACCGGTGCCGTATGTGTTTTTAGCCTCTCCTGTATCAAAACAGGTTTGCCCTACCAGAGCGGCCTGCTGATCTCCTAATGCTCCACAAACCGGTATCGCTGCATTAAAAGGACCATTTTTCAATGTAGTACCCCAGGTTCGCATATCACTTGAAGGTACAATCTTGGGTAGAATTTGCAGGGGGATATCCAATATTTTCAAGATTGCCTCATCCCACTGGAGGGAATGTAGATTCATCAGCATGGTTCGGCTGGCATTTGAGACGTCAGTAACGTGGACACCTCCTTGTGGCCCTCCAGTAAGCCACCAAATTATCCAGGTTTCCATAGTACCGAAAAGAGCCTTTCCTTTATTGGCTGCGTCTCGCGCCTCAGGCACATTTTCCAGAACCCATTTAATTTTTGGGCCGGAAAAATAGGTAGCAATGGGCAGGCCGGTTTTTCCCCTAAAGCGATTTTGGCCACCTTCAAGATTCAATGCCCTACAAATTTCATCCGTGCGGGTGCACTGCCAGACAATTGCGTTTGTAAAAGGCGTACCGGTATTTTTATCCCAGAGTACGGTAGTTTCTCTTTGATTTGTAATGCCTATGGCAGATAGGTCCGATCCTGAAATATTTGTTTTTGCAAGGGCTCCCTGGATAACATCCTGGGCATTCTGCCATATTTCAAGTGGGTTATGTTCAACCCATCCAGGCTGTGGAAAGATCTGTTCATGTTCCTTTTGGTCCAAACCAACTATTTGACCGCTATGGTCAAAAATGATGAAGCGGTTGCTTGTTGTCCCCTGGTCTAATGCCCCTACATATTTTGCCATGGTTTGTTCTCCTTATATTTTGCAAGAAGCTCCTTGGTCTTAACGACATTCATATTTAGACCCAATTCTTTTTTATCATATCCCATAGCCAGGCCCAGAAATTGTGTTAAATACAACACAGGTAACTGATACTTCGTGCCATATTCAGCTTCTATGCTTTTCTGATTGCTATCGTACATCACAGAGCAGAAGGGGCATACAAGACACAAGGCATCTGCCCCAACATCAGAAATGGCATCCAGCTTATCTTTTGCCACTGATAAGGCGATTTTTTCGTCTACCGGAAGAAGGGGACCACCGCAGCATTTTTTTTCTCCTGAGTAATTTACGACACGAGCCCCGGTCATGGTAAGCAGTGTTTCAATAGATTTTGGGTCGTCTATGTCATCAAAATAATCATAAATTTCAGAAGGCTTAAGGTAGTGGCATCCATAATGAATGGCTACCCTCATGTCACTCAAATCCCTTTGGAAATGTTTCTTGATTTCCTCCGGTTTTACTTCTTCATATAAAATACGCGCAAAATGCCTGACCTTGACACCACCTTTATACTGAAGTCCGAATTTTGATAACCTCTCATTTACTTGATCCCTTTCAGGGCTCTTTTCGGATAATCGATGTGCTACCTCTGTTAACATAGATGTACACGAACTGCAAAGGGTACATATATCCAGATTTCGCTCTTGAGCCAGGCAAAGGTTATAGGCAGCCATGACATCAGAAGACCTTTTATCACTGTCTTTTATGGGAAATCCGCAACAGATAAACTCCTTCACATCCACCATCTCGATACTTAGTTTTTCTGCAACTTTTCTGGCGGAGAGTTCATATTGTCTTGATCTTGCCGGAATGGTGCAGCCTAAAAAAAGTGCATATTTCATTAATCTCTCTCTGAATGTTTTTCCTCGGAAAACAAGTCTTTCACCACATCGCACGAAGTGGGTAGTGATGGCAAGCCAGACTTGTTACGTTTCTTGTTATCGAAATCATCTATTGGATAAATTCGACCCTCACCCTTGATAAAATTCATCTGTGCTTTTGTTCCGGCTGGAGCATATCCCTCTTTGACAGCCAAATTTTTGAGAGTAGACATAAGATCTGGAATGTTTATCCCTTGTGGGCATCTCTCCTGGCATGCATAACAATTGGAGCAGAGCCATATAAAATCGCTTGTAAAGATTTCCTTTCTGAGGCCCAAAAGAGCGAGACGGATTATTCGAAATGGATTGAAGTTATCATTGATCTTTGTAATGGGACAAGTGGCTGTACAGGCACGACACATAAGACAGGAAGAAAAGATTTCTCCTCCTGGCTGCTGAGAGAGCTCGCTCCTGAAATTCGAATTACTCTGCTCCGGATTTACATTATCCATCACAATCCCCTCTTATTAATAAACGAACTAATAAGGAAAAATATGTATTCTACCATTGTTCGTACTCGCTTATCCATTCAATTTCAGAAAGGCATTCACCGCAGCATAAGCAGTAGAAATAGCCAAGCCGGAACCACATTTCATGCGCATCCAATCTTGGTGAGACAGGATGGAACCGGCAGCAAAAAGAGCTTCAAATGCTGGCCGGCCGGAGCTATCCAGAGGACGGAATGAGTCGTCTATTTCCAGTCCGACCTGGTTTGCTGGATGCCCTCGGGAGTCTAAAAAGTTCTGCCGGTGCCAACCGTTTCTGTCGCTGGGTTGATAGACAGGCAGATCAAAGACAGCCTCTCGAATGCGTCTTCTATCCGCATAAAGCCCTCTGCCCCAAAACCGGCCGCTGGCCAGTATGATCCCTTTCGTTCGTATGGTGTACTCCGTTGTCTTGTTGCCTATGCCCAGAACAAAGCTCCCGTTAGACTCACGGCCTACCTCGAGCACCCGACTTTGCGGTAAAAGCCTAACCCCTTCTAAGGAAAGGTGACTTGCAAAGGTATCATTGAGACGGAGACCGGGGACGGAAACCGACATAGTTGGAATTTCGAACATTGGGACGCCGATTTTTTCTTCAAGTTCGGCAGAGATTTCTTGTGACCGATGCATTCCTAAAATTGCCGGCATTCCAACGGCTTGGGCGTTTTTGACATGTGGAGATACCGCCTGGATAAGCTTCTTTCGATTCTCTGATAACTCTAAGGCCTGGGCCATGATCTCCCCGGTAAAAATCTCACTTACGTGGTCAGTGTCTGGGAAAGAAATACGGACTGCGTTTAAATCAGGCCATTTATCCTGCATTGTAGCTACAATTTGCCGGGCGCTGAAATCATTAAGTCCCAGAAATCCAACGAGCAGGCAAGGCTGTTTTTCCTCCAGGGCGCGTACACCGTTCGCCATGGTTTGAGGAACACAATAGGTGCGTTTGATTTTTCCTAATGGAGTGATCATCTCTAAGTTTCGATCCTCCCGCCTATAATAGGGAAGACCAGCTTCCTTTAAAAAGGAGAGCACTTCATCGAAGGCAGCGCGAATGTTTTTCTTTTTTACTCGAGCGTAGGGGTGGTTAGGACTGTCCTTGATCAGGGCGTCTATGCCAGCCCAGGGATCGCGCCAGGATTTCTTTTCTTCTATGGGATGAACGCCCATTAGATCCAAGAAGCCACTGGCAAATATGGTTCCCCCGGTGATGCCGATCTGTACGGTAGAAATTCCTCGGTTGGCGGCAAAAAATGCCGAGGCCATACCAGTCATGCCCCTGCCAATGACTGCCAGTTGACATTCTATGATTTTTGATGTGGACATGGCCACAGTGCGCTCTCCCGTTTAATGTGCCTTAAAGATCGAGGTTCGATAGTCCGCAATATAAGGCCTCCTTCAATTCTGCCTGGATGATTTGTTCACCCCACAGAATAGGGCGTTCCCCAGTCCAGCGTTCACATAGGAAATCTCTGAGATCGGTTAAACCCTGTTCTGAATCGAGCAAACCCTGCTCATACATATAGCCGGTTACCCTTGCACCACAAGAGGTGCCTTGGCAGGGACCTTTTCCCACCCGGCTTCGCAGTCCGATGGCCTTGAGATCTAATGTGCCGTTTTGTTTTTGAATAGTCTTGATGACGCTGTCAATGACGCTTGTAGACAACATTTCGCACTCACAAAGTAATGACTCACCTGCATGCTTTTCATCTAACCACTGTCTCGGTCCCAATCCCGGTTCGGTCCACTTGCCGGCCTGGGTGAAAGGGAGTGGCTCGGTTCTCGTGAGGCAAGGGCTTGAGACTCCAAGCCGCCGGCAGACCAGATCCGCCGCCTTCTCTGCCATGAAACGATAGGTGGTGAGCTTTCCACCGGGAATGGTGGCAAAATTCTCCAGGCCGTTTTGTACATGATCCAACAGGGCAAATCCACGACTCACGGAACGATCGTCGATATCACCTTGTGCGCTTATCAGAGGCCTGACCCCGGCATAGGCTCGAATATATCGAGTAGTTTCCAAAACAGGGATCATCGTGGTTCCTTCATTAACAATAAGATCCACTTCCTCGATTGTGGGATGGACTTCATTCAGAGATTCGATACGGACCGAAGTCGTTCCAAGGATTGAGACTGTATCGCCGGGAACCAGAATGTCTCCATCGGAAGGTCGGCGCAGACGATTTATAACCCGTTTTGTGAGCCTGTTGTCGGTGACCAGGAGGCTTCCCTTGGAATAAAGCATATCGATTGAAATGCCCGCCAAAGCGGCGACCTCTCCAACCCAAACTCCCGCGGCATTAACCACCTGCTCTGTTTCGACGATTATCTTATCGCCGGTTTTGGTGTTGCGCAGATAGGCGGCTTGGATACGATTACCGCTTTTTTTGAAGCCCACGACTTTGTTGTGGCACAGCAAGGTTGTTCCGAGTTGTTGGGCCTGGAAAATGTTTTCAAGAGAGAGTTTAAACGGATCAATGGTGGCATCGTCCACCGCATATGCAGCAATTAGGTTCTTGGAAAGGGCAGGTTCGAGTTCACGGGCATCTTTGATGTCCAATGACCTGACCGGTATGCTGCATTTGGAACATAAATTAGGAAAATTCGCTATATACTTTTCGTCATCACCCTCAACCGCCACGAACAGACCGCCAGTATTCTCAATACAATGGGGAGCGAATCTTTTAAGTATATCACTTTCTTCCCGGCATTCCTTTGTGACAGTCGGATCGGTGGAGACATAGCGTGCCCCGCTGTGCAGAAGCCCATGATTAGAGCCGGAGGCGCCGGCGTTTATGTCGCCTTTTTCAGCTACAATGCATTGAACACCGCGCAAGGCCAGGTCCCGGGCAAGACCTGTGCCCGTGGCTCCAGCACCAATTATAAGTACCTGGGTTTTCATTCGTTCTATCCTTTGCTCAGTGGTTGATACAAAGGAGGGGTTAAAGCGAATGCCTTAACCCCTCTGAGATGCAACCTTGGTTTATGCGCTCCGGGCGGGATGTGTGAGCAGTACCCAAGCCCAGAGTGCATACGGGGATCACACGATACAGCTATTTCACGCGACCCTCGCGCCATGCCTGAATGAGACTGTCGTAGTCGACCGTCTCACCTTGCGGTTTTTCATTGACCTTGGCTTTGGGCGATCCTGGCTTGTTCAGCCAGTAGGACTCGTCCTTCTTAGGGTTCAGCTTTGGACCGCAGTCGCCCTGTACATCTGCGCGTTCTATACGTTGCATAACACGATCCATCTCCTTTGCCAGATTATCCATTGCCCTGCTCACGGTCACTTCACCGGAGACCGCCTCACCGATATTCTGCCACCACAACTGTGCCAGCTTCGGATAATCTGGTACGTTGACGCCGGTGGGTGTCCACGCGACTCGGGCAGGGCTTCGGTAAAACTCTACCAGGCCGCCGAGTTTCGGTGCACGTTTGGTAAAGGACTCGTGCCGGATATCGCTGTCACGGATGGGAGTGAGGCCCACGTGAGTCTTCTTCAGCGACGTGGTTTTGCACACGCAGAACTGCGCGAAGAGCCATGCGGCCTTACGTCTCTTGATCGGCGTGCTCTTCATAAAGGTCCAGGAGCCGCAATCCTGATACCCTAACTTCATTCCCTTTTCCCAGTAAGGACCGTGGGGTGATGGTGCCATACGCCATTTAGGTGTCCCGTCCTCATTTACCGTTGGTCCAGGGGCGACCATGCTGGGAACGAATGCCGTGTACCAGAAAATTTGCTGGGCCACACTTCCTCCGGCCAGGAACGGCAGGTAGGTGTAGAAATCCATTCCAAGCGCACCTGGAGGAGCGTATTTCCGGAGCCATTCCATATATTTCCGTAGCGAATACTTTGCTGCCGGACCATTGGCTGCACCACCGCGAGCCACGCTCGCACCGACCGGCCGGCAACCTTCCATCCGGATGCCCCATTCGTCTACTGGGATGCCATTCGGGATTCCCTTGTCACCGGCACCCGCCATGGACAGCCATGCATCGGTAAAACGCCATCCCAGGTCCGGGGCCTTTTTACCATAGTCATTGTGACCGAAAATAGCCTTGCCGTCGATTTCCCGGATAGTCTCGGTGAAAAACTCGGCAATATCCTCGTAGGCAGACCAATTGACCGGAACGCCGAG
>JAYEMW010000262.1:0-2779 GCA_034718555.1 Thermodesulfobacteriota bacterium
GTTTGAAAAATATAATCGTTTATTAAGCGAGAATAGTAGCTTAAAGGAAGAAAACAATAGATTGAAAGCACAGCTTGGGATGACGAAATCAAAGCCCTCTGCAAATAGCATTACCAAAATAATTGCAAAAAAGACCATGCTTAATGACGAATCAACCGAGGGCGCCTCATTTCTGAATGTAAACAACACATCGAATTCTATCTCAAAGATCAAACTGTTCATGTCACTCTTTAAAGGTCGTGATGATGTATATGCGAGGTGGTGGGAAAACAAAAAGAAAGCAATATCGGGATATTCACCGGTTTGCTTGAATCAATGGAAGGTTGGGTTATGCGGCAAGCCAAAGGTTTCCTGCACGAAATGCGCCAATAAATTATATGCCGCTTTTGATGAGGATGTCATAGAAGACCATTTGAGAGGGAATATCGTAGCCGGCATCTATCCTATGCTACCGGATGAAACATGCTATTTTTTGACAATGGATTTTGATGAAGAAGACTGGCAAAACGATATCTCAGTGGTGAGAGAGGTTTGCGCCGAGTTTAATATCCCTGTCGCTGTAGAGCGATCGAAATCCGGTAACGGCGGACATGTATGGTTTTTCTTCGAAAATAAGATATCCGCTGTTTTGGTTAGAAAGTTCGGCACCGCCCTGGTGACCTTTTCCATGAACAGAAGACATGAAATCCGTTTCAAATCATACGATAGATTGTTTCCCAGCCAGGATACCCTGCCCAAAAGGGGCCTTGGAAATCTGATTGCATTACCTTTTCAAAAATCGGCGAGGAAAAATAATAATAGCGAGTTTGTCGATGAAAGCTTTGAATCCTACTGTGATCAATGGGCGTTTTTATCGTCGATGCAAAAAATTTCGGAAGATCGTATTGAAAGCCTTATATCAGAACTTTGCCACGGCCATGAGCTGGGAGCTTTAAAAGTCGATGAAGAAGAAGCGCAAAAACCGTGGGAAATACACAAAGTCCGTCTGCAAAAAAGTGATTTTCCAAAGCAAATCAGCATCGTGAAAGCAAATATGCTGTTTATTCCAAAAGCCGCTATCTCTCAAAGGGCCTTGAATCGTCTAAAAAGATTGGCTTGTTTTAAAAATCCAATGTTTTACAAACAACAAGCCATGCGATTGTCAACCTATGGACACCCAAGGGTTATCTACTGCGCGGATGAAGAAATGGATTATCTGTGTTTGCCGAGAGGGTGTGAAATTGACTTATTCAATGAATTAGACCAACTTGGCATTAATGTTTCTTTTATTGATAAAACCAATAGGGGCAAAAAAATAGATGTCAAATTCAATGGCCATTTAAGAGATGAACAGTCCTTGGCCCTCGAACACCTATTGCACCATGATACCGGAATACTGTCAGGGACAACAGCTTTTGGCAAAACCGTCGTTGCCATTAAGCTGATTGCCGAAAGAAAGGTTAATGCGCTTATCTTAGTTGACAAGGTCAGTTTGCTGTTACAATGGAAAGAAAAATTATCGAAATTTTTGATCGTTAATGAAACCTTGCCTGAAATGGCTAATGCAATACGCAAGAAAAAAGGGAGGAAGAAAAAATTTAGTGTCATTGGTCAGCTTGGTGCGGGCAAAAATACCCTAAGTGGCATTGTAGATGTTGCGATTATGCAATCAATAAGCCGACTGGGAGAAGTCAAGGATTGTGTTAAAAACTATGGGATGATCATCGCTGATGAGTGTCACCATGCTCCAGCTTTCAACTATGAAAATATTTTAAAAACCACAAATGCCAAATATGTTTATGGCCTGACAGCGACACCCACACGAAAAGATGGCCATCATCCGATTCTGTTTATGCATTGCGGGCCAATACGGTATCGTGATAATGCAAAAAAACAAGCGGAGAATCGGCCTTTTGACCATTATATCATTCCACGATTTACGTCCCTAAGGGTTCCTTTGGATAGTGATGAAAAAGATGTTTCTATCCAGGAATTATATTCTGAAATTGTTGATAACGACTTTCGGAATCAGCAAATTGTTGAAGATGTGATAACCAGCTATAAGCGCGGTAGAAACTGCATTATTTTATCATTGAGAACCGCTCACGTTGAATTGCTTGCAAAAAAACTAAAGGAAGAAGTTCCGGACGTTGTGACGCTAATGGGGGGTATGGGCACAAAGACGACCCGGGAAGTTTTTAACTGCATCATTGATACGCCTGCTGATAAGAATCTCATATTAGTGGCCACAGGTTCTTTTATTGGTGAGGGCTTTGACGAACCGCGTCTTGACACCTTGTTTTTGGCCATGCCGATATCATGGAAAGGAACCCTGCAGCAATATGCCGGCAGGCTTCATCGGCTGTTTAAAAATAAAAAAGAAGTGAGGATCTATGATTATGTGGATATCCATGTAAAGATGCTGGAAAGAATGTATCAAAAACGGCTTACAGGGTATGCTTTCATGGGGTACAAAGCCAAAGGTGAGGATATAATGTCATCGCCTTTGGATATCATTTTTGATAAAGATAATTTTTTACCAGTGTTCAGCCATGATATCGCAGGCGCGAAAAAAGAAATTTTGATCGTAAGCCCGTTTGTCAGAAAAAGGCGCACATTGCAAATGGTGCAACACTTAAAAGTTGCATTGGACAAAAGAATTCGAGTAATTGCTGTGACCAGGCCGATAGAGGATTTTAAAGCAAAAGATCGAATTGCTTTGCAGAAAATGATAGACCTATTAAAAGCTAACGAGATAAGCGTTGTTTTTAAATCCAATATTCACCAAAAATTCGCCATC
>JAYEMW010000263.1:0-2773 GCA_034718555.1 Thermodesulfobacteriota bacterium
GGTGAGAAGCTTAAGGGCATCGGTTCCCATTTTGGAATCAGTGATGCAGCGGTGTCTCAGGTATGTAAAAGATTAGATAAGAAACTTGAAGATGACCGTCGATTAAGAATACAAGTTTCCAATATTAAAAAGAGGATTAGAAAAACGTCAGAAGTTGAGACCTGTATCAGTTTTAGGCTTACAGCCATTTTTATAATGTGAATGACGAGGTCTGTACTCATGAAATCTCATTTGAATATACGTTTTTAATGTTGGATAATGTCTGTATGAAAGGATGAGTTGAGACAGGATATTAATTTTTTAAGGTATTGGTTCAATAAAAAGGGGCAGGAAGGTTTTTCGTAATAGTTCAGCCGTCTATTTTTGACAGGATTAACAGGATGAACTGGATTTTTAAACAACCTTACAAATATCCGGTCTATCCTGTTAATCCTGTCAAAAGGTTTTTTGATAGGTGAATTATTGCGGTCTTTCTTCTGTTCCGCAAACCGTCACTCCGGCGAAAGCCGGAATCCAGTTCTTTCAAGCAGTTGCAAGCCGTCCGGACTCCGGTTTTCACCGGAGTGACGACTTTTTACGAATTCATCAAAGATAAAATCGCTTCATTACTCCATACAACATGCCTTTAATGCTTTAAAATCAGAACACCGTGAGTTTTAGTATACCATTTGTTAATTGTTTTACAATCCTAAGCCTAAACCCCTCTTGCCTTATTCCAGGGAAATTTCAAGTTTTTCCTTAAAATTTGACAAGCTGAAAAGAGCACGCGAAACAGAGGAAGGATATCGGTCAACCATTTTTAAAAGAGACTTGAAATCCAATTCATCAATTTCCAGTTCATCCTGAGCCGGAATCATTCCACGGTAATAAAGGGTGTCCAAAATAGCTTTTTCGGGTGAAGCCATATAGAATTTATCATTGTAGCTAAACCCGAAAAACAGAGCCGGAGAAATTTTTGAAAATTCAATGGTGATTCCCTGGTAGTGAAAATCCCGTTTTTTACCTACGGATGTATCTAAGGTAAGCACAGTACACACCAAAGGTGATTGCAGACTGACACCATGATAATTTAGCGCCCATTCGCAGGAGATGTATGCTGATTGCCTCAAAAAACATGCTACTTCTTCTACGCGGGGGAATCCATAAAGGAATGAATTAATGTAATTCCCTCGATTAAGACGGTGGATAAGTCCTTTTTTGATTGCACGAGATAAAAACGTGCCCGTATGAGGCGCTACTTTTTCTGCGTCCTGCTTGCGGAAAAAAGCGGGAAGGAGTTTCAATCGTTTAAGTGTTGTTTTTTCTTCTTTCATGATCTTCAAAATACTTTTTCATCCCTTGATCTAAAAGGCCGGAGGTGACTTCCTTTAACACGGTAATGAAATCTCTGAAATCATCGCCTTGATAAATTGAGAGAATGTCTCGGGGTATAAAACGGGGCAAATCGATTTTCATGGCATTAGCGATGCCTGAGATAGATCCTTTTCTTTGAAAAAAACCAGCTTCCCTGGCCGGTATGAATGAAGTCTGATACATAAAAAATTTTTCTCTAATCTTAATCCATTCCGGTACCACCTTGAGTTGTTTTACAATCCACCAGATATCATATATATCCCTCCCCTTGAGAAATTTTCTCTCATAAATGGCCCTTATTTTGTCGGAAAGGATCTCTTCGGGGGTTTCTGCTAATACAATGCTACTTGAGTACGGTATTATTAATTCACCGCCTGTAACCATGCCTGCCACTAATGGCAAATCTCTCAATATGTATTTGTCAAATTCAGGACCATGGCCGGCTTTAAGGGTTTCGAACTCTAACTTGACTGCAACTCTGTCACGTTGATTTTCAGGGCGATATATGAAAAACACCCTGGTAGCCTGCTTTCTAACTCCCCTGATTTTGTATTCTGATTGCCCCGGGCCAAATTGGGCGATACACGCATTTTTAGCGTTTTGAAACATTTTAGATAACATCTTTTCAAGATTTTCTGCTTGCATATGTGTCACAAAATCGAGATCTTCTGAAAATCTCATCCCACTATAAATCCATCGTAAAGCTGTTCCACCCTGGAAGATGATATGCTCAGACCCGGATTGGGCGTAAAGGTTATCTAATAAAATTAGTTGTAGCGCTTCTGATTTTCTGACCCTTATTTTTTTGAACACAACCAACTCCTGCATGGCTTTTTGCAGCAATACATCTTAAATTCAGATTATTCTATAATGCAGAAAAAACGATTACGTTACTATACAACTTTGTATATTATTGTCAACCAGATTATGATAGCCCTGCAAAAAGTCTCAAATAGCCATCTCCATTTATTACAGACCTCGTCATTCTCATTTTACAAATGACTAAAGATCGTTATATCACGCGGGATTGCAAATTAATTTGACATCAGCTCGGTCTGGGTTCAGGGTTTCCCGCTGAAAGCGGGATTCAAAGTTCAGGGTTAACTGCTTTGCGATGTTTCCCTTAGTTATTGATTCCATTGGTTTAATACCAAGGTAGCTCAACATCTGAACCTCTGAATCCCGCTTTCAGCGGGAAACCTTTTAATCCCGCCAAGGCGGGATTGGAAACAGTGGTTTGTGTCCAAAATATTACACCATTGTACGCTATAAATTACGAGGTCTGAATTTAAAAACATAAAAACCCAACGTCCTCAGAAATAAATACCTACCATACCTGCGCTGTTATCATACCAGCTAACATTAACATACACCCAATCAAACCACGGGTTGAAAGGACCTCACCCAGTATAACCCAACC
>JAYEMW010000264.1:0-14172 GCA_034718555.1 Thermodesulfobacteriota bacterium
TCAAGGCACGAGGAGTGCACATAATAAATTATGTAAGCGACGAGTAACGTAGAAGACGGAATAAAAGGCAAGTAAGATGTGTAAGTTATTTTGGCTTACTGCCTTAATCAAGAATTTTAACAAGATTAACAAACTTAGAACTATCAAATCCAAGAGATTTAAAAAAAGACAGCAGATCCGTTGAGTCCCACTTAACAGATGTAAATATATGTTTTACATTAATTTTTTCGAAAGCCTTGAAAACTTCTCCGGCCATGCTTTTTCCAATACCCTCGCCCATATATTTTGGATCAACGCCGAAAAGTCTTATCCATGCATTTTTTTCCAAACCAAAGCCGCCGTAAAGAACATAGGTAATCATATAACCTACAACCTTACCATCAACTTCTGCTACAAAACTAATCCCATCCTTTTTTTTTACCTCTTCTTTAATAACCAATCTATAATCCAACGTGCCGGAATCCTTTGTGATTGCCTTTAGGATTCTGGAAATATCATCAGCATCGTTTTCATTTAATCTTCTTATAATAAGATTTTTCAAACCTAAATTCCTCTAACAACTTAATGACTAATCTGTTCTTATTATCTTAACGTTTTTACCAACCCAATCTGGTGGAAGATATACGCGGCCACTGTTTCCACTTAATTTAACCTCTTTTTGGAGCATCTCCTCACCATAAATTTCAAATTTAACCTTCTTTAATTTCTTTTCTTTATGGTTGCTATTTTTTGTTTCAGTATTCATGTATGATAAAAAAGTGGCTATAATTTAGCTATAATGTAACTACATTATTTTGTTTATATTGAACGTAAAATATATTGTCAATAAAAAAGTTACAATTAGAATGCCTTATTTTTTTAACATTTGCATGGTTATTTTGGCTTGACTTAGAAGCCGAAAAAGGAATATATAAAAATAGCAGTGCTTACTTGAAAAACACATACAAAGTTCTTTTCGAGGGATTTTGGCCAAAATGGGCATTATGAGGGAGAAAAAGAACTTTTTACGAAATATCAAGATTGATAAATTATAAAATAAGGAGATATGCATATGGGAGATGTTGTAATTGTAGGCGGTATTAGAACAGCTGTAGGATCCTTTGGGGGAACATTAAAAGGCACGCCAGTGGTTACCCTCGGTTCATTGGTTTTAAAGGAGACATTGAAAAAACTTGGGCTTAGGCCTTCTATAAGCGAGGGTCTCAAGGGCTTTGAACCTGATGCCCTTAAAGGCAACGGGATGATTGAACTCGAGAAAAAAGACTACGATTACTCTGATTCACTCCAGCCAATAAATATAGATGAGGTAATAATGGGTAATGTTATAGGCGCCGGCCAAGGGCAGAATGTTGCCAGACAGTCACTGATCCATGCCGGCATACCTAAGGAGGTTAATGCCTTTACCCTTAATAAGGTGTGTGCATCAGGAATGAAGGCATTAGCTCTTGCCGCACTTTCTATCAGAGAGGGTGAACAGGACACTATTCTTGCCGGTGGTATGGAAAATATGAGCATGGTGCCATATGGGATGAATGCGGCTCGTTGGGGAGCAAGGATGAACAACACTGAACTAACTGATTTAATGGTCTTTGACGGACTGTGGGAAATCTTTTATGGCTATCATATGGGTATAACAGCAGAAAATATTGCTGAAAAGTACAATATATCCAGGCAGGAACAAGATGAGCTTGGTGCCTTAAGCCATGCACGGGCAAGAAAGGCAATAGCAGATGGAATTTTTAAACAGGAGATCGCCCCGGTAATTATTCCTCAAAGAAAGGGAGAACCCCTTGTGTTTGATACAGATGAAAGACCCATGGATACAAGCGCGGAAAAGATGGCAAAGCTGCGCCCTGCTTTTATAAAGGAAGGAACAGTTACAGCAGGGAATGCATCCGGAATTAATGATGCTGCTGCAGCGCTTCTTTTGATGTCCCCTGAAAAGGCAAAGGATTTAGGTCTAAAGCCTATTGTAAAAATTAAGGCCTACGCATCAGGGGCAATTGATCCCGCGTATATGGGATTGGGTCCGATCCCTGCGGTCAGAAAAGTGTTAAAAAGCACAGGTTTAAGTGTAAGTGATTTTGGCGAGGTTGAACTCAATGAGGCATTCGCATCTCAGGCCATAGCATGTATAAGGGAGTTAGGGTTTGATTTGGATAAAACCAACCTATTGGGAAGCGGTATATCTATCGGTCACCCTGTTGGCTGCACCGGAGCCAGAATTGTATTGACCCTGATGAATGAGATGGTAAGAAATGATGTTGAATTAGGACTTGCCACTTTGTGTATCGGGGGAGGTCAGGGAATGGCTATGGCCCTTGAGAGGGTTTAGTGAATTGACAATTGATAATTGACGATTGAAAATTGAAAAAATCAATCGTCAATATTCAATAGAAAATCGAAAATTAAAAAGGGAGTTATCTTATGGCCTATGAAACTATCATCTATGAGGTAGATAATAATATTGCAATAATTAAGTTTAACAGACCAAAGGTGCTTAATGCTATTAATCCAACAGTGGTAGCTGAAACAAAGGATGCCCTGAAAGGCGTAGACGATGATAAATCTATAAAGGTGCTCATACTGACGGGAGAGGGGGATAAGGCATTTATAGCAGGTGCTGACATAGCCGCCATGAGGGATTATACACCATTAGAGGGGAAATTTTTCTCTCGTCAGGGCCAGGAATTGTTATTTCAAATAGAGACACTGCCTATTCCTGTAATTGCCTCTGTAAATGGATTTGCCCTTGGAGGAGGCACGGAAATATCTATGGCCTGTGATTTTATATATGCTGCAGATTCGGCAATGTTTGGTCAACCTGAGATAAACCTTGGAATTATCCCCGGCTTTGGGGGAACACAGAGATTGTCCCGTTTGGTAGGGAAATCAATGGCCAAGGAACTTTGCATGACAGGGGTGATGATTGGCGCACAGGAGGCCAAGGATATAGGGCTTGTAAACAAGGTGTTCCCAAAGGATTCTTTATGGGATGAGACCATGAAAACAGCAAAATTATTGGCCGCTAAGGGTAAGGTGTCCATACGCGCTGCGAAAGAGGCAATTGAAAGGGGATATGACCAGGATTTGAGAACTGGTTGCTATATAGAATCTGATGCCTTTGGCATATGTATGGCAAGCCCGGATGCAAGGGAAGGGATGGGCGCCTTTTTAGAAAAGAGAAAGGCTGAATTTAAAGGGGAACTTCTTTAGATGCGAGGTAGGCATGGATTTCAAATTAAATAAGGAACAAGAGGCAATTCAAAAGGCGGCACAGGAATTTGCAAAGGGAGAATTTGATAAGGAAATAGCCCTTGAATGTGAACGGGGGCATACATTCCCAACAGATATATGGAAAAAGGCCGCTGAACTCGGTTTTATAGGTATTCATTTTCCAGAAAATTATGGCGGTCAGGACTATGGTATTTTTGAAAACGCCCTTGTAGTTGAGGCGTTCTGCAGACAGGATTCAGGCTTTGGAGTTGCCCTTAGCTTATCGGATTTTGCATCAGAGATAATTTTTAGGTGCGGAAATGATGAGCAAAAAGAAAAATACCTGATTCCTGTTGCTGAAGGAAAGGCCCTTTCATGTGGTGGATTTACTGAACCTGACCATGGAAGCGATATTACCATGATGGATACAACTGCTGTAAAAGAGGGCAATGACTATGTAATAAACGGGGTGAAGACATTTATTACAAATGGCACAATAGGTGATTTTGTTATGGCCCTTTGTCAGACGGATCCTGAGGTAAAACCTTCTTATCGCGGCCAGTCTGTAATAATTGTAGAAAAAGATGTTCCAGGATATACTTCCTCCGATGTTGGTGATAAAATGGGCATCAAAATGACCTCAACTGGAGAATTATCCTTCAGTAACGTAAGGGTTCCTGTTTCCAACCTTGTTGGCGAGGAAAATAAAGGTTTTTATCAGGTCCTTGAATTTTTCGATGAAAGCAGGGTAGAAATAGCAGCACAGGCCCTTGGAATTGCCCAAGGGGCCTTTGATAGGGCGCTTGCTTATGTGAAGGAGCGGAGCCAGTTTGGAAAAAAATTGGCCCATTTTCAGATAACACAGCATAAGCTGGCGGATATGGCCACTAAAATTGAAACTGCAAGGCTTATTGTATATAAGGCGGCATGGAATTTTGATCAGGGGAAAATAGACCCAAAATTAACCTCTATTGCCAAAATGTATGCAGCAAGGGTGGCGGTTGAGGTTGCCGATGAGGCGATACAAATGCTCGGAGGCTATGGATATATGCTTGAATATGAGGTTGAGCGTTTTTACAGAGATGCAAAGATAATGGAAATATACGAGGGGACAAGGGAGATACAAAAAAATACCATTGCCAGTTCATTACTTGGAAAATTTTAAGAGAGGGCTTTGATGTTCAACAAGAAAAGTTTAGAGGATGTAGCAACGGAAGAAAAACAATGGCAGAAGCTTTTTAAGGACTATACCTTAAATGCCCCTGAAAGACTCAAGAGATTTTCTACTGTTTCTGATAAGGCCATTAAAAATATTTATACACCATTGGATGTGGAAGATCTGGATTATCCGAAAGAGATAGCCTTTCCAGGGGAGTACCCATTTACCCGCGGCGTTCAACCAACAATGTACCGTGGCAGGCTATGGACTATGAGGATGTTTGCGGGCCTGGGATCTGCTAAGGATACAAATGAAAGATTTCACCTTCTTGTAAATGAAGGGCAGACCGGCTTGTCTACAGCCTTTGATATGCCGACCCTTATGGGCTATGATACTGATTCGCCACGTTCAAGAGGGGAATGCGGAAAATGCGGAGTCGCTATTGACTCGTTGAAGGATATGGAAATATTGTTCGACGGTCTTCCTATTGATAAAATAACTACCTCTATGACTATAAACCCTCCTGCCTCTATTCTTTGGGCAATGTATATTGCAATGGCGGAAAAGCGAGGCATTAACAGGCGTATTATTGGGGGAACTATCCAGAATGATATGCTTAAAGAATTTATTGCACAAAAAACATTTATGTGTCCGCCGAAACCTTCTATGAGACTTATAACAGATACCGTTGAATTTGGTACCAAAGAGGTTCCCAGATGGAATACTATCAGTATCAGCGGTTACCATATAAGGGAAGCCGGTTCTACAGCCGTTCAAGAGCTTGCCTTTACCCTGGCCGACGGCATAGCCTATGTTGAGGCTGCCCTTGAAAGAGGCCTTGATATTGATGCATTTGCCCCTCGGCTATCGTTTTTCTTTAATTCGCACCTTGACTTTTTTGAGGAGATTGCAAAATTTAGGGCAGCCAGGAGGATGTGGGCCCGTATAATGAAGGAAAGATTTAAGGCAAAGGATGAACGATCGCTGTGGCTCAGGTTCCATACTCAAACTGCAGGTTGCTCTCTTACAGCACAGCAGCCCTACAACAACGTCATAAGAACCTCACTTCAAGCCCTTGCCGCTGTGCTTGGTGGAACACAGTCGCTACATACCAACTCCCTGGACGAGGTTCTTGCTATACCGACTGAAGAGGCGGCTACCATTGCCCTGAGAACACAGCAAATAATAGCTGAAGAGTCAGGAGTTGCAAATACCATTGACCCACTCGGCGGGTCCTTTTTTGTGGAGCGCCTTACCAGAGATATGGAGGAGGAGGCCTTTGAATATATCAAAAAAATTGACGATATGGGAGGAATGGTGGCGGCTATAGAGCGCAATTATCCACAAATGGAAATAGCCGATGCTGCCTACAAGTATCAATTACAGATAGATAGCCAAGAAAAGACCGTAGTTGGGGTAAACAAATATATAAGTGAAGAGGATATTCCTGTTGAGGTGCTTCAAATAGACGAGGAATTAGAGGAGAAACAGATAAAATGGACGAATGAGGTAAAAAACAACAGGGATAATAATAGAGTGAAAGGGGTCTTAGAAAAATTAGGTGAGGCATGTCTGGGGAATGATAACCTGATGCCGGTAATTATTGAGGCAGTAAAAGAATATGCCACTGAACAGGAAATTACAGATATTTTCAGAGATGTCTTTGGGGTTTACAGAGACCCTGGCGTATATTGAGGAGATAATATGAACAAGGAGAGGAGAGTTAGAATTCTGGTGGCAAAGCCAGGCCTGGATGGTCATGACAGGGGGGCGAGGATTATTGCCAGGACATATAGAGACGCAGGATTTGAGGTTGTTTACTCTGGGCTTCATCAGACACCTGAGGAGGTAGTTCAAGCTGCTATACAGGAAGATGTAGATATGATAGGATTGTCCAGTTTAGCAGGCGCCCATTTGTATCTTTTGCCACGAGTAGTGGAGTTGCTAAGGGAAAAAAATGCTGATGACATTGTTGTGTGCGGTGGAGGAATATTTCCGGAAGAAGACATACCAAAATTAAAAGACGCAGGAATTAAGGAAGTATTTACGCCTGGAACTCCTCTTACGGAAATCGTAGATTGGGTTAGGAAAAATGTCAGCCCGAGAGGCTGATTGAGAGTATAGAGCAAGGAGTAGAAAAACAGTAATGGTTCACGAAAAAATAAGTTCGCAATTTCAGGCGTTGAGGCGCCCGCCTGACAAGGCGTGGAAACGCAGGAATATTAAGCATATTCCGAGTTTTCACAACGCAGTTAGGCGGGATGTGTCGGCGGCTGAAATGCGAAGTTATTTTTGAGTGAGCGCTAACTAACTTTAGGAAATTTTATAATGGAGATAGCTGAAAAAATTAAGACCGGGGATATAAGGTCCGTTGCAAGGCTTATAAGAGATATAGATGATAATATATTAGACGCCAGAGAAGTGCTTAAGGATATTTATAGCTCAACTGGAAATGCATATGTAATTGGAGTAACCGGAGCGCCTGGTGTTGGCAAGAGTACCTTGGTGGACCAGATGGTAAATCATCTGAGAAAGGCCGGGAAGACAGTTGGGGTGCTTGCGGTTGATCCTACCAGCCCTTTTAGCGGGGGTGCCATATTAGGCGATCGTGTTCGAATGCAACGGCACAGCATGGATGAGGGAGTATTTATTCGCTCCATGGCCACAAGGGGCTCTTTTGGCGGCCTGACGCAGTCAACAAGAAGCGCCATAGATGTATTAGATGCCATGGGTAAGGATTATGTTATTGTTGAAACAGTAGGGGTAGGACAGGATGAAGTAGACATAGTTCGCAGCTCGGATACAACCCTTATTGTGCTTGTACCTGGTATGGGTGATGACATTCAGGCCTTGAAGGCAGGTATTTTAGAGGTAGGTGATATTTTTTTAATAAATAAGGCCGACAGAGATGGAGTAGATAAAACCGTAAGCGATATCAGATTGATGATTGAAATGGGCGAAAAAAGATATAAGAATGGCTGGAAGCCGTCAATTTTAACTGCCCAGGCCGTGTTTGACAGTGGAATAAAGGAGCTTTTAGATGAAATTGAGAAACACCGCCTCCATTTGTCATCAAATAAAGAAATGCTATCAACACTAAGATACGAAAAGGTAAAAAATGATCTTTCTGAAATGATAAAAGATAAGATAGTAAAAGAAATATTGAGTGATATAATAAATTCAGGTGAATTTGAGGACGCAATTAAATCAATTATAGATAAAAAAATCGATCCGTACTCGGCCTGTGATAAGATTGTTTCAGCGAAACTAAAATCAAATTTAAAATAATGGAAAAGCTTATTCCATGGTGGGTAATTCAGATTATATTGGCGTTGGTTGCCCTTTTCTTTATACTTTTTGGGGTAAATCTTCTGTATATGGCATACCAGGTTAACGATCCATTTAAATTTATAATGACATTTTTTTCCTCAAATTTAATTATTCTTATTGGAGCCGCCCTTTTTATTGGTTTTATCATGAAAATCTTTAGGGGCATTAATAAAAAAACTGAAGAGAAAGAAGAGGAGCCAGCCCGAGAATAGATTTGTATGCTTCTGTTTTTCCTAATTTCAAATTTTCCCGCCTGGGGGGGGGATCTTCGCTCCGCTTTGACAAGTTTCAAGTTTTACTGCCAAAATACAAAATCAATCCCGCGTGTCGCGGGGTAAACTGCTTTTGGCTTGTTATGAAGGATACCTATTGGAGTATTGAAGTAATGAGGTATTGAAAAACCCTAAATGGATAAACAAAGATGGATCCTCTGTGCCCGGATCTTTAATATTAAGACTAAAGGAGTAAAGAAATGCCGCTTAGAAAAAAAGATAAGCCTATGTATCAAAGACTGAAAGAAATCAGGACTGAGAAAGGAGTGAGCCTCAATCATATTGCCAATGAAACTGGATTCTCTGTAGAATACATTTCAAATATAGAGGAAGGAAAAGTAAGGCCTCCAGTTGCAACTATTCTACGTTTATCAAGGGCATTAGAAATTGATAGTGGTGTTTTATTGAAAAAGGACGAAGATGAGGCAAATAAAAAAAGGGCCAAGGATTTTAAGGAAAGGACAGAGGCGTACAGCTATCAGGTGTTGACGCCGGAGGCGGCCCATAAGCACCTAAAGGCATTTAAGGTGTTTATCGACCCTGTTTCCGATCATAAATCAGTAAGCTACCAGCATGAAGGTGAGGAGTTTATCTACGTTCTTGAAGGAAAGGTAGAGGTAACTGTTGGGGAGAATAAAACAGTTTTAGGACCAAGCGATTCCCTTCACTTTAATTCGTCAATTGTACATAAGCTGAAAAACTTGAGTTCTGAAAAAGCCGAAACAATAGTAGTGCTTTATACACCGTAATCAATGGAGTTAATATGTCCTATCAACTGAATGAAGAGCAGGAAATGATTCAGGCCATGGTTAGAGATTTGGCCCGCGAGGTTGTTCTACCTGGTGCAGCGGAAAGAGATAAAACCAAGGAATTTCCATCAGAAAACATAAAAAAAATGGCTGAGCTTGGTCTAATGGGAATGGGTGTTCCGCCTGAATACAATGGGGCAGGTGTTGACACAATAAGCTACAGTCTGGCCCTTCAGGAAATAGGGTATGCCTGTGCCTCAACAGCCGTTATCATGTCTGTGCATAATAGTGTGTCTTGTGGGCCTATATATAGGTTTGGCTCAGAATACCTTAAGGAAAATTATTTAAAACCATTGGCAGCAGGTGAAAAACTTGGATGTTTTGCAATAACGGAACCAAGCGCTGGATCTGATCCTGCAAGCCAGAAAACAACAGCTAAAAAAGATGGAGATAGTTATATACTGAACGGTACAAAGGCGTGGATAACCAGTGGAAAAAATTCCGATGTGGTAGTATGTTCTGCATATACGGACAAAAGTAAAAAGCACAGGGGGATAAGCGCTTTTATCCTGGATAAGGGCATGCCTGGGTTTATTGTCGGTCCGGATGAGGATAAAATGGGTCAGAGGGCCTCGGATTCAACAAGCCTTATATTTGAAGATTGTCGTGTCCCTGCTGAAAACCTTCTTGGTGAAGAGGGTCAGGGCTTCATTATTTCCATGACTGCCCTTGACGAAGGTCGAATCGGCATAGCCTCAATGTCTGTAGGCATTGGCCAGGCATGCTTAGACGCCGCTATAAATTATTCAAAGGAGAGAGAGCAGTTTGGCACTACCCTGTCAAAGTTCCAGGGCATACGATGGATGATAGCTGACATGGCAGTTCAGGTTGAAGCAGCCCGTTTGCTTACATTTAATGCAGCGGCCATGAAAGACAATAAAGAACGATTTACTTCTGAGGCATCAATGGCAAAGTTGTTTGCATCTGAGATGGCAAACAGGGCTGCTTATCAAGCCTTGCAGATCCACGGCGGATATGGCTACAGCAAGGAATATCCGGTAGAAAGGTATTACCGGGATGCCAGGGTTACAACCATATACGAGGGAACTTCAGAGATTCAAAGGATAGTGATTGCAAATAATGTCATCGAGTCTTAAATACCTGCAAGACAGATTTACAAGATACCACAATATGCTTTTACCTTACCTAAGGAGACAAATATTTAATGACAGATCAATTGGATGAACAGGAGAGTGTTGATTCTGATATTAAAAAACTCAAAATACTCTTGCCTTATTGGATAAACCACAATAATCAACATATTCAAGATAATGAGAAGTGGCTCAGAAAAGCGGAAAACTTAGGGCTATCAGAGGTAGTCAGTGAGTTAAAAAAGTCTATTGAAATTTCAAAAAAGGCAAACGAGCACATTGAATCGGCAAGCAAGGTTCTTGAAAAGGGAAGGGCGTCTAATAAAAAAACACCTAAACAGTCATCTCATACAGCACCGATAGCGAAAGATTGGAAGCCTAAGAGTTTTGAGCTCAATCAGATTGGAATTATCCGAACCCCTTACACTGAAACCGCACCATACCAGCCTGTGGAGGAAGACGAGGGTGACTTTCGTATAATTCTTGATCCCCAGTATATCGATGGCCTTAAAAGGCTAAAAGATTTTCGTTACATCTACGTCCTGTATTACATAGACCGCGTAAAGGGGGAATCATCTGTAATTGTAAATCCTCCATGGACCGGTGATATGGAGGTAGGAACCTTTGCAAGCAGATCACCTGTCCGTCCAAACCCCATTGGGTTGAGCATTGTAATTGTAAAAAAGATTGTAAATAATGAAATATTTACATCAGGATTAGATGTATTTGATGAGACGCCCCTGCTCGATATAAAACCATATATAAAAGATCTGGACTCTAAGTCTGATGCAAATTATGGTTGGATTGAAGAAATAAATGACTTTGATCACCTTCTTTTGCATATCAAGGGAATACCCCATGATTATTGAGGTGTATCCGTTCACGGCTTGAAACTTGAAATTTGAAAATAGAAATTTGCCAGGAATGAAACGAATTTACGAGTTGGATTTGTAACATCTCAATAAGTTTGGGCATTCCGACTGCTTCCCCCTTTTGCAAAGGGGGATTGAGGGGGATTTTTTTAATTCAGGCCGGATTTATTGAGAACTTACTTGGATGTTTATAAATTGGCAGAAGAGATACCAGATAGGGTCTGGAATGACTTTTATAAGTGATAGCCGTTCAAAGTAATAGTTGAAAAGCTCGGCCCAAAATTGAATGCATCTATCAACAGTACAAAAGCATGAAGGCCAAATTTCCAATCCCGCCCTGCGGGACTATTTTCTAATTTCAGCGTTCCGTGAACGCTTACAAATATAATTTAGCTAATAGTAGATGATATTTACAAATATTATTTATAAAAGGTGATGATAGTGAAGACGGTTGGTATATATGGAAGCCCGAGAAAGGGAGGCAATACTGATGAACTTCTTGACAGCGCCTTAAAAGGCGTCCAGTCAGAAGGGGGAGATGTAAATAGTATCTATGTCAGGGACTTAAAAATTTCAGGTTGCAGAGGTTGTGACGGGTGCGAGAAAACCGGTATTTGCATAGTAAAGGATGATATGCAGGAAATTTACCCTCTGTTAGATGATGCAGATTCTGTTATATTAGCTTCTCCGATTTTTTTCTATGGAATGACCTCTCAAATTAAGTCATTAATTGACCGGGGCCAGGCTATGTGGGCGAGAAAAAGACTGAACAAGAAAAATGAAAAAGGTGGCAGCGCTAACAAAAGGAAAGGATATCTAATCGCTATAGGCGCAACAAAGGGTGAAAACCTCTTTGAATGTGCCAGGCTTGTAGCGAAATACTTTTTTGATGCATTGGACATGAGCTATGAAGACGACCTTTTTTTTAGGGGCATGGAATCAATTGATGCGGCAAAGAAAAATTCTGAGGCCATACAGCAGGCCTATGAATTTGGGAAAAAAATCAACTTTTAGAGCTAAGGGGTAGCAACATGGAACCTTCAGAGATTATTGATGTATTGGAGAACTGTGATATTTTTAAGGGCCTGGCCGGGGCTGAGATTGAAAGAATAGCTACTCTTGGTTACATGGAGACATACGAGACTGGAGAAAATATATTTACTCAGGGAGAGTCCGGGGAAAATCTATATATAATTGCCGAGGGGCATGTTTTTCTGGAAAGGGATATTGATTTAGGCACGCGAAAGGGAAATGCAATTATAGGCCTTTTGGGGAAGGGAAGGGCATTAGGTTGCTGGTCTGCACTTATAGGAGATTCCCATGCCGTATTATCATCTGCAAGATGCAGAAGACCTACAAAGGTTTTTGTAGTCAACGGTCAATCCCTCCGGGAAATGATGCTCGATGATGTTAAACTCGGGTTTAATATATTAGAGCGACTCTGTTATTTACTTAAAGACAGAATTCAGGGCGCATACGGGGCTATGGAAAATATATAGTGATATGAAGACAAATGGTGATAGTATTGTAGAAATATTCGGAGATGGTGCATGTTCAGGTAATCCTGGTCCCGGGGGCTATGGGACTATACTGAGATACAAGACAACAGAGAAGGAACTGTCAGGATATTGCCAAAAAACTACAAACAACAGAATGGAACTTATGGCAGTCATAGAGGGTCTAAGAAAACTAAAGAGACCATCTCAAGTAAGGATTTTCACAGACTCAACTTACGTTTTCAAGGGCATAACCATCTGGGTTAAGACATGGGTAAGAAAAGATTGGGTAAGTTCGCAAAAAAAGCCTGTATTAAATAAAGATCTCTGGGAGAAACTCCTGAAGGTCAGTGAACAGCATCAAATAGAGTGGAGATGGGTAAAGGGACATTCCGGACATCCTGAAAATGAGCGTTGCGATATGCTGGCGAGAAAAGCGATTAAGGAAAACAAGTGAACATAAATTTCTTCCCAGGAGAAGCGATTTTCAGTTCTTGAAAAACTTTCACTTCCGCGCACATGCTATCTACAGATGGTCTTGAGACAGTGATTCCATTGGATGCGCAGGTAAATCTTCCAGGCAAGACTTATTCCTATTTTCTTCAAGAATGGATGGATTTTTATTTATTTTTGTGAACCAAGAATCGTATGCGGATTATAGAATAGTCAGGCAACCGGACTGCATTTGCATTTGGCCTGATTGGTTTGTTGCAACATTGCCAGTTTATTTTAAAAGTCGAATAGATTTCAAAATATGCTTTTCTTCAATTAATTTATCAGTGGCATATTTATGCAAAATGCTAGATATGAAAGTCTGGTAGGGCAAACCTTCTTCCTGGGCTTTTCGTTTAATCAATTGCAAAATTTGGTTGTTTAATCGTAGCGTAACTCTATTTTTCTCATTTGCTTTTAAAATTACTCTGTTTATTTTTTCCTGAGACTTCTTTGAAACCTTTACAAATTGTTCAGCATTGTTTTCGATATCTTTTTCAAAATCGTCTAATTTTATATCTTTCATCATTGATCACCATATATTTTATTAAATTTTCTACTGGGATATGCTGTTTTTAAAATAATATTTTCGAGGCTATCAATTATAAAAGGAACAACATAAATATAATTGTTTAATTACACAATAAATATCATTTGATTTTCTCTATTTGGATTTTCAAGTATATTCAAGTATTCCTCATTTAATATTATTTCAGAAATTGCGTTAAACGATATACTCCTCTCAGCGATTAACTTATTATTTTTATCATCATCCCAATATATCATGGCCATATATTACGCCATAAAATGTACATTGTTAATATTGATTTACTTTTTCCACCCCTGAAGCACAAATAAAAATATAAGAAGTTTTTCTCATGATATGGGAAATGTTTTACTTTTCCGACTCGCTCTTCCACAAAATCACGTTAATACAGACCTCATAATTTATATCGCATACTGGTGTAATGTTTTGGACATAAATCTCTTTTTCCAACCCAGGAGTTGGGTTCAAAGGTTTCCCGCTGAAAGCGGGATTCCGAGGTTCAGAGGTTGAGCTCTCTTGGCATTAAACCTATGAAATCAATTACTAAGGAAAACATTGCGAAGCAGTTAACCCTGAACTTTGAACCCTGAACTCTGAACCCAGACCGAACTGATGTCCAATTAATTTGCAATCCCGCGTGATATATAGGCTTACACTCATCTATATAATGTGAATGACGAGGTCTGTAATAATCACACAATATTTACTATTTCTCAAGTAGGAATTCTGATTAGGACATAGCACTCCCTTCACCATCAATACGTGGGCTATGTTTTGTTCGATCTTTTTGTTTTTTCTTGATGACTATATTAATCGAAGCTGAAAGTTGTCTTCAAGACGTTTCTTCACCCATACCGGATCTAACCATGGGCCGCTTATCGTGTCACG
>JAYEMW010000265.1:0-14119 GCA_034718555.1 Thermodesulfobacteriota bacterium
TAGATAAGCAGAGGGTCATAGCCGCTGTTAGTGTCGTCTTACCATGATCTATATGACCAATAGTGCCGACATTTACATGGGGCTTTGTCCTCTTGAATTTTTCTTTGGCCATTGTTGTTACCTCCTTAAAGTAAAGAGCTCTTTATATATTATTAAAAAAAGATTATCAATCTATTTTTAATATTAAAATTATTTTATTAAATTTTTTACCATCGATAATGCGCAAAGGCCTTGTTGGCCTCTGCCATTCTGTGTGTATCCTCTCTCTTCTTAAAGGATCCACCCTTGCTATTAAAGGCGTCTGCAAGCTCTCCGGCTAATTTGGCGGCCATACCTTTCTCACCCCTCTGTTTGGAATATGCAAGTATCCACCTTAAACTCAAAGTAGTCCTTCGAGAGTATCTAACCTCAGTCGGAACTTGATAAGTAGAACCGCCAACCCTCCTTGAGCGTACCTCCACTAAAGGCTTAACATTTTCTACAGCCTTTTGAAAAAGGGCCAAAGGATCCTCCTTTGTCTTTTTATAGATTATATCAAACGCCTCGTATAGAATAGATTGCGCTAAATTTCTTTTCCCACCACGCATGATTTTACTTATAAATTTAGCCGCCAATTCACTT
The DNA here is from genome assembly GCA_034718555.1 of Thermodesulfobacteriota bacterium. Taxonomy (GTDB): domain Bacteria; phylum Desulfobacterota; class DSM-4660; order Desulfatiglandales; family B25-G16; genus M55B121. The sequence continues at coordinate 622 of JAYEMW010000265.1, forward strand.
TTATATTTTGGGTCCGGTAAAATTTCCCTTTTAACGGGTTCTTTTCTCCTCGGCATCCAACCGCCTCCTATAAAATACTAAAATTTTCTTAAATACCCTTTGGTCGCTTGGTCCCATATTTTGAGCGACCTCTTCTTCGATCCTCTACACCTAAGGTGTCCAAGGTGCCTCTAATTATATGATACCTGGTTCCGGGCAAATCCTTGACTCTTCCGCCCCTGATAAGAACTACGGAATGCTCCTGCAGGTTATGCCCAACCCCGGGTATATAGGATGTCACTTCAATACCGTTTGTTAATCTTACCCTTGCAACCTTGCGCAATGCAGAGTTAGGTTTTTTAGGTGTTGAAGTGTATACCCTGATACATACACCCCTTTTTTGAGGGCATGCCTTAAGTGCGGGCGTCTTAGCCTTTTTCTTTATCTTCTGTCTTCCGTTTTTGATTAGTTGATTGATTGTTGGCATCTATTTTCCTTCCGATAAATATATAGTACAATTTTTTTGTGTAATGTCTTTTATTCTATCTATTAAATTATTTCAAGACTTTTATAAACTTTCCGGATTAATTTCAACATCCATCTTTCTGTAACTGCTCGAACCGGTCCCTGCAGGCACTAATCTTCCCATAATAACGTTTTCTTTTAGACCTCTTAGATAATCTATCCTGCTCTCTATGCTTGCATCCGCCAGCACCCTTGTTGTTTCTTGAAAAGAAGCCGCCGATATAAAACTCTCTGTGTTAATTGATGCCTTTGTCACTCCGAGCAAAAGTGGGTCACCTACAGCAGGCTTGCCACCTTGGGCTACAACCCTATCATTTTTCTCCTCAAATCTCCACTTTTCTATTTCTTCTCCAGCAATTAAGTCCGTGTCACCGGCATCCTTAACCGCTATCCTTCTTAACATCTGCCTGACAATCACTTCAATATGCTTGTCATTTATCTTAACCCCCTGAAGTCGATAAACCTTCTGAACTTCGTTCACAAGATATTTAGATAATTCCTTCGGACCTTTTATCCGAAGTATGTCATGTGGGTTGGCGGAACCTTCCATGAGGGCCTCTCCGGCCCTTACATAATCCCCTTCAAACACGCTTACATGTCTGCCTCTTGGAATTATATATTCAACAGGTTTTCCAATTTCAGGTGTAATAATCACCCTCCGCTTACCGGATAGATATTTTCCAAATGATACTGTGCCGTCAATCTCGCTTAAAATTGTCTGATCCTTCGGTTTTCTTACCTCAAACAATTCCGCAACCCTTGGCAGACCCCCGGTGATATCCTTGGTTTTTGTTGTTTCCCTCGGTATTTTAGCCAAGACATCACCGGCATGAACCTCACTCTTCTCTGAAACCATAATAATGGCACCTGTAGGGAGAAAATACCTTGCAGCAGCCTTTGATTCCTTAGATAGCTGGAGTGTTTTCCCCTCAGGATCTTTCAAGGAAATCCTTGGTTTAGTGTCTGTGTCACTTGATTGAACAATAACCTTGCTTGATTTACCGGTTACAGGATCTAATTTTTCCTGCATTGTTTTACCTGCTACTATATCCCCAAACTTTAATGTACCTGAGATCTCTGTTAAAATAGGTATAGTAAAAGGATCCCACTCTACTAAAAGTGTGCCTGCTTTTATTTTCTGACCTTCTTTAACCTTTATAACCGCTCCATATATAACGGGATAACGCTCCAGTTCCGTTCCATTCTTATCAACTATGCCGATATCTCCGTTTCTATTCATTGCTATATTATTACCATCAGCATTTATCAAGGTCTTTAAATTGTAAAAGGCAACCTTCCCGCTGATTCTCGCCTGAATCGCAGATTGTTCAACTTTTCTTGTTACTGTGCCGCCAATATGAAATGTACGCATTGTTAATTGTGTGCCTGGCTCACCTATAGATTGAGCGGCAACTACACCTATGGGATCACCTATATCAACCTCTCTCCCATGGGCCAAGTCACGGCCGTAACACTTCTTACAAACCCCTCTCTTTGCCCTGCATGTTAATACAGATCTGATTTTTACCCTCTCAATCCAGGACTTCTTTATTCTTTCCACCGCTCTCTCATCTATTTCCATATTATAGTCGAGGAGCAATTCTCCTGTTATGGGATCTTTTATATCTTCAGCTGCAGTTCTACCTAAAATCCTGTCGGATATATCTTGGATAACCTCACCAGCCTCCCTTAAAGACTCAACCCAAATCCCATCCATAGCGCCGCAATCTTCCTCAGTTATAATTGCATCCTGAGACACATCTACCAATCTACGAGTCAAATATCCTGAATTTGCTGTTTTAAGGGCCGTATCAGCCAGCCCTTTTCTTGCCCCATGGGTAGAGATAAAATATTCTAAAACAGTTAGGCCTTCACGGAAATTTGAGGTAATGGGTGTTTCTATAATTTCCCCTGACGGCTTTGCCATTAACCCCCTCATCCCTGCGAGCTGTCTCATTTGATCTTTACTGCCCCTGGCTCCGGAATCAGACATCATATAGATTGAGTTAAATTTTTTTCCGCTTTCTTTTCCCAATTCGGTTTTTGATATTTTTCCCCCTTCAGACATTTCATCCATCATTTCAGATGAAATTAATTCCGTGGCCTTTGTCCAAATATCAACAACCTTGTTATATTTCTCGCCATCAGTAATCAAGCCATTATTATATTGATTCTCAATCTTTTTAACTTCGCCTTGTGCATCGCCTATTATCTCTTGTTTCTTTCCTGGTATAATCATATCCTTGCTTGCAATTGAAATTCCGGAAAGAGTGGCGTATTTATATCCTATATCTTTAAGTCTGTCTGCCAAAATAACCGTTGCTTTAGTTCCTAAAGAACGGTAGCAGTTGTTGATTATGTCTCTAAGCTCTTTTTTGTTTATCACCTTGTTTGCCATTTCAAAGGGCAACTCATTGGGAAAAATCTCATATAGGATAACCCTGCCTGCAGTTGTTTTCTCAATTTTACCACCTATTCTCACCATTATTGAGGCATGCAAATCCAGCTCACCTGCATCATAAGCCATCCTGACCTCTTGAATATTCGCAAAGGCCCTGTTGTTATCCACCCTTTCACCCTTAGAAGATGGTCTTTCTCTCGTCATATAATAAATACCTAAAACGATATCCTGTGTCGGCACAATTATTGGGTCTCCATTTGCCGGTGACAAGATATTGTTTGTCGATAGCATCAATACCCTGGCCTCAGTCTGTGCCTCTATAGAAAGAGGAACATGAACGGCCATCTGATCTCCATCAAAATCAGCGTTAAAGGCTGTACATACCAACGGGTGTAGCTGGATAGCTTTCCCTTCAATGAGGACAGGTTCAAATGCCTGTATGCCCAGGCGATGAAGCGTAGGTGCCCTGTTAAGTAAAACGCAATGTTCATTGACCACTTCATCCAGGCAATCCCATACATCATGCGTTTCTTCTTCAACAAGCTTTTTTGCCTTTTTAAGTGTAGGTGCAAGTCCTTTTTCTTCCAATTTATTATAAATAAACGGTTTAAAAAGTTCCAAAGCCATCTGTTTTGGAAGCCCGCATTGGTGTAATCTTAGATCAGGGCCAACCACAATTACTGATCTGCCTGAATAATCCACCCTTTTTCCTAACAAATTCTGCCTAAATCGGCCCTGTTTACCTTTAAGCATATCACTCAGGGATTTTAACGGTCTCTTGTTTGTGCCGGTAATAGTCTTGCCTCTTCTGCCGTTGTCAAACAAAACGTCTACTGCCTCCTGGAGCATCCTTTTTTCATTTCTGATTATGATATCAGGGGCATTTAGCTCTAAAAGTCTTTTTAACCTATTATTCCTATTTATCACCCTCCGGTAAAGATCATTAAGATCAGATGTAGCAAACCTCCCCCCGTCTAAAGGTACCAGAGGTCTGAGATCCGGCGGCAATACAGGAATGACACTTAGTATCATATGCTCCGGTTTATTATTAGAACCTCTGAATGCATCAACGGCCCTAAGTCTTTTTGATAATTTATTTCGCTTAAGAACTGATTTTGTGCTTTCTATCTCAACCTTTACGATTGAAGAAAGCTCTTCTAAATCCAACTCTTTGAGCATTTTCTGGATAGACTCCGCCCCCATTCCAGCCTCAAACCCTCCTTCAAACTTTTCTTCAGCCTCTAAATACTCTTCTTCGGTCAGCAGAGAGCCTTTAACAAGTGGGGTATCCTTTGGGTCAAGAACTACATAATTTTCAAAGTAAAGAATTCTTTCTAATTCCTTTAACGTCAAATCTAATAACAGTCCTATTTTAGAGGGGATGCATTTCAAAAACCATATATGGGCGACAGGCGCTGCAAGTTCAATATGGCCCATTCTCTCTCTTCTAACTTTAGAATGCGTTACCTCTACGCCACACTTTTCACAAACAATCCCCCTGTGTTTCATCCTTTTATATTTGCCGCACAGACACTCGTAATCCTTTACAGGGCCAAATATTTTTGCACAGAATAATCCATCTCTTTCAGGCTTGAACGTCCTATAATTAATAGTCTCGGGTTTTTTAACCTCCCCAAAAGACCACTCCCGTATCTTTTCAGGTGAAGCTATAGAGATCTGCATTGAGTTAAAACTTAATGGATCTTTAGGTCTTGTAAAAAAACCATACAAATCTTCCAAGGCTTTCTCCTTTATTAATTCTTGTTTTTATAATTCAAAGGCAATAGTGATTGCCCGGTTATTCAGGTTGCCCCAAGCAATTAAGACTCGCTGTCTTCATTTAGATTTACCTCTAAACCAAGGCTTTGGAGTTCCTTTAACAAAACATTGAATGACTCCGGCATACCTGCTTCCAATAAATTATTTCCCTTAACAATTTTTTCATACATTCTTGTTCTGCCGGCAACATCATCTGATTTAACTGTTAAAAATTCCTGCAAGGAATACGCTGCGCCATATGATTCCATTGCCCAGACCTCCATTTCACCAAGTCTTTGACCTCCAAACTGGGCCTTGCCTCCTAAAGGTTGCTGGGTAACCAAGGAATAGGGGCCGATAGACCGAGCATGAATCTTATCGGCTACTAAATGATGGAGTTTCATGACATACATTATGCCGACAGTGATGGGCTGCTCAAAGGGAACTCCTGTTCTTCCATCATACAGAGTAACCTGTCCGGTGACCGGCAAATTTGCCTTTTTTAAATATTCTCTTATTTCCTCTTCCTCCGCCCCATCAAAAACCGGTGTAGCCATATGCACGCCATTGCTCACATAGTCAATAAATTCTTCTCTTTCTTTATCTGAAAATTTCTCAACTATTTCTTTATATTCCCGGGGATAGATCTCCATGAGTTTATCTCTTAATGCATTTTCATCGAGGGATCTCGCCAGGTCCCCTATCTGATGACCAAGTTCAGCGGCAGCCCAGCCTAAATGAGTTTCTAATATTTGCCCTACATTCATTCTTGAAGGCACTCCAAGTGGGTTTAAAACTATATCTACAGGTGTTCCGTCTTCAAAATACGGCATATCCTCTTCAGGCATTATCAGGGAAATTACACCCTTGTTTCCATGACGACCAGCCATCTTGTCGCCGACAGATAGCTTTCTCTTGACAGCCACAAACACCTTTACAAGTTTAATAACCCCTGGGGACAGCTCATCCCCTGCGTCTAACCTTTTTATCTTTTCCTGGAATGCATCATTTAATTTTCCAATCTGTTGCTTATATCTCGCGACTATTGACTCCATCCTCTCGATGACTTCCATGTCAGCATCAATATTCGCTCCCTGCCACAATTCTATAGGCACCTTCTCTAAACAATCATGATCAATAATCTGGTCTCTATTTAATAAAATTTCACCTGTATCGTTATTTCTCAGATCCGACTTAAGACGCTCTCCCTTTAGAACATTGGATAGTTTTTCTTTGGCATTTTTTGAAAATATCCAAATTTCATCTTTTTTATCTTTCGTCAACTGCCTGATTTCGGCATCCTCAATGGCCTGAGTTCTTTCATCCTTATCAATTCCTTTACGGGAAAACACCTGCGCATCTATTACAGTACCTTCAATGCCTGGTGGAACCCTTAGTGAAGTGTCCTTCACATCGCCGGCTTTTTCACCAAAAATTGCACGTAAAAGTTTTTCTTCAGGCGAAAGCTGAGACTCTCCCTTAGGGGTAATTTTTCCAACCAATACATCACCAGATCTTACTTCAGCCCCTAAGGATATAATACCACTCTCATCAACTTTCTTCAGGGCCTCTTCCCCTATATTGGGTATATCCCTTGTAATTTCTTCCTTTCCCAGCTTAGTATCCCTTGCAACAACACTAAATTGTTCAATATGGATGGAGGTAAAAACATCTTCTTTAACCAATTTATCACTTACCAGTATCGCATCTTCAAAATTATAACCACCCCAAGAAAGAAATGCCACGGTTAAATTTCTGCCAAGGGCAAGTTCTCCATTCTCCATAGCAGGGCCATCTGCGATGACCTGCCCTTTTTTTACCACATCACCTTCTTTTATGATTGGCTTCTGATTATAACAGGTGCTCTGATTAGAACGTCTAAATTTTATTAATTTATATATATCAATCTCATCATCCCCATTCTCTTTTCTGACAACTATACGACATGCGTCCACGCTCTCAACTATGCCATCTCCTTTAGCCCTAATAGCTATTCCGGAGTGTTCCGCTACGGTTTTCTCCACCCCTGTCCCAATAAGCGGGGATTTTGGAACTAAAAGAGGCACGGCCTGCCTCTGCATATTAGACCCCATCAGTGCCCTGTTTGCATCATCATGCTCTAAAAAAGGAATTAATGCCGCAGCAATGCTGACCAACTGGTTTGGAGAAACATCCATATACTTTAGCTCTTTTGATGAAACTATACTTGCCTCTCCTGCTATTCTTGCAGCCACAACATCCCTAATAAAATGACCGTCAGGTCCAATTGGGGCATTTCCCTGTGCAATGGCATAATCCTTTTCATCCATGGCAATTAGATACGATACATTATCCGTAACAACGCCATCTTTAACCTTCCTGTACGGAGTTTCTATAAAGCCATAATCATTAACGCGAGAATAGGTGCTTAATGAAACAATCAATCCAATATTGGGTCCTTCAGGGGTCTCAATAGGACATATGCGGCCATAATGGCTCGGATGCACATCTCTAACCTCAAAGCCGGCTCTTTCTCTTGTTAACCCTCCTGGCCCAAGCGCGCTTAACCTTCTCTTATGGGTTATCTCTGATAAAGGATTAGTTTGGTCCATAAACTGGGAAAGCTGGCTGGAGCCAAAAAACTCATTAATCACTGCAGATACTGGCTTAGGATTAATAAGATCCCGTGGCATAAGGGTATCCACATCCTGCATGGTCATTCTCTCTTTAATGGCCCTTTGCATCCGAATCAATCCTATCCTATAACCCTCTTCCAATAATTCACCGGCAGACCTAATCCTTCTATTCTTTAAATCGTCAATATCGTCAACTGCACCCTCCTTGATATTTAGCCTCACCAACTCTTTAATTGTCTCCATTATGTCCTCTTTTCTGAGAGTACATATATCCAAATCAACATCTTGATGGAGTCTGTAATTCATCATAAAGCGACCTACATCTGAAAGATGATAGGATGCATGATTAAAAAACAGTGTGTTAAAATAACCTTCTGCCATCTCCAGTGTTGCAGGGCTTGTTGGTCTTAGTTTTCGGTAAATATCAAGAATAGCGTCATTAGTTGTTATAACCTTGTCGAGAAGCATAGTGTTTCTTATGGATGTGCCGGCCCCTGATGAATCTAAGATTAATAATTCAACTTCATTAACGCCCTTCTCCTGGATCAGTTCTATACTCTCCAGTGAAAAGGCCTGGTTTGTTTTTACTAATACTTCTCCTGTTTCCGAGTCAACAACATCATGCGCAGCTATCCTTCCCTCTAAATATTCCGGGCTAACCGGTATGTCCTTCAGGCCTGCGGTGACTATTTTTTTGAGCAATTTTTTACTAAATTTATCGCCCTCTCGGACCAAAACCTCCCCGTTTTCCGGATTAATTATATCCTCAGTTAATTTTTGGCCATATTGACTATTTTTATCCAAAACACATCTAAGAGACTTTTGCCCAACCAGTATTTTTTCTGTTTTGTAAAAATGCCGCAAGATATCTTCTTCCGAATAACCAGCGGCCTTCAGGAGAATGGTTGCCGGGAATTTTCTTCTTCTGTCTATTCTAACGGAAAGGATATCCTTAGAATCAAATTCGAGGTCAATCCAGGAGCCTCTCAATGGTATAATCCTGGCAGAATAAAGCGGCTTGCCGCTTGGGCTTGACTTACCCTTATCATTATCAAAAAAAACACCTGGAGATCTATGAAGCTGACTAACAACAACCCTTTCTACGCCATTAATGATAAACGTGCCCCTTTCAGTCATCATTGCCATAGTACCGAAATATATTTCCTGCTCTTTAATGTCTCTTATATTTCTGCTGCCGCTAACTTCGTCTAAATCAAAAACAAGAAATTGAATTACTATCTTAACCGGAGCTTCATAAGTCAGCCCCTTTCTTAAACATTCTTCTTCGTCATGTTTTATATCTTCAAATAAATACCTTACAAACTCCAGGGAGGAAGTCTTGTTTAAATCATTAATTGGAAAAATAGTCTTGAATGCCCCCTGAAGTCCAATTTCTTTACGCTCTTGATGTGGTACATCCATTTGCAAAAAACGCTCATATGACTTTCTTTGCACATCTATCAAATCAGGTATATCAAGAATAATTTCTATCTTCCCAAATTTTTTTCTTGGATAATGACCACTATTATCTACGTTATTCACGCTGTGCGCTCCCCCTAAACCCTGTAATAAACAAAATGGTACTTATTTGATATCAACTATTGCGCCTACCTCTTCAAGCTGGGCCTTAATGTTTTCCGCATCCTCTTTTGCGATACCCTCTTTTACATTATTAGGCACATTGTCGACTAACTCTTTAGCCTCTTTTAATCCCAGGTTTGTTACTGATCGGACAACCTTGATTACTTGAATTTTTTTGTCCCCAATCCCTGTTAACACCACGTCAAATTCTGTCTTTTCGGCTTCCTCCTGCTGTTGCCCTTCGCCGGGCCCAGCAAACGAAGCTACTGCTACTGGTGCAGCAGCTGAAACTCCAAATTTTTCTTCAAGCTCTTTTACTAACTCAGAAAGTTCTAAAACTGTCATTCCTGAAATAAATTCAATTACATCCTCTTTGCTTATATTAGTTTCCATGTTTAAAAAAATCCTCCTTCTTAGAATTTATTTTTTGCTATCCTATTACTGTTTCATTAGGAAAGGCGAAGTTATTGATTGATAATTTATTCTTTTTGTTCCTTAATTGCCCCTAAAACATTTAAGAAACTCCTGGGGACCTCGGATAATACCCTAACAAAGTTAGTTGCCACGCCTGAAAGGGAAAAGAGAAGTTTTGATAACAAAACATCCTTTGAGGGAAGTTCTGCCAGCCTTTTAATGCCGGATAGGTCAATAATTTTACCGTCTATCTGGCCAACTTTTATCTCTAATTCTTCATTTTCTTCGCTAAATTTTGTTAAAATTTTAGAAGGCATAACTACATCATCATAAGTCACAGCCAATGCGCAGGGCCCACTTATATGATCCTTTAAGACAGCAGTGTCTGTCTTCTCAGATGCAATCACAAGCAATCTATTTTTCGCAACCCTGAAATCAATATCAGCTTCTTTTAGCTGGTGTCTCAGTTTTGCCAAAGTTTCAACATCTAATCCCTGGTAATTAACAAGAAAGGTTCCCTCAGAGCCGTCGAGCGCTTTTCTGAGGCCTTCTACAATCTCTTTTTTTTTCTCCCTATCTAAGGACAAAAAACCACCTCCCCTCTTCTTTTGGTGCTGAGTAATTTTAACTATTTTACTAAATCCTTTACAGATGTTGTATCCACTTTAATACCTGGGCCCATAGTAGTAGATATAGAAATACTTTTCATATATGCTCCCTTGCTGGACGCAGGCTTTAGCTTTAAGATTATGTCTAAAAAATATTTAATATTTTGAAGGATTTTTTCTTCCCCAAAAGATACTCTTCCAACCGATGTTTGAACTATGCCTGCCTTTTCCACTCTAAAATCGATTTTGCCCGCCTTCAATTCAGCTACAGCCTTGGCCACATCAAAGGTCACAGTGCCAAGCTTTGCATTCGGCATCATTCCCCGGGGTCCTAAAATACGCCCCAATTTACCCGCTACTCCCATCATGTCCGGTGTAGCAACGGTTTTGTCAAATTCAAGCCACCCGCCCTGGATCTTCTCTGCAAGATCTTCAGCGCCAACAAGATCTGCTCCTGCCTCCATTGCCTCCTTTTCTTTTTCCCCTTTAGCAAAGACAACTACCCTAACATCTTTGCCTATTCCATGAGGAAGAGATGCTGCTCCCCTTACCATTTGATCGGAATGTCTTGGATCAACACCTAACCTAATTGCTACATCCACGGATGCATTAAAATTTACATATGAAGTGCTTAAAGCTAACTTGATAGCCTCCTCAAAGCTGTACTTTTTGGAGCTATCAATTTCTTCATACTTCTCTATATATTTCTGCCCTCTCTTCGACATAATATCACTTCCCTGAAATTTAATTATTCTATCAATTCTTTACTACTATTCCCATACTCCTGGCAGTTCCCTCGATTATCTTTAAGGCACCGGGTAAATCGATTGCGCTCAGATCTTCATATTTCTGCTTGGCAATTTCCTCCACCTGCATTTTCGTCACAGACCCAATTTTTTCTCTCTTTGGATCAGGAGAGCCCTTAGCTATATTTGCCGCCTGCTTGAGCAAAACAGATGCCGGTGGAGTTTTCGTTACAAAAGAAAAGGATTTATCTACATAAACAGTGATGATAACTGGTATAATTATACCTTCTTTATCCTGAGTCCTCGAATTAAAGGCCTTGCAGAACTCCATAATATTTACGCCATGTTGCCCCAATGCCGGCCCAACCGGTGGAGAAGGATTTGCTTGTCCTGCCCTTACCTGTAATTTAATCGTTGTACTAACCTTTTTTGCCATGCCATTTTCCCTTCAAGTAAACAGTTTACGCCGAAGATAACCAAACTATCCTCAAAAGCATAGGTATTTAAAAAAACCACACAAGCCTTAATTTCCGTTATATTTTTGCAACCTGAACAAAATCAAGCTCAACTGGTGTTGAACGCCCAAAAATACTTATTAAAACCCTGAGCTTACTTTTATCCGGTTTCACCTCTTCCACAAGTCCGTTGAAACTGCTAAACGGGCCGTCAATAACCCTAACTTCATCACCTTGTTCGAAGTAAAATTTCGGTTTAGGTTTCTCTTCCCCATCCTTCATCCTGCTCAATACTCCCTTGGCCTCATTCTCAGATATTGGAACAGGCTTAGTCTTTCCGCCTAAAAACCCGGTTGCCTTATCAGTGTCTTGTACCATATGCCATGTTTCATCAGTCAACGCCATTTGTATCATTATGTAACCAGGATAAAATTTCCGGGAAGATGTCTTTTTCTTTCCCTTAACCAATTCTACTACCTTTTCAGTAGGCACTATTATTTGTCCAAAAAAATCCTCTTTTCCGAAAGATTTGATTTTCTCTTCTAAGGCCAACTTTACCCTGTTCTCAAATCCAGAATAGGTATGAACTATATACCATTTTAATTCCACACAAGCACCTTATTTCCGTCGATTATTTATCCAACTATATTCTTTATAATCTTTACCAGACCAAAGTCGACCAACCCTAAAAAAAATGCAATAAAAAATACTAAAACTATAACTACTGCAGTTACAGAGAGAAGTTCCTTTTTCGTTGGCCATGTTACCTTTTTAAGCTCCATTTTGGAATCAAGCAAAAATTGGCGTACTATTGAGAAATATTTCTTTGGCCCGGATATTCCGTTCTCTATTTTCTTATGGGCATCTTTCTTTGCCGGCCCTGTTTGTTTGTTAACCTTTTCCGAGGTTGTAGCCTTCTGAACCCTTACCTGTTTCTGTCTGCTTGCAGTTGGTTTTGAAATTTTTTTCTTATTAATATTCTTTTTTCTGCTAATTTTTGTTTTTTTCATAATCCACTTAGATTTTTTATAAACCAATTCAGCAAGCCATTCCTATTTAAAGGCAGATAGTCACAGATCATTTGCCCCTCTTAGTCTTAGGTTTTGTTCGACCCGCCTCATTGGTTCATTAGTTAAAAAATTACTTTGTTTAAATTTTTTAAAAAATGGCAGGCCAGGAGGGATTCGAACCCCCAGCACCCGGATTTGGAGTCCGGTGCTCTAACCGTTAGAGCTACTGGCCTGCATAAACAAGTCTCTACTTTACCTCTTTATGTAAAGTGTGTGTCTGGCAAAACGGACAATACTTCTTAAACTGTAACTTATCCGTGGTTCTCTTTTTGTTTTTAGTGGTTGTATAATTCTTGCGCTTACATACCGTACAGCCCAAAGTGATAATATCTCTCATATCAATATCTCTTACTCAATTATGTCGCTTATTACACCTGCGCCAACTGTCCTGCCGCCTTCCCGGATGGCAAAGCGTAGTTCCTTTTCCATGGCTATAGGGGTTATTAAATTTACTTCCAGGGAGACATTATCTCCAGGCATAACCATCTCTACTCCCTCGGGCAATGTAACTACACCTGTTACATCAGTCGTTCTAAAATAGAACTGAGGTCTGTAACCATGAAAGAATGGGGTGTGTCTTCCTCCTTCTTCCTTTGCGAGTATATAGGATTCCGCCTTGAATTTGGTGTGGGGTTTTATGGAGCCTGGGTGCGCTACAACCTGCCCTCTTTCCACTTCTTCTCTTTTAATTCCCCTGAGTAATACCCCTATATTATCACCAGCCTGGCCTTCATCAAGGATCTTTCTGAACATCTCAACTCCCGTGCACACTGTTTTTTTGGTATCCTTGATTCCAACAATCTCTACATCTTCACTGACCTTTATTATGCCTCTTTCTACTCTTCCGGTAACCACTGTGCCACGACCCGATATGGTAAATACGTCTTCTATGGGCATTAAAAATGGTTTTTCCGTATCCCTGACAGGCTCCGGCACAAAGTCATCAATGGCATCCATAAGCTCTAAGATAGGCCCACAGTTAGGACATTCCCTCTTTCCGCAACCACATTCCAGCGCCTTAAGGGCTGAACCATGTATTATTGGCGTATCTTCACCTGGGAACTCATATTTATCGAGAAGCTCCCTCATCTCTAAGTCAACTAATTCTATGAGCTCCTTGTCATCAACCATGTCGGTCTTGTTTAGAAATACAACAATACTTGGAACACCAACCTGTCTGGCCAATAGAATATGCTCCCTGGTCTGGGGCATAGGTCCATCATCCGCGCCTACTACCAAGATAGCTCCGTCCATCTGGGCTGCTCCTGTAATCATGTTTTTGATATAATCCGCATGACCTGGGCAGTCAACATGGGCATAGTGCCTTTTTTCCGTCTCATATTCAA
>JAYEMW010000266.1:0-14104 GCA_034718555.1 Thermodesulfobacteriota bacterium
TGACAGGATTAACAAGATTAACAAGATTTTTTTGTATCCTGTAAATCCTGTAAATCCTGTCTAAAATATAAAGCAAGTCCTGTGCCACATTGAACATTATTAATAAAATTATATTGCGGGATATTCCTGTGATATATCAGCTACTTACAAGGTGAGATAAAATGATGGGCTTTATTAAAAAGGGGATGGTATTAAAACTATGTAAAATTTTACCACTTTGTGGAAATCAAAGTCATTATTCACCCCGCCACAAAGATAGGCGGGCAAGCACAGAGGCACAGAGGGCACAGAGTTTCTTCTTCTTTTTTTAGCCGCGGACACACGCAGACATTAAGAGACATTTTAAACGAGCGACTCGCTCGTTTAAAAAGCGTCATCGCTTCGCGAATGAGCGATCACCTGCTGTCAAAATACCTCTTTAGCGGGATTCACCACAGAGGCACGGAGGGCACGGAGGAAATAAATATATTTGACAATAACCATTGATTACGTATATAATATGCGTAAATAAAATACAAAGGTGAAAAATATGAAAACTGCAACTGTTGGGCAAATACAGAAAAACTTTGCTAAAATTCTAAGAAATATAAGCAATGGTGAAGAAATAACCATAACCAAAAGAGGTCAGCCTATAGCAAGAATAAGTTCATTAGGTCCAAAGGATATAATTGATTGGCCTGATTTCTACGGCCAGGCCATTAAATTAAAGGGTAAATCTGTAAGTAAATTAGTTACTGAAGGAAGGGAGGATAGATTTTAAGTGCTCTACATCGATACCAGTGTGATGGTTAAACTCTACGTAAAAGAAATTCATTCTTTTGATGTATCAAGATGGATTAAAAAAAACAACGAGGCTATCCCCCTGACGGGAATTCATGAATTAGAGTTTGTAAATGCCATCAATCTTAAAAGATACAGGTCTGAAATTTCGGAAGGTGATATACGTCTTATTATGACAAGATTTACAGAACATGAACTCAGGGGTGTCTATTATCGTCCTCAAATAGACTGGGCTGATATATTTAATAATGCAGTTGGTTTATCAAAAACCCACACAGCAAAAACAGCGTCAAGGTCACTGGATATTTTACATGTGGCTTCAGCATTATCAATCAGGGCCGAGCAATTCATGACATTCGATAACAGGCAATCTGAACTGGCATCCATTGCCGGATTAAGGATAATAAAACTGTAACCGTTCATATAAATCATATAAAGCAAACATAAAATCCAGTTCATCTTGTTAATCCTGTCAAAAATAGACGGCTGAACGATTTCAAAGCTTTGTATTTTCTTCTCCGCGCACTCTGCGAACTCGAGCGAAGCGGGCGGTAAAAATTATTCCTCTTAATTTAATTCATTTTAAGGTATTATATGCTTAATTATACCAAAAGTTAAAAAAGTTAAGATAAAATCAATAAATAACTTGCAATTATTAATAAATTGTATTAAGTGAGAAACCAGAAACCAGAAACCAGAAACCAGAAACCAGAAACCAGAAACCAGAAACCAGAAACCAGAAACCAGAAACCAGAAACCAGAAACCAGAAACCAGAAACCAGAAACCAGAGAAATATCTTTTTGAATTCTATATTGCCTATTTCATAAAAAAGTGGTAAGACTTTACATACTTTATAATTACAATATACAAAAATATCATATCCGAAAATAATCAAACTTGACCGGGTTCCCTGATGGATGTACAATTTATAGGAAACAGCCCAAAAATAAGGGAGATAAAGGAACTTATAAAGGTAGTAGCGGACAGCGCCCTTAGTGTAATTATATTTGGAGAGACCGGCGTTGGTAAGGATATTGTCGCCAGAGAGCTGCATAATGCCTCTGACAGGAGGGATAAAAAATTTGTAAAGGTTAATTGCGCTGCCCTGCCTGCCGAATTATTGGAGAGTGAACTTTTTGGCTATGAAAAGGGCTCTTTCACCGGCGCAACACGATTCAAACCTGGGAAGTTTGACGTTGCCTCCGGCGGTGTCATCTTCTTGGACGAGATTGGAGATATGCCTTCAAACCTGCAGGCAAAACTTTTGCAGGTCCTTCAAAGCGGCGAGTTTTCCAGGATAGGCGGTGAAGACGTCCGGGTAGACAACTGGGTAATTACTGCAACTAATCACGATCTGGAGCGTGATTTAAAGGAGGGGAGGTTCAGGGAGGATCTTTATTACCGCCTTAATGTCATAAAAATTAACGTCCCATCTTTGCGGGAAAGGCAGGAGGATATACCCCTTCTTATTGAATATTTTGTGGAAAAATACAAGACTGATTTAGATATATCAGAGGATGTTGTTATTGATAAAGACATAATGGATTTTTTTTCCAAATACGCCTGGCCTGGGAATGTGCGGGAATTGTCTAATGTTATTCAAAAATTAATGGTATTTGGGGACTGGGACGAGATAAAATCACAGATGTTTTTCAGATCCGACAAATACCCTGATGATAATTCGCTACAAGGGGGAAACCTAAGATTTATGCCTGACGGCAAAAAGGTTATACCCCTTAAAGTTTTAAAGTCTGAGGCATCGGAATATATTGAAAAAAAACTAATCTCCCATGTGCTCAAACTAACAGGGGGAAACAAGGTCAAGACTGCCAATGCCCTTAAGATAAGCTACAAGGCCCTCTTTTACAAGATGGAAAACCTTGGATTAAGGTAACAGTATTACAAAATTGTCAATTGGAGGATTAAAAATATGAAAAACGGGGAAAAAAAGATTGCAAGGGTCTTGCTGTTTTCTCTATTATTTTTAGTGTTAGTGTCTATTAACATATCCGTTGCCTCGGATGAATCACAGTACGCCGGCGGAAAAACCAAAGAAAAGCCGGTTTTTGGTTTTCCCTATATAATCGGAACCATGGATGTCCTTGAAATACAGGTATGGGAAGAGCCGAATTTCTCTCGGCAGGTACTTGTTAGGCCGGACGGAAAAATAACCCTGCCCTTAATTGGAGATATACAGGCAGCAGGCATCAGCACAAAGGGTCTGCAAAGTTTATTGACAAAGAAGTTAAAAACATATACTAAAAACCCGGAGGTAACAGTAATCCTTGTTGAATCGCACAGCAAAAAGTTCTACATCATAGGCAAGATTAAACGCCCGGGCACCTATCCGCTAAGCCCGGATATGACCGTGCTTCAGGCATTAGCCGTTACAGGGGGGCTTGAGGAATGGGCGGATAAAGACAGTATTCGCATAATACGAAGATCCGATGGAAAAGAATCAGTGATTCTCTTTGATTACAATAAGGTTATGTCCGGTGAAAACCTTGAACAAAATATATTGCTTGAACCCGGCGACACCATTATTGTGCCATAGACACCAGGGGTCAGAGGTCAGGGGCATAAGCGCTAAGTTGTTTTTGCCCAGGACGGACTGAAAAGAATGAACATCGAATCCCGCTACCAGCGGGAAACGTCCAACATCGAATATTGAATGGGAAAAGATGAAGAAAAAAACATATGACCTGGAAGAAAGACTGCTCGAGTATTCGGTGCGAATCATAAAGGTCGTTGAATAGCTACCAAATACCAAAGCAGGTAACCATGTAGCGGGCCAATTGTTAAGATCGGGAACTTCACCTTATCCAAACCATGGTGAAGCCCAGGCTGCGGAGTCCCCAAAGGACGAATGAACATCGAACATCCAACATTCAACATCGAATATTGAATGAAAGACAAAAACAAGGGCAAGAATTTCATTAAAGAAACTTAGGGAGACCTATAGATGGTTAAAGCTTATTCAGTCACGCCTCGGCGTGAATGATTGGAGAAAAATAATAATCCCTCTGTGCTCTCAGTGTCTCAAGCGAAGCGGGTGGTGAAAAATGGTCTCTCATCTTCCCGCATAACAAAGCGTGAATAACCAGATCAACAGGTGGATTACGATGATAATTAAACCCGAGGGTATTTTATGATAAAATTTATTAAATACGCTATTATAACCTTCATTTTTTTACCTTTTTCCTTCTTGTCCTTTAGCGCTCTTGCTGAATATCGTACTGAAATTACCCCCAGAATATCATTGAATCAGGAGTTTGATGATAATATTTATCTCGATAATATAGATGAAAAGTCAGACTATATGATTTATGCATCGCCTGGTCTGAACCTGAATATTTCTTCATTAAACACCTCCCTGAGCCTTGACTATTCCCCTACCTGGGTATGGTATAATGAGTACAATGAAAACAACACGGTAAGGCATGCAGGCGCCCTCTCCTTCAGCCAAAATATTACAAAATATTTCCGATTTAGCCTATCTGATACATACACTCGGTCTGAAGAACCATTAGAGACAACAGAGGATGTTGAAGGAATCAGAAGGACAAGAAACGTCTACAGGCGTAATATCGGCAACGCCAACCTTGATTACCGGTTTGGGTCAAAAAATAATGTATCTATTGGGTACATGCATAGCCTGTTAGAGAATGAAGACACATCATTAGATGATGGTGAGATACAAAATCCATCTGCCGGCATAACCTACTGGTTTAATGTAAAAAACAGCATTGAATTAAGCTATGATTTTACTGATGCGGCCTTTTCCAGGGATGATAATCTAACTTCAGGAGATGATTACAATGGAAACTCGGCAGGCATTAAATATACATACTTTTTCAGGCCCCACAGATGGGGATCAATGAGCTATAACTTTACCAACCGAAACTTTGACGGCCTAACGGAAAACTATGCAGTGCATGAAGGGGACCTTGGATTTGGATATTCTATTACCAGAGATATGTCATTTATATTAGGAGGTGGAATTTTCAATCAAGTTAATGAAGAAATAGACGATGAATTGGGGTATAACTATAATATATCGATGATTAATAATTTCAAGAAGGGAAGCTTCAAAATCGCCGGCAGGGGTGGGTGGGATGAATCCTACCTGGATGCCGAGAGAAGGGGTTTCATCCGTTTCTGGAGTACTGACACAAGGCTTGATTACCTCCTTTTGAAAAACTTAAGGGTTCATGCAGACGCATCCTTCAGGCAGGATAAAGATGCAGATGACAGAAGGTGGCAAACATTGCGGGGGAATTGCGGTTTAAATTTAGACTTTTTCCGGTGGTTTTCCCTTTCTCTTGACTATAAATACGCACAACGGGATGATGATGTTGACATGGAAGATTTTACAGACAACCGCATAATGCTGTCCCTTACTGTTAAAAAACTTTATAGATGGTGACGGTAACTAATTTTTTATTCGGAGCGAGTCATAGAAACATCAGAAAAATTTGAGATAGAGAAATATAAAGAAATTGCCATCCGAAGGATATGGTGGATTATCATTCCCTTACTCCTGTCAATCTTAGTTGGCGATATCCTCAACTTTGAACTCCCTAAGGTATATAAGACAAGCACACTTATACTGATTCAGCGACAGAAGGTACCATCCGAATATATCCGTCAAATCATATCAAGCGACCTTGAAGACAGAATCCGTACAATAACGCAGCAGATAAAAAGCTGGTCCAATCTGGAAAAGATTATCAAAAATTTCAATCTTTATAAGGATTCTGGAAAAAATATGTTTATGGAAGATAAAATTCAGGATCTTCGAAGAAGGATAGCAGTAAAGGTTTCAAAGGCAAGCAGACATGAGACCAATTCGTTTGAAATCTTTTTCACAGGAAAAGACCCCCGGCAAATTGCAAAAATTGCCAATGCACTCTCCTCTTATTTTATAAATGAAAATCTTAAACTACGGGAAGATCAGGCAATAGGTACCTCTGAATTCCTGACAGATGAGCTGGCAACTATAAGAAAGAGACTCATGGAAAAGGAAGAGGGTCTGAAGGATTATCGCAAGAAACATATGGGTGGGCTGCCTGAACAATTAGAAACAAATTTGAGAATTTTGGAGAGGATACAACAGCAGATAATTACCAATCAGGAAAACCTGAGGGAGTCAAGAAACAGAAAAATATTAATTCAGCAACAAATTACAGAGGCCCGTGAATTAAAAAAACGACTATCAGTTTCAGTAAATAATGAAAAAGATAGCGACGAACCAGCCACACTCAGCAAGATGATGTCCCAATTGGCTGCCCTGGAGGCGAGATATACACAAAAACACCCAAATGTTATTCGTATGAAGGAAAAAATCGCAGAATTAGAGGCTAAAGAAGCCAAAGAAAGAGAAGCTAAAGAAAAGATGGCCTCTGATGAAAGCAAAAATATATCAAAAACATCAGAGACGGAAAAAAAACTATTAAAACAACTGAGAGAAATAGATATTCAGATAAAAAATTTCAAGGACGAGGAAATCCAGTTGCGTTCTCAAATGAAGAGATATCAAATTAGGGTAGAGAACACACCAAAACTGGAACAGGAGCTTATGTCCTTAAAAAGAGATTATGATAATATAAGGGAAACTTATAACTCTCTTCTTTCCCGCAAATTAGAGGCAGAGCTCGCAGTAAACATGGAAAAGAAACAGAAAGGAGAGCAATTCAGAATAATAGACCCGGCAAAACCTCCGGAAAGGCCGTTCAAGCCGGACATAATAAGGATATTTCTTATGAGTATAGGCCTGGGACTTGCCCTTGGATTTGGCCTGGCCTATTTTAGAGAGACCCTCGATACATCATTCAGGGGGCCTAATGAAGTAGAAAATGTACTTCAATTACCTGTACTGGCCAGTATTCCTCTTACCTATAATGCCGTTGAGCTCAGAAAGAAAAAGAGAAAAAAAATAATAAGTATCCTGTCCCTGGTATTTGCAATTTTAATCTTATGCGCCCTTACGGTCGTATCCGTCAAGGGGATTGAGCCTACTATCCAATTCATTAATAAAATATGGGCAAAGATTTTATGATGGATCAGCAGTCAGGGGTCAGAGGCCTGGGGTCAGGAATTTCCCTTAATTCAGAATGTCAAGCTGGAAACTTGAAATTTGAAACTAGAAATTAAAAAGTTGAAACTGGAAACTGGGAAGGTAACTTCTCGATAAGGCAGGATATTCCTACTATAGCTTCCCCCTTTTATCCGCCAGTATTTTTGGCGGATTGAAAAGGGGGAGTGAGGGGGATTTTTTCTAAAACAGCCCGGACTTATTGAGAAGTTACCTGGAAATTAGATAACACATTTACACGATTGTGTTTTTCCAGTTTCTTAGCTTGGCGGGATCTTCGACAAATTTCAAGTTTCCAATTTCAAATTTCAATGCCAAGATACAAAATCAATCTCGCGTGTCGCGGGATAAAATAATTTTGGCTTGTCATGAAGGATACCAAAATGTACACCTCTTTTTACAATTTAAAAGAAAGACCATTCAGCCTTTCAACATCTCCCGGTTTCCTCTATCTGGGCAAGGCCCATAAAGAGGCGTTGTCCCTGCTTACCTATGGAATTATAGAAAAAAAAGGCTTTGTGCTGCTTACAGGTGAGGCGGGCACCGGTAAAACAACTATCGTCCGATCGCTGCTCAAAAAACTGGACCCTACGGTAAAGTGCGCCTTTATTTCAAACCCCATTCTATCTCCCGAGGACTTTTTGGCCTATACTGCCTATAAATTAGGTCTTAAGAGACAGTCTAAATCCAAGGGGTTTCTCCTGATTCAGATAGAGGCCCTACTAAAAATATTTCTCGGCAGGCAGCAAAATGCCTTTTTAATTATTGATGAGGCCCAGGATTTGTCATTCAGGTTGTTAGAGGAAATCCGCCTTCTCTCTAACATGGAAATAAATGGAAAAAGACTCATACACATATTTCTAATAGGCCAGCCCATATTAAATAATAAATTGAACAATAACAGATGCAGGTCTCTCCTTCAGCGCATTAATATGAAATATCATATAAACCCCTTAAATTTATCAGAAACCGAAGAATACATTAAAGGCCGATTACAGGCAGTCGGCTCAAAAAGCGGTAAGCTCTTCTCCAAAGACGCCATCAGTCTTATTCATCAATATTCAAGCGGGATCCCGAGAAACATAAATAGCCTCTGTGACAATGCCCTTCTTCTTGGCTACTCTAAAACAAAAAAAAATATCTCGGCAAACATGATTCAAGAGTGCTATAATGACATGCATCCTGCAGAAACCTTTTTCATAGAGGAAACCACTGAAAAACCAAGTGAAGGTCTAAAACAAATTAAGCCGAGAAGGTTAGCCCTTAAGGCGGCAATACTCATTTTGATTTTAGCTATCCTGTTAATCGCAGGTTCATATACCAGCATCGGCAAGAGGCAAATAGCAACATTAAGGGACTTCTATGGAGCCCACTTTAGTAAAGATTCTAATTTATCAAAGGACGTTTCTTCTACCTCTCCTCAAATTTCTCCAGGGAAGCTAACAGGGGGAAATAGAGCTTTGCAAAAATCTAACAAGGTGAAGGTTAAAATAAACCAGGAATAGTTGAAATAATATTATGGGAAAAATATCAGATGCATTAGATAAGTATATGTCCGAAAAGGTAGACTATGGGGCAGGACAATACGAATCGGAAAATAACCTTATAAAATCCGAAGAACGGGGAATAGTGTCTTCCAAAGAGCTGATCAAAGAACACCGCTCCAGTGATAAACTTCTCTCGCTGTTAGCGCCTCATTCTATCACTGCCGAGGCATTTAAAATAATCCGCGGGACAATTCTTTATGATAAAAACAGGACCGCTCCAAAGGCTATAATGGTAACAAGCGCATTCCCAGGCGAGGGAAAAACATTCGTTTCCTCCAACCTTGCCATAAGTTTTGCAATGGGACTTAATGAAAATGTCTTGCTTATAGATTCCGATCTCCGACGTCCATCCATCCATGAGATGTTTGGTATTGAAAATCCTTACGGGCTTTGTGAACACCTTCAGGGGGAAAAAGAAATGCCGGAAATTCT
This sequence comes from Thermodesulfobacteriota bacterium, assembly GCA_034718555.1. Lineage (GTDB taxonomy): Bacteria > Desulfobacterota > DSM-4660 > Desulfatiglandales > B25-G16 > M55B121. The sequence continues at coordinate 8,855 of JAYEMW010000266.1, forward strand.
GATCAAAACAAATATAAAAAAACTGACCCTTTTGTTAGCAGGGAAGCAGCCGTCTAACCCTGTTGAACTATTATCATCAAAAAAGATGGAACTTTTCATAAATGAGGCCAAAAATAGGTATCAGGACAGGTTTATTATTCTCGATGCCCCACCGAGCCAGTTGACGGCTGAAACCAACACCATAGCCAATCATGTTGACGGTGTAATCCTGGTAGTTATGAATGGCAAGACCCCTCAGGCAGCAATTTTACAGACCGTTGAAAACATCGGCAGGCAAAAAATCATAGGCATAGTCTTTAACGGTTCCAGCACGTCATACAAGGCCTATAACAGATACTACAGTAGATATTATAAGTAGGGGTCAGGGGCCAGAGGTCAGGATTCAGGGACCAGAGGTCAACAGTACAAAAACATGAGGCCAAATTTTATGGTCCCATAAAAAGTCGAAAACTACCTATTTCCGTCATTCCGGCGAAAGCCGGAATCCAGTTTATTCAGATAGTTACAAAAGACTCTGGACTTAGATTTTTAACGGAGTAACGACTTTTTACGAGACCTTTAAATTTCCAATCCCGCCCTGCGGGACTATTTTCTAATTTCAAATTTCCAGTTTCGGCATCCTGGATTAGGCAAAAAATACATGCCTTTTTAAAAAAAATGTAAATAGATAAATCAAGGATGCCAAAATTGTTTATTAATTTTTTCCATGTAACTTAAGGGGCGGAGCTGTACAAAGTTCACTTAACAAATTGAACCGCGAATTTCCACAAATAACCCACCTTGGCGCAGAACATACTGTAACCGGCTCATGCCACCTGATGCAGGTAAATGGTTTAAATATAATGGTGGACTGCGGCATACCCCAGGGCAGGGATCACGTTATTCCAATTGAGAAATGGCCTGTTAAACCACGGGAATTGGACTTTCTCTTTCTGACCCATGCTCATATAGACCATATCGGCCGTTTACCGGAGCTTGTTAAAAGGGGCTTTCATGGGGAAATAATTACTACCCACCCAACAAAGGCCTTAATCATACCCATGCTCAGGGATGCCATGGGATTCCTGAGTTTATCAGAAAGCAGAATCACTGCGCTCAGTCAAACTATAAACAATCTATCATGGGGCTTTGAATACAACCAGGAATTTGACCTCCGGAAGGGCATAAAATTTAAACTTGGATGTGCAGGGCATATTCTCGGATCGTGCTTCATCCGCTTCACAGAAAAGGAATCAGGAAGATCCGTGCTTTTTTCGGGAGATCTTGGTGCGACTGATACCCCTATATTGCCTGATCCTGATAAAGCCGAGGGAGCGGACCTGCTGATTCTTGAATCTACTTACGGTGACAGGCTTCATGAAGACAGACATCAACGTGTCCAAAGGCTTGGGGATGCTTTAACAAGGGCCCTGTCTGATAGAGGCAAGGTATTTATACCGGCCTTTGCATTAGGCCGCACACAGGAGTTAATCTATGAAATAGACAGGCTTTTTTCGGATCCCGAATATGAGCAAGTCTTTCCGTCCCTGAGTAAAGACCATCGGCCGTCAGTATTTATAGACTCCCCCCTTGGACTTGAAATCACGGAGATATATTCGCGTCTTTCCGAATACTGGGATAAGGAGGCAAAAGAAATCTACTCGCACGGAGACCATCCAATAGACTTTGCCCGCCTTTACGCTGTAAAAAACTACAAAAGCCATAATGGGCTGATAGATATGGCCGGGCCTGCAATTATTATAGCAGGCAGCGGAATGTGCACTGGAGGAAGGATTTTAGACCATCTTGCATTTGGGCTCAATGAAGGAAAAAATGATATATTTTTTGTAGGATACCAGGCTGCAGAAACATTAGGAAGAAAAATAATAAAATACGGCAAAAGGCCTAATGGGTACGTCTATCTCGATGGAAAAAGGATTGACATCAAGGCCGGCATTCATACCCTTACAGGATATTCCGCCCATGCAGACCAAAAAGGGCTTATTCAATGGGTGGAATCAATGGGGAAAAAACCAAAAAGGATCAAGCTTGTTCACGGAGAATTAGAGGCACAATTGACCCTGTCAAAGGCCCTGAGCCATAGAGGATATTCAGTAGTAGATTAGATGATCTTCTCTATCATTAAGATTCCTCACAAAGAAAAAATTATATCATCTATAGTAGGCGTTGAGCCAAATGTGAAGAAAATCTTTCTATTTGGTTCACGGGCGAGACAGGATAACAAGAACCCATTTTGTGATATTGACATAGGGGTTCTTTTGGAAAGGAAACTAAGCTTATTGCAGTTAGGAAAATTGAATGACGTTATTGATCAAATCAATACGTTATATACAATACAGGTAGTTGATTTTACAGATAGAAAAGATGGTTTTTCAAAGGAAGCGCTGAAGACGGTAAAGGTTATATATGAAAAAAAGTGAATTACTCGGGCAATTGGAACATGCTTATGGTAGGCTTCAAGATGCCCTTAGAATTCCCCTTGAGCAAGAGCTGGCCATAGATGGCACAATACAGCGCTTTGAATTTACCTTTGAATTAACATGGAAGACATTAAAGGTCTATTTAGAAGACCAGGGAATTTCAAGTTATTCTCCAAAAACGTGTCTCAAGGAGGCATTCAAAATAGGCTGGATAAAGGATGAAGAAGGATGGCTCACCCTCCTGCAGGCACGTAATATGACCTCACACGTATATAACGAACACATGGCTATGGACATTTACAAGGAAATCAAAAAGTATCACAATCTGATTCACAGCATCATGCATGTTTTGAAGGACCAGTGAAAACATTAGTCAGCCACTTAACACAAGGAGGAATTTAACTATGCAAATACCTTTTCTTGATCTAAAAATTCAACACAAAGAAATCGAAAACGAAGTGCTTCCAATGGTCAAAGAAGTTATGGAAAATACGGCCTTTGTTGGAGGTCCTCAGGTCTCCGGCTTTGAAACTGAATTTGCGGATTTTTGTGATACAGACTACTGTGTGGGAGTAAATTCAGGTACTGACGCTCTTCGTTTTGCCCTTATGTCTCTCGGAGTTGGATCCGGAGACGAAGTGATTACCGTGCCTAATACCTTTATTGCAACTACCGAGGCTATTTCCCAGGTAGGCGCGACCCCTGTTTTTGTGGATGTTTATCAGAGCACATCTGAAATTGATATCTCACAGATAGAGGATAAAATAACGGAAAGGACAAAAGCTATTATCCCTGTTCACTTATATGGCCAGCCTGCTGATATGGAACCTGTCCTGGATATTGGAAAAAAATATAACCTTGAAGTCATTGAGGACTCCTGTCAGGCACACGGAGCGCTATATAAAGGCAAAAAGGCAGGCTCTTTAGGACGAGTTGGATGCTTCAGCTTTTATCCGGGAAAAAACCTCGGTGCATACGGAGAAGGAGGCGCAATTGTTACACGGGATGAGGACATAGCAAATAAAATCAAGATGATAAGGGATCATGGACAAATTAAGAAATACTACCACCAGTTGGAGGGCTATAACGGACGTCTTGATGCTATCCAGGCTGGTGTACTGCGCATAAAACTGAAAAGGATCGATGAGTGGAACAAGGCTCGACGTCATAATGCCTCTCTTTACAATGAACTGCTTGGGAATATCCCGGGTGTAGCATTAACTATTGAAGAGAAATTTGCCCAATCCGTTTATCATCTTTACGTCATCCTATTAGAAAATAGAGATGGGCTTCAAAAATTCCTTGGTGATAATGGGATAGCGACAGGGCTTCATTATCCGGTCCCTTTGCACCTACAAAAGGCTTACGAGCGCTTAGGGTATAAAAAAGGGGATTTTCCTGTTGCCGAAAACCTAAGCGAAAGGCTGCTTTCTTTACCCATGTATCCGCAATTAACACGTGAGCAGATAGAATATGTTGCAGAATACATCAATCAATTTATGAATTAAAAAAGGAGTTTGCTATGATTAAGATAGGACTAATAGGATATGGCTACTGGGGGCCAAACCTGGCCCGGAATTTTGATGCAAATCCTGACCTTGAGCTTGCCATTATTTGCGATTTTTCTCCAGACCGGCTTGAAAAAGCCGGCATGCTCTATCCTCAAACAACATTAACGAAAAACCCGGAAGACATTTTTAAAAACAAAAACCTTGACGCAGTGGCTGTAGCCACACCAGTCTCCACACATTTTGATCTGGCGAAAAATGCTCTACTCTCTGGAAAACATTTGTGGATCGAAAAGCCAATGACGGAAAATGTTGAACAGGGAGAGGAAATAGCAGAGCTTGCACAGAAAAAGAATAAAGTCCTTTTTGTAGACCATACCTTCGTTTATACAGGCGCAGTTGCCAAGATGAAGGAACTGATAGGCAAAGGTGATCTGGGTGATCTGATTTACTACGATTCCACACGGGCAAATCTTGGCCTCTTCCAACAGGATGTTGATGTAATATGGGACCTTGCCCCACATGACATATCCATTATGGATTATCTTATGCCGGCTAAAAAGCTTGCAGTATCTGCCACAGGGTCTCATTTCTACGGAGACACCATTGTGCCTAAAGCCCTCCTCACGATCTATATGGAAAACAAGCTCATAGCACACATCAATGTTAGCTGGCTTTCACCTGTAAAGGTAAGGGATACTTTTATCTGTGGAACCTCGAAAATGATTTTTTATAATGACAATGATCCAAGTGAAAAGGTAAAGATCTATGATAAAGGAGTAGATCTTTATGAAACCAAAGAGGAGCACTACCATTTAAAGGTTCAATATCGGTTGGGTGATATGTATGCTCCCAAGCTAAAAGATCATGAGGCCCTTAAGTTTGGTGCGCAGCACTTTGTAAACTGCATTAAAAACGGCGAGGAACCTATTACAAACGGGGCTGCCGGAATTGAGGTAGTTAAAATTCTCGCTGCATCCAAGGAATCTCTTAAAAAAAATGGCACCCCAATTGAGATAGGCTAACATAGGAGCCTGTCCGAGAATGTCCTTTTTCCTCAACTCTTTGTCATGCTCAAAAAATTATCCTCGGAATATCAACTATATACCTGCGGTAATTTTTCTTCGCATTCCTCGATTTGAGAAAAAATTACTATTCTCGGACAGCCTCCGAGTTATTCCTTACAACCTGTTTTAATACCTTCAAGGAGATGCAATGGACAGCAAAATAATCGCCTCCGACGTTGTATTAGGAAAAAATGTAAAGCTGAACCATTTTATTAACCTCTATGGCTGTACTATTGGTGATGAAACCAGAATAGG
>JAYEMW010000267.1:0-14043 GCA_034718555.1 Thermodesulfobacteriota bacterium
AGGGAAAGACAGGGAGTGTAATTAAGGCCTGCCTTAAATCTTTGGAATTTTCCCCTGACGATATTGCTATCAGGGGACTTTTGGCAGAGACATATCTTGAGCAGGGGTACGCTGGGCTTGCTGAAAGCGAAATAGATAATATATGTTTGAAAATTAATAAGTTATCGGAAATATATAAACTACAAGCTGAGCTTCTTAAAAGGGAAGGCAGGTTTGAAGAGGCAATAAAGTCATTAAAATTATATTCAGCTCATTGCCCGGAAGATAAGGAGGCAAAGGATCTTTTATCCGAGCTTAACGCTAATCTTGGAGAGGAAAAATCTGTTCTGTTAACTCCTACAATGGCAGAAATTTATTTCAAGCAGGGAGAAATAGAAGAGGCTGTTAATATATATAAAGAGATTGTTAAGGCATTCCCGGATGATCGGCAATATAGAACCAGACTGAATGAATTGGAAAATATGAATGAGCCCCAAGAGGTGGAGGAGAGCGGAAAGGAGAGTATTAAAGAAAAAAAATTAAAAATGATCGGGACTATGGAAAAATGGCTTGAAGTAATAGAGAAGAGGAGAGCTTTAAATCCTTAAAAATATACAAAAGGAGAATAAATATAAATGTATTCAACATCAGATTTCAGAACGGGGTTAAAGATAGAATTAGATGAAAAGCCCTTTATAATTATAGAGTTCTTGCATGTCAAGCCTGGGAAGGGGGGGGCGTTTGTAAGAACTAAGATGAAAAACATGGTAACAGGACAGGTACTTGAAAAAACATTCAGGGCTGGAGAAAAGGTTGGCCAACCAAACATTCAGGAAAAGGAGATGCAGTACCTCTACAAGGACAAAGGTGATTTTTATTTTATGGACAATGAGACGTTTGAACAGATTTTTTTAACAGGTGAGCAGTTAAAAGAAAATAAGCTGTTTTTAAAAGAGAATACAAACGTTAACGTGCTCATTTACAACAATAAAATAATGGATATTGAGTTGCCTAAATTCATTGACCTTGAAGTCACAGAAACAGAACCAGGTGTAAAGGGAAACACTGCATCCGGAGGGAGTAAACCTGCTACTCTTGAATCAGGCGGCGTTGTTCAGGTACCGCTTTTCGTAAATGTAGGTGATTTGGTAAAAATAGACACTCGAACAAGAGAATATATCGAAAGAGTAGGGCGGGGTCAAAATTGAAAGAAAATATTTCCTTTAACTTTCTCGCTACAGGAGTCGGTAGTGTGCCATTTTTAAATATAGACGGGACATGCAGGGATATCCTTAAAAACTTTCCAAATATCCCATTCTGGCCTCAATTTGTGAAAAAAAATCTCTTTGAAGACATGTCTATACAGGCAAGCGAAGGTTTGCCTCTTATTAAAATAAATACGGAGAAAAAATCCATCTATATAAACCCTTCTGATGATAGTCATAGTGAACTAACCTCTTTCTACGAGCATTTTATGTCTGAAGACACAGGCTACTTTGCATTTACCCCCGAATACGCAGCAGGTATATTTAAACTTTTAGAATTAATTGATAATAAAGCAGATAGTTCCGGTTCATTTATTAAGGGCCAAATAGTGGGTCCTGTTACCTTTGCGGGAAGTCTTATCGATAAAACAGGTAAAACCGCCCTGTACAATAATGAAATTATGGATGTTATAATAAAAGGATTGGCTATTAAGGCGCTGTGGGCGGTTAAAAAAATGTCTACGGCAAAAAGGGAAACTATTATTTTTATTGATGAACCGTATCTTTCCGGCTTCGGTTCAGCCTTTACACCTATACAAAGAGGGGATGTTGTTGCATTCATAAGAGAGATTATAGATTATTTAAGGTCACGAACTGATACATTAACAGGTATACATTGCTGTGGTAATACTGACTGGTCCATGATAATTGAAACAGGCATTGATATAGTAAATTTTGATGCATTTGATTATATGGATTATTTTTTACTTTACAAAAAAGAAATATTAGACTTTTTAGACAATGGCGGTACAATTGCATGGGGCATAGTGCCTACAACCTCATATACAGGAAAAGAAACGGTTGTTGACCTTAGAAAACGTTTAGAAAAGGGTCTTGACAGACTTCATGATTGGGGAATTAGCAGAAATACCATATCTGAGCGGTCAATCCTTACACCTGCTTGTGGGGTGGGAACATTAGAACCGGATATAGCGCAAAGGGTTTTGGAACTTTTATCCAGTTTATCATCTGTAATGTCTAACTCTTTAATTTGACTATTATTTTTTAAATAATATCAATTAATGGTAAAATGGATAAAAAAATAGATTTGATAAATAATGCACTCAATGATCTCGAAGAAAACATCTTTGATTGCAGTCTGTGTCCGAGGAGATGCCATGTAAATAGATATAAGGGCGAAATTGGTGTTTGCGGGGTTGGTGCATTGCCTGTCATATCAAACTATAGCCTTCATTTTGGGGAGGAACCGTGCCTGAGCGGTTATTATGATTATAATGAAAATCTAAAAACAAAATCTTCCCTTTCAGGCTCGGGAACCGTCTTTTTTAGTGGTTGTAATTTGAAGTGTATTTTTTGCCAGAATTATCAGATTAGCTGGCAGATCAGTGGGTCCCCTGTTTCTACAGAAAAACTGGCATCTGCCTTTGTTTCCCTGCAAAAAAGAAAAGCCCTAAATATTAACCTTGTTACACCTACACATGTTATAATTCCAATTCTTGAGGCATTAAAAAAGGCCTTTGAGCTTGGTCTCACAATCCCTATAGTTTATAATACAAGCGCTTATGATTCCTTTGAGACGATCTCTAAGCTTGATGGGATTATAGACGTATATTTGCCTGATTTTAAGTATTTCGATAAAGATACGGCCCTTAGATTCTCCAAGGCCCCTGATTATCCTGAAAAGGCAGCTATGGCAATAAAAGAAATGTATAAGCAGGTGGGAAAACTTGAACTGGACGATGAGGGGAATGCAAAAAAGGGTTTACTTATAAGACATTTGGTTTTACCTAATCATGCAGAGGAGTCATGTGAAATATTGGAATGGATCGCTGGAAATCTCTCAAATGAAGTATGCCTAAGCCTTATGAGCCAGTACCGCCCATGCAACGAACTGCCGGAGGATATAAACAGGGGTATTTTTGCAGAGGAGTATACTGCTGTTTTGGATAAGGCTGAGAAATTAGGGTTTGAAAATGTTTATACACAGCCAAGCCCATTTCAAACTAAGGATCATTTAACCCCTGATTTTGACAGTGATGATATATTTTCCTGGAATCAGGGTTAATTATAAATTTTAATAGAGGGAAAAAATGACAAATAAAATAAACAATAATATAACTGAGGTGGACTCCCTTGAGGTGACTACCCTAATGGACAACTACGTAGACGTTCTTCTCAGGAACTCACCGGGAGTCACAAGGCCTCCCCTGGCAATAGGCGGTGATATCCCCGCTGATGCGCTTTTAGCGGAACACGGGCTATCTCTTTTGCTTACGGTAAAAAAGGGCGACACATCCCGCACTATTCTCTTTGATTGCGGGTATACAAATATTGGTGTGCCTCATAATATGAAACTCCTGAACATAGATCCAAAAAACATAGAGGCTATTGTTCTTAGTCATGGGCACATGGATCATACCGGCGCCCTGTATCCCGTAGTTGATGCTATAGGGCGGTCAATCCCCTTGATAGTTCATCCTGATGCCTTTGTTTCCCCTCGTTTTTTTGGGCTTGATGACGGAAGAAAAATTAAATTTCCGCAAACCCTTAAAAGAGAAGAAATGCGTTCTGCAGGAATTGATATAATTGAAAATAAATCACCTTATTTGTTGGCAAACGACATGATAATGGTGACAGGGCAAGTGGAGAGGATTACAAATTTTGAGAAGGGACTTCCAAATGCCTCCCTTGAAAGGGATGGAAAAATTGAGCATGATCCTATATTGGACGATCAGGCCATTGCGGTAAATGTTAAGGGGAAGGGGCTTGTAGTTATATCCGGATGTGCGCACGCCGGCATTATTAATACCGTCCTTTATTCCAAAAAGATAACAAAAATTGACAAACTTTACGGTGTATTAGGGGGTTTTCATTTATCAGGACCTATATTTGAGCCTATAATAGAAGAAACAATCAACGAATTCAAGAAGATGGAGCCTAAGCTTATAACGCCGATGCACTGTACAGGATGGAACGCTATAAAAAAATTTTCAGAGGAATTTCCTTCATCCTTTGCGCTGAACAGTGTAGGCACAAAAGTAACCTTTGACTAAAAGTTTTTTGAAGTGAAAATACTGATCTATCTAATTCCAATACTGTATGCAATCTGGCCTTACGACCTGTTGCCTGATTTTTTTGTAGGCCTTGGCTGGATTGATGATTTGATAATATTAGGGGCACTTTATTGGTATCATTTTATACACAAGCCGGCCAAGGCCAGGGAAAAGTTTGAAAGAGAAAGATATGAAAGGGCCAGTCAACAGGAAAGGGGAGGGAGGCAAGAAAAGGCTTACCAGGAAAGTCAAGGCTCTACAGAAAGGAATAACAGATTTTCAAGTCCTGACCCATACAAAATCCTGGGGGTAAATAGAAATGCCTCGGCAGATGAAATTAAGATCGCTTACAGAAAAATGGCCTTAAAATACCATCCTGACAAGGTTGATCATCTCGGAGATGAGTTTAAGGATTTGGCGGAGAAGAAATTTAAGGATATACAGGAGGCATATCAAAAGCTGTCGGTAAAGTAGTTGGCAATAAAGACAACTTGTACAGACCTCGTAATTTATAGCGTATAATGGTGCAATATGTTTGACACAAACCTCAGTTTCCAGCCCAGGAGTTGGGTTCAAAGGTTTCCCGCTTACAGCGGGATTAAAAGGTTGTGTTCTCATCTATTAAAAAAAGGTGGAATCGATGGAGAAAAATGAGCTGCGAGCAAAAATCTATTCAAAGATAGATGAACTGCCGACACTCCCCACAGTGGTTCCAAAGCTTTTGAATCTAACGGAAAGCTCTACCAGTGACGCCTCAGACATAACCGATGCCATTTCACGGGATCCCGCACTGACATCTAAAATCCTGAAAGTTGCAAATTCCGCCTATTACGGATTTCCACAAGGCATAACGGACCTGGAAAGGGCCGTGGTACTCCTTGGCTTTAACCTGGTCAAATCCCTGGCCTTATCCATTGGAGTTTTCCGCAGCCTGCCCGGGGGTAAAAAATCTTTCTGTTTTTCACGGAAGGAATTATGGTTTCATAGTGTCGCAGTAGCGACGGTGATGAAAGAATTGGGCAAAAGGTTCGGCCAGGGGGATAGCCATGAGTATCTTTTTATTGTTGGTCTACTCCACGATATAGGCATGGTTGTCTTGGATCAGTTTTTTAGTGAGCTTTTCGAACAGGCATTGGAAGAGGCTCATGATCTGAAAAAGACAGATTTTTATTTAGCCGAGCGCAATGTAATCGGCTTCGACCATGGTGAGGTTGGAGCTATGCTCTTAGAGAGGTGGAGATTCCCTAAGGTAATCAGCAATCCTATAGCCTTTCACCACCAAACAGAAAAGCAGGAAGGGCCAAACACTACAGATGTTGCAATGCTTCGAATCGCTGATGCATTGTCTCATGAGCTTGATTCGAAAGATGAAGTTCCGCCTATGCACCTTGAACTCCGGGACGCGGATCTAAAAGCATTGAATATGAAAGAGAAAGATATAGATGATATGAAGGACTATCTGTATGATGTCAAAGACGGAATCAATGCTTTTTTCAATGCAATGATCTGATTAATTGGTAACTCAGGTATTTAGGTTAAAGGCTGAAGGCTGAAGTGATCTAACAGTTTTCCATTCGACTCTGCCGTTCGGCCTTGAGCTCACAGCCTCATAGGCTCAAGCCAGATGATGTCGTAAGGCTGCAAGGTCAGAAAAAGCTTTTTATCATCGGCCATCCATTCCATTTCGCTTACAATATCATACCAGTATATCTCATCGGACCCGACCTCTGAAAGGGGAATCTCTATATGACAAACCTTACTTGTTATATTTATCAGACTTAAGATTTGCTGTTCCTCTTCCGGGGATGTTCTCAATACCGTAAAGGTATCAGGCGATATCATTAAGATCTTTTGCTCCCCATGTGGATGAAATGCACGTTTTTTTGTTCGAATGGTAATGAGCCTTCCTAATTCTCTCCCGATACGCGATATCTTGGAGAGGGGATCTTTGAGAGCCTCGGTAATGGCCCTGACATCTGTTATGGTTCGATTTATATCACGCTTCGATTCGGTCGCCTGTACCGCTTCAATGTCATTGCTTGTTCCTATCAGACTATTGAGGTAAATACCCGGCACACCCTTAAGAATTAGTGCAATGATTCTGGATGCAACAAAACGCTTTACCTGAAAAGCAATGTCCTCCCCACTGTCCTCGCGGTTGAGGGCGCTGAACCAGGTTATGTTGATCTCATAAGGGATCTCGGCACCATCTTCGTCTGTCTTAAAAGAGACGTATCCGTCATGCTCTCTTGCCTTATCAATAATGAAGTCGATTTCCGATTTATCAAGGATATCCTTTACAGCCATGACCCCGATGCCGTCATGGGAATCCAGGAAGTTGAAAAAGGTTGTGGTCTTGGAAGGGGTCTTGAGGGTCTTGGCCCACTTGGAAAGGGCTGTGGCGTTTTCCGAGTAAAAGGTGTAGAGAACAAGGGGAGGTAGGGCAAAATTGTACACCATTTGCGCCTCGTCATTACCGTTACCGAAATAGGAGATATTTTCTTCATGGGGGACATTGGTCTCTGTTATCAATGCCACCCCGGGCGCCACAACATTTAGGACATCGCGAAAGAGCTTGATAATTTCATGTGTCTGGTCCAGGTGCACACAGCGTGTTCCAGGTTCTGCCCAGAGATAAGTAACGGCATCCAGGCGAATAATATCCGCACCGTGGCGTACATACATGAGCAGGATCTCAATGATCCGAATCAGGACATCAGGATTGGTGTAATTCAGGTCAATCTGATCTTTGGAAAAGGTAGTCCAGACATAGGATGGGCCGTTGATTGTATGGAACTCTGTGAGTATGTCGGAGGTCCTGGGGCGAAAGATTATCCTACGTTGCTCCGAGGTTAGATCGGCCGGGGAAATAAAGCTTATAAAAAAGTCCAAGTAATAAGGATTACCGTCTAAGAATTCCTGGAACCACCGGCTTTTGGATGACACGTGGTTGAAGACCCCGTCAAACATGAGCTGGTAACGGCCCTCCAGGTCCTCAATATCATCCCAGGTTCCCAGATGGGGATCCACTGTCTCAAAGTTAATTATAGAAAAGCCCCTGTCCGAGGAGTAAGGAAAGAAGGGGAGAAGGTGCAGGGTGTTAATGGTCCCTTCGAGGTAGGTATCGCAGAATCGGGCCAGGTTGGATAAAGGTGAACGCTCTTCACCCTGCAGGAGGTCGCCGTAGGTTATGAGAATAACATCTTTTTCGGTGAACCTCTTTTCCGGGTCAATCTCCTGTCCCTTTCGGATCATTTTTTCCGGCTTATGGGCGTAATACACTTTGAGAATTCGTTCCAGTTCAGGCATTTTGGCCATTGCCGCAGCCTCGCCGTAAATAAAGCTCATGCGTGAAAATATACGTTCACGGGCCTCGACCGGGATGCTGATGGGAGGTCTTTCATAGTCAGGTTCTTTGTTATGAACGGTATTGGTGGTTTCAAAGGATTGCCTGACGTTGGTGTCTTTTATCTCATTTTTTGACGAGATTTCTTCTACTTTCACTATCTCCAGTCCTTTTACTTTTCATTTTTTTCTTTCATTGCTATTCAGCAAATAACCCGCTTCAGACTTATATATGAAAGAAGCTCATAAGTTCTATAGCTGCCTATTTTAATTGATAATTTTAAATTGCTAATTGATAATTTTAACTTGAGTTTTTTAGGAGGTTTTCTGTCCTTCATCAGGGTTTATTCAACCGGCCAATGACCTTTTCCGTTTCCTGGGCGATTTTTAATTCCTCGTTGGTGGGTATAACCAGAATTTTAACCCGGCTGTCCGCAGGGTTGATTTCCCTGATCCCCGTTTGCCTGGCTCGGTTTTTTTCCGGATCAATCTCTATACCATACCTGCTTAATCCCCTGCAACAAAGTTCACGAACATCCGGGGAATTTTCCCCGATCCCTGCCGTAAAAATAAGGCCATCCAGGCTTTCCAGTATCGCCAGGTAGGCCCCGATGTACTTCTTTATCCTGTAAATGTAGACCTCAAGGGCAATATTTGACTGTTCATCACCGGAACTTTTTTTCTTTAGCACCTCCCTCATGTCATTTGTTCCACAAATTCCTTTGAGACCGCTTTCTTTGTTTAAAATCTCATCAATTTCATCAAGGGTCATTTCCAGGTGGTCTGCCAGAAAAAAGGGAAGCGCTGGATCCACATCTCCGGATCGTGTTCCCATTACCAGCCCTTCCAGCGGGGTCATGCCCATGGAGGTATCAATGCACCTGCCATTCTTTATGGCGGCAATGCTGGCGCCATTCCCCAGATGCATTGTGATCAGATTTAATTTACCAAGAGGCTGCCCAAGATAATATGCGGCTTTCCCTGCAACGTAAGAGTGGGATGTCCCGTGGAAACCATACCTCCGAACTCCGTGTTTTTCGTATAATTCATAGGGTAGGGCATACAGAAATGCCCTCTGCGGTATTGTCTGGTGAAAAGCAGTATCAAATACCGCCACTTGGGGAGAATCCGGGAAAATATTCCCGGCAACCTCGATTCCCGTCAAATTGGGGGGATTATGCAGCGGTGCCAGGGGGATATTCTTTTTGATTGCAGATATCACTCCTTCATCAATTATTGCTGGGGCCTTGAATGTTTCTCCGCCATGGACAACGCGGTGACCCACTGCTGTGATTTCGGATTTGTCCCGGATTACCCCGTATTCCGGGTTGAGCAACAGATTCACGATCCGGGTGAGACCCTCCCTGTGGTTGGGAATCAATCCGGCCCACTCCTTTTCCAGGGTTTTATCTCCTTCAATATACACCTTATGTGTAAGCATACCGGAGGATTCACCGATTTTTTCCGCTAGGCCGGAGGCCAGGACCCTGTGAGAGTCCATGTGGAACAACCGGTACTTTATTGACGAGCTTCCCGTATTGATGACCAATATTTTCAAAGCAATTTTTTCTCCGCCTGGGCCTGAATTGCTGTTATTGCTACTGTATTGACTATATCCGGAACCGTACAACCGCGACTCAGATCATTAACCGGGCTGTTGAGTCCCTGAAGAATAGGGCCTATGGCAACAGCCTTGGATGATCTCTGAACCGCCTTGTAAGTGTTATTTCCGGTGTTCAGGTCAGGAAAGATGAATACAGTGGCCCTGCCCGCAACTTCACTATCAGGCATCTTGATCCTTGCCACGCCAGGATCAACCGCTGCATCATATTGTATGGGTCCCTCTAATTTAAGATCAATATCCAATCTTTTAGACATCTCCATGGCGATTCTGGTTGCCTCCCGTACTTTTTCAACGTCTTCTCCCTTACCCGATTCGCCTGTTGAATAGGAAAGCATAGCTACCCTGGATTCTATACCAAAAATCTTTGCCGTCTTTGCAGAGTTAATGGCGATTTCAGCGAGTCTTTTTGCATTTGGATCGGGATTCACCGCGCAGTCTCCATAGACGAGAACCCTGTCCTTCATGCACATAAGAAATACGCTGGACACAATGGAAAAACCCGGTTTTGTTTTTATGATTTCAAAGGCAGGACGGATGGTGGCCTGCGTAGTATGAACTGCTCCGGAAACCAGCCCGTCGGCATGGCCCTTATAGACCATCATTGTTCCGAAGAAGTTAAGGTCGCTCATAATATCCCCGGCAATTTCTCTTGTGATGCCTTTCTCTTTTCTTAGATCATAATAGGTCTGGATATAATCGTCAAAAAAACTGCTCTTCTCTATCTCGATGATATTAACTCCATCCATATGCAACCCCATCTGGGTAATCTTCTTTTGAATTTCCTGCTCATTGCCGAGAAGAGTTATATCTACAACTTTACGGCGGAGTAGTATTTCAGCGGCCCGCAATATTCTTTCGTCTTCACCTTCAGGCAACACAATATGCTGCCTGTTTGCTCGTGCCTTTTGGAGCAATCCATATTCAAACATTTTCGGAGTGACGATGCCGGTCTGCGTCTTTATGATTTTTTCACCTAACTCCTCCGTATTGACATTTTTTTCAAACACTTCCAGGACTTTGGTTATCTTACGGCTGTTCTCCGGGGATATAACAGCATGGACATTGTCAACTGTTCTTGTTGCTGGAAACGTATCCTCTTTGACGCTGATGATGGGCACCATATGGGTGAATCCCCGGATTAATCTGTCTATGGGTTCTTCCGGTTTCAGCCCTCCGGTCAGCATGATACCTGAAATGTTTGGCATGGACATGGATGATATCGCGGAAAGACAGGCAACAATAACGTCGGCCCTATCTCCGGGAGTAATGATTAACGTGCCATGTTCGATTCGTTTTAGAAAGTTATTTAGATGCATCGCCGCAACAGTAAAGCTATGAACATGTCTGCTCAACTCTTCTTCGCCATAAAGAATCTCGGCATCCAGGATTTCGGCAATCTCCCTTACAGTCGGGTCCCCAAGGTATTTATCATCCGGTATAGTGTAAACTAATTGCCCCGTATCCAGTAATTTTCCTTTCAATCGGTTTATAATTTCTCCTGCATTTTCCTGAGCCGTCCTGTTAATGACCGTAGCCACAACTTTGCATCCTTTATCAATCAAGGATTCAAGGGAAACCTCTATAGATCGAACGGTTTCATCAACGGTCTTATTGTATGCATTAGCAACCAATAGAACAGGGCCCCCCAGATTATTAGCAATCTCGGCGTTAACATCAAATTCAAAGGCTGAATAGGAACCTACAAAGTCAGTCCCTTCACATAAAACAAAATCATGGTTTTTCTCTATTAACTTGTATTTATTTACAATTCCCTCTAATAGCTCGTCATGTTTTCCGAGGGTGATGAGGTTATTTGCTTCAATCGTTGTATAGGCATACATCTCATCGTAGGGAATCCCCAATTTGTGATAGGAGGAGATTAGATTGATATCATTATCTTTTTTCTGTGTGGCAGGATCCACATTGATAAACGGGCGGAAAAAGCCTACTCTATCGACATTTCTAAGCAACAATTCAATTACTCCAAGAGAGATAGCTGATTTTCCACTTTTTGCTTCAGTAGCGGTAACGAATAGATTTTTTGCCATGATGTATTCCCCTGAAAAGTTAGCCATCTTTTTTAGGATGTATTTAGGTTGAAGGCTGAAGGCCAAAGCTTCCTAAAGGCCTTTCATCTTCGGTAGTTATTTCTATTAATTCTAAATTAAAATTATTGCTCTTGTCAATTTCTTTGATATCAGATTCACCTGAGAAGTGGAAGGAATGGGGTTTGAGTCTTGCTGGTAACTGGGAGAAGGTGCATGAAGAAAAACTAAAAAGATACCTCGAGTTAGGTTGGCTGCGAACTGAAACCTGTGCTGAGTATCTTCTGGGTATATTTCCCAGAAAGGGCGATATAGTGCCTATGGCAGGAAGCTGCATGCAGGTAGCCAACAACAAGCCTATTTGGGGCAAGGGTAGACAGAATGGGGATTCTTGTATCTCTGGCTGCTGCAGTATGCGGTCGAACCCCTCTGATGGGTCTGGTTATCCCTGAAAACCGGTATGCCGGCCACCTGGTTGAACTGGAGGCTCTGGATACATCAGACTGGACCATGGCGCATTATCACTGTTTGGGCTACTACATTGGAAGTCAGGTTCCAGGCTTCAAGCCTGTAGCAGTTAAAGGACTGCCACCGAATCTTCCGTTTGATTTTGCAAGGGCCCTTGTCATATCAATGCCCACATCAGGTGCCGTTACATTAGCCCATATCGTTGGCACCACGCCGGAAGCGCCAACATTAGAGGCGGCCTTGGGAAATAACAAGCCGCAGCAGGTAATTCGGGTAGGAAAACGTGAGATGAAAGAAACCTGGGAACGGCTGAATGTATGGGAGGATGATACCGTGGAGCATGTAACTTTTGGATGCCCCCATGCAACAATAGATGAAATTGGAAGAATCGCCGCCCTGTTGGAAGGTAAAACATTAAAAACTACTATGCTGATAGGAGCTTCGGCCCCGGTTGAGACACTGGCAAGACAACAGGGGTGGGCGGGTGTTATTGAGAAAGCAGGTGGTCACTTCCTTCCTGCATGTCCTTCTATTGCCAATCCCTTTACCAGGGCCGATATTGCAGGCGATAAACAGGCAAAGAGCGCGGCAACAAACTCAGCGCGTAGCGCTCATTACATAGCCTCTGTCTGTGGTGTTAGTGTCTTTTTCGGAACTGAAGAAGAATGTGTGAATGCAGCCATAACAGGGAAGTGGGAAGGAAAGATGCCAAAATGGAAATAAGAGCCCATATGGTTAGCGCCGGACAAGCGGAAGGAAAGGCGGTGGTATACAACGGACCCTTTGCCTTCCTGGGAGACCTGAATCCGGTTACCGGTCAGATATGCATGCCACGTCATCAATTGGAGGGGGAAAGCCTGGTCAACAAGGTGTTTGTGTTTACCACTGGAAAGGGCTCCAGTGGCTGCGATTTTGCAGCTTGGACTGCAAAGAAAAACGGGAAGGCCCCCGCTGCTATCATTTGTCTTGAAAGTGAACCGGTATTATCCGGTGCGGTTATAACAACAGAGATCCCCACCGTGGATCATCCTGAGATGAATGTGTTTGAGCTCATCAAAACAGGTGATTATGTCAGGGTAAATGCCACTGCAGGCATTATTGAACTCGTAGGCAGATAGTTTGTCGTAAATTATTTGTAACCGTTCACAGGTTCAAAGTTCAGGGTTCAGGGTTAGTGAAAAAACTGAAATTGCATCCCAAAAAGGCTCGTAAAGAATGCGGGTTTTGCAACATTATTGCCAAGTATCAAGTCCCAGGTTTGTGGGCATGTGAAAGCTGATCGGTTTTCATGTACACAACGCTTACAAAATGGCTTAGGGTGATAGGAATATAACCTTTGAACCCCTGAACCTTTGAACCGTGAACGGTTACAATTATTTCGACCTGTGCGGTTAGCTTTTAGTCCCGCCAAAGACAAGTGGGATTAGCTTTTGGATAAAACTATTCAATATGCTCTTTACCTCATTGGTCTGTTGATTAAGTTCTCTAAAATCTCTAATTTCCACCCCTTTTTAATGCTAATGGCTAACCGCACAGATCGAATCACTTCTTAAAATACTCATCTTATTTCTTAACTTATTTCCCTATCGACTGATTAAAAAAATGAAATTATGGAAAAATATTTCTTGACATCTGTTTAAGCTAAGGCTACTGAATACAGTATACTGTAGACGAAATTTGTAGACTATGGAAATTAAAACTGTAACAAACATTGCTACCGAATATTTAAGGAAACAAATTATCACTGGTGAAATGGCAGCGGGCCAAAGGATCAATGAAACCGATTTGGCCTCATACCTTAATATCAGCAGACCTCCCATACGAGAGACATTTCGGATATTGGAAAATGAACAATTAGTTGTGAATATTCCAAGAAGGGGAACTAAGGTCACCAACATATCAATGAAGGACCTACAAGAGGTTTATCAGGCCAGGAAGATGCTTGAATGTTATGCCATAGATATTTTAAAAACCAAAAATATCAGGGTGTTGCCTGATGTCACTGCGTAGGAGATGAAAAGCGAAATCTTAAAAAAGGCGATGTTTTTTTTGTTCCAAAGGGAGTTCCTCATGCGCTGAGGTTTGGATGTGTTATCCTATCGATATATGCTCCTGCTTTTGATACAGATAATCCTGATCGCGTATTTTTAGAGTAATCGGTGTGAAGTTATATTTTTTTAATAAAGGATCCGAGTTTGAAAATTCCAAATTCAATATTTAAAAAACGTTTAAAGAGTACTGTTGAAAAAATGCAGGATCTTAATCTGCAAAGTCTTGTCGTATATTCTACCGGCAGCATGTTG
>JAYEMW010000268.1:0-2739 GCA_034718555.1 Thermodesulfobacteriota bacterium
TAATCCCTCTTTAATCCATGTAAATGGGTTATACCAGGTTAACCGGCGTTTTACTTTTAGACGGGCATGACCTCCAACAGGAAAAGTGTGATCGTTCATCAGGTCGCCCCCTGGATAGAGAAAGGATGGATAAATCTTCTTAAATGATAGAAATTTCACCTTTCCTAACTCACACATTGCTAAGGCAAGTTCCAAACAGTAGCTGCTAAGCGCCCTGAGTGGTGGGAAAGAACCTAACATCGCAATCTTTTTGGGGCTATCGGTAGGATGGGATTTCCGCATTGAATTAATAACTGTTTTTAGTTTACAATTAAAAGAATTTCCTTCAATTCCTTCTGTCAAATCTCATCTGAGAAATCTGCTCTGAAACAAGACCTATCAAGAATATAATTACAGAGGTAGTCAATAGAAGCATACTCATATTGGTAAAACGATGCAAGTAAATATATGTATAAATATAGTTTAAGATGCCTAAAGAAAACATCAAAAAACTAACAGGGAGAAAAATTCTTAAAGGAGAATAGAAAGTGGCAATTTTCATTATTATCAAAAAAAATCTTATGCCGTCTTTGAGTATCTTTATATTGCTTTCACCTTTTTTTCGCCTTTTTCCATCAATAGGAATATATTTTAAAGCCCTACCGCATTTAATAACGCTCAATGTCAGGGTTGTAGGGTACGAATAGGAGTTAGGTAATAGATATGAAAGATCTCTGGCAATATCTGATTTTACTGCACGAAACCCAGAGGTTAGGTCTTGTATGGGAAAATTTGCAACATATGTGGCCAACCAATTGTATACCCTGTTGGCCATACTACGACCAATAGATGCATTTTTCCCTTTTGATCTATCCCCTACAACCATATCAAATTCTGGAAAATGCTCAATCAATTTTTCTATATTTTTTGGGTCATGCTGGCCATCAGCATCCATAAAGACAAAAATATCACCAGACGCAACCCGTATGCCGGTCTTTATTGATGCGCCATTTCCAATATTGTAGGGGTGGCTGTGGACTGAAGCGCCTGCATTGCTTGCAACCTCTGCTGTATTATCTGCGGAGTGATCATCGATTACAATAATTTCAAAATCAGGGTAAAGAGACTTTACTTTTTTTACAATATTCCCTATTGTTTGAGCTTCATTATAGGCGGGGATTACTACTGATATTTTAGTTTCGCTCATTTTGGGCCTTCCTTAATATAATGGATAATTCAGTAAATAAAACCTAAGGTGTAGCCAATTGTCAAGACAAAAATCAGCAAAAAACAACCATTACAAAAAACTAGCCATGAAACATTAATAAAATAAAAAGGATTCTACAATAGATTATGGTGTAAAATTTTCATTGTAATGAGCGAACCTACCAGTAAATTACGCAAATGATCAGCTAAACCACACTGGTTTTTTTGAAAAATGATACAACCAATAATATGAGAGAAAAAATCAACCACTATCGGCTAAACCCGATGATTTAAGTAGCAAAGGTATAAAATGTCATAGGCACAAAGCTATTCATATATTGGCTTTTCTTTGTGCCTATGTATCCCTGGTCCAGGCCTGGCCTTGTATATTTGGTGGTTGATATAAATTTTTTGGAAAACCAATGTTATATACAATAACCTCATTACGTTGCGCCTCCCGATCCCGTCACGGTCTCGGGACAGGGAGGGAGGGCTTTGCTACTCTGCCCCTCTCTTGACCCCTCTTAGCTGTTTAAAATCTCTTCTGCCTCTTCCCTGTAGGCATCCATGAGATAGGGAATGCCTGTAACCTTTGAGCATTCCTCTGTGAGGGAGATCAAATCTTCTCGCGAGATAAATGGGAGAGAAAAATTTCTGGATCCTGCCATCATCTGTTGCAGGCCTACAGCAATCTTATCACTAAAACTATAAATACCAATGGCGCCAAGGGGAATATTTTTAATCTCATCAGGGCCTACTATATCCTTGACCATTTCATAATTAACAAATATTTCCTCAACAGTAGAGCCGAATTTGCTTACGGTTTTCGGCAATTTATTGTTTTTAAGCCAGAGGTCTATATTTTTCCCTACCATGCCTGGAATCATCAATGCCCGGCCCATGCATATGGCCTTTACAAAGGGAGAACCCAGGGCCAGTCCCTTAAATATGCCGTCCTCGGAACTGAATCCACCGGCAAAGGCTATATCAGGCGCCCTTCTTCCCTTGTCAGCCATTTTTTTGCAAAAATCATAGGCCGCTGAATGGAGATAAATGGCCGGCATGCCCCATTCCTCCATCATTCTCCAGGGGCTCATGCCTGTGCCGCCGCCTGATCCGTCTACTGTGAGCAGATCAATCCTGGCCTTAGAACTCCAATTAATGGCCATTGCCAATTCTCTAAGGCCATAGGCGCCTGTCTTCAGGGTTATTCTCTTAAAACCAATCCCCCTTAATCTTTCAACCTCGGAGAGAAACCCTTCTTCGCTTACAAAGCCAAGTCTGCTGTGCCGTTCAAATTCTTTGAGGGCGCCGTCTTTAAAGGACTCCTGCACGGCCCTGTTGGATGGGTCCGGTGTAACAATGTAGCCTCTTTTTTGCAATTCCTGGGCCCTTTCCAGGCTGTCAACCTTAATCTCCCCTCCAATACACTTGGCCCCTTGACCCCACTTTAATTCAATGGTGTCAAGGCCGTGTTTTTTATATACATACTCTGCCACACCAAGACGGGTATCCTCTACATTCATCTGGACAAGTATTTCACCATATCCGTTA
>JAYEMW010000269.1:0-2731 GCA_034718555.1 Thermodesulfobacteriota bacterium
AGTAATTTTTTCTCAAATCGAGGAATGCGAAAAAAATTACCGCAGGTATATGGTTGATATTCCGAGGATAATTTTTTGAGCATGACAAAGAGTTGAGGAAAAAGGACATTCTCGGACAGCCTCCTGGGTGATGCTCGACTTTACAACATTGCCCGAATGCGAGGTGCCGGCATCCACGAACCAATGCTCCTTCTTAGATCCCCGGCGCCAAGCGAAATTTTTCGATGCATAGACCTCGCAGATATCAGCCTGAACTCAGACCTCGGAGTGCTCAATGCCCTGTCCAAGGAATCTTTAGGGGTGGATAAGCGCCACAGGGTGATACTGATGGTGGATCTCGATACGGGCCGCGAGGGGTTTGCTCCCGAGGCCATGTCAGACGTGTGCCGCGAGGTCCGGGCCATGGATGGGCTTACGCTCGAGGGGCTTGGTATTTACTTCCCGTATCGCAGCGAAGGAAATTTTCATATGGAAGCGCAGCAGCGCCTTGTCGCGTTGGCGAAAGAAATCGAACAAGAAAGCGGCATTGCGCTCTCAATCGTTTCCGGCGGATCAACAAACGTTTTTCACAACCTCACGCTTGAAGGAAAAAGCATGGGCGGGGTTAACCAACTTCGAATAGGCACGGCGATACTGCTCGGTATCTCATCATCCATTGGGCCGCGCCATATCGAAGGCTTCTACAATGATACATTTGTCCTGGACGCGGAGCTTATAGAATTTAAAAAGCGCGACAGGCTGCTCGGCATTCTCTCGCTCGGTCAGCTCGATACTGAACCAGAGTACCTCTTTCCCCTCTCTCCTGGCGTAACTGTCGTTGAATCAAGCAGGGATCATGTGATAGTCGACCTCACGGAGTCACCGCAACCACCGCGCGTTGGTGATCGGA
Source organism: Thermodesulfobacteriota bacterium (assembly GCA_034718555.1). Classification (GTDB taxonomy): domain Bacteria; phylum Desulfobacterota; class DSM-4660; order Desulfatiglandales; family B25-G16; genus M55B121. Next base: position 890 of record JAYEMW010000269.1, read on the forward strand.
TTTCATTTCAACTCGGATATTTTGCGCTTTCCCGCCTGACGGTATCTCCTTATGTGAAAATCGAATACTGTTAGCCACGCCGCGTCTCTCCAGTCTCAAGGAACGATTTGAGTTCGTCCACGCTTAAATCTCCTAAGCCCAGTGTCTCCAAAGTTCGCCTGGCCAGTCCAAAATAGTCAACGCTGGAAAGGATTTCTCCCATGTATACCACCCCTCTGCACGTTGGGGTTGGAACGTCAAGCATTTTACCGAGGGAGCAAAGCATGACCAGCCCCATGCCAATATCTTCGTGGAAATACCGGTTATCAAGTGTGTTTGGAAAACGAAAGTCTTGAAATCCGGGGCCATGCCTGTAGCATTCATAGTAATCCGTGCTTGCAGCGTAGCCTTGTTCCACACATGTTACCGGGTCAGGTTGTGCGGGATAGCCCAGGGAACGGAGAAGGGCCATTCTTTCTTCATCCAGCTTCCTGATTAAGTTTGCCACGGACGGGGACACACCATCTCGATAGAAGAACATATTTTCTCCTTCTATTTCAATACGTGCGGCATTCAGGATCGTGATTGGTGGATGAATAACAGGGTTTGCATTGTTCAGACCGGCCTCAAGGACGCTTGCGCCGCGACAAAGTCCCGGATAGAGTGCCTCTAACTCTGGGCCAATGATATCTATATCTGGAGCAGGCAATGTACCATACAGCACGCGTTTGACCTTGACCGACACATCCACGATCGCCTTTTTTGCTCGGCAGCCGTAGGTCAGCGTTGACGTCTCCACAAAGGTTGGTAATTTCTTGAGTCCAAACTCACGAAAGACGTGGGCAAAATGCAGGGATCCGCCAGTGGATCCGGGATTAAGGATGACAAGATGCTCAGGCCGAATCAAAGGGGTGAGTTCATGTGCAACCCGATTGTGGGCCAATGCCTGGGTACAGACCATTACGGTGTCTGCGCCTTCCAATGCCTCAGCCAGATTGCAGGTAACCAGTTCAAGTGTAGCCTGTCCATCAACCGCGCCGGTGGCTTTCAGGCCGCGGGTCTTCATGATTTCCTCAACATTGCCTCGGTATTCAGGAAATTCGAAAAGGCGAACGTACTTGCCCTGAAGTGTTAGGTCCGCTGCGGCCGCCTTGCCCCCGTTTCCGGCGCCGATAATAGTGATATTTTCAATCATAGAAAGCCTCCTATGTACATAAAATTTTAACGATTCTAAAGCCTCTTGACATTATTGTATCTATAACTAATAATTGAGTCAAGATGCGGAAAGTAAGAATATCATAATAAAAAGAATTTTTAATCCTACAAAATTCAAATCTGTAAAATATTCGGTATGACAAAAGATATAAAATTAACTGGCTCAGGTGTTTTTTATGAAACTCCTTTAATTGGCATTTTATGCTGGGAGGAAGAGGGTTGTCCACGCGGTTTGGAACAACTTGAAGAATTACCGGGAAACAGTACGAATCCGAAAACATTTAAGTTTCCTGTAAAGTATAGTCGGGTAAAGGGAGCCAATATTCATACAATCTTAGAAAATCCAAGCCAGAGTGCCCTTCGGGCTATGATAGGGGAAGCCCGGCTCATGGAAAAAGAAGGTATAAGGGCAATTACAACAAGTTGTGGTTTCAATGCTCTCTTTCAGGGTGAGCTGGCAGATTCTGTCAGTGTACCCGTATTTACCTCCAGCCTGATGCAGATTCCTTTGATACAAAAGACGTTGAAAAAGAATCAAACAATCGGGGTTATTACCGCAAAAAAATCGTCTCTCACGGCCCGACATCTTAAAAAGGTTGGAATAGACGATAAAATTTTATTGCAGATCGAGGGATTGGAATCCTGCAC
>JAYEMW010000270.1:0-2731 GCA_034718555.1 Thermodesulfobacteriota bacterium
ACGGTTTCGTTGTTGATTGGGTGCAATGGCAATATCGGCAATCGGGAAGAAGACTTTTTACAGTGGCTACAAAAGGTCTGTCTGCTGCAACGGCTGGCAGGAGGAACAATTCTTGATATTGCTGATAGCCAGCTTTATAGCCCGGGAAACAGCAGTGATGTCAGAAGCCTTATTCGTAGGTTGTTGCCGGGTTTTGTTCTGTTGGATCGTTCTCAATACCTTGAGAGCCATTATCAAAAATTAAAAGGAAATAATCCTGATGCTGAATTGCTGGATGCCTGGCTGGATTTTTCAATGCTTAAACAAAAAGCCCGGCCTGTATCTGATTTAATTACAAAGCACTTGCTGAAAATAATTCAAAAGGAGCCAGGCAAGCCGCAGCTTGCCCAGCTTCTGGAAGTCTGGCAACAACATCTGCAAACACCTTATGAAGAGACGAAAGTCCCTGAACAATTAAAAGTCTACTTTGGGGAGCTTGAAAAAAACAAAATAGACAAAAAACTTTTGAAACAATGGCAAAGCTATTGTGAACCCAGCGAAAAAACAGATGCTGACTGGGAATATGTGCCAAAACCTGAAACCGGTTATTTAGTGCCCATAATGACGGGATTTAAGGCTATTTCCCAAGTATACAAAAACCGTGAAGTTAAAAATACGCGTGATCACAAAACCGATGTCTGCTTTGTCGAATCAGTACAAAGTATTGGCGAATGGCAAGGTGTTCATCATATCAAGACCCTGAAGCAGTTACAGGATTGTTTGTGGCGTTACCACCCCTATGAAGAGAACTGGTATCTGTGTAAACAGACAGTTGATTCTCAAGCAGGCTGGACAGATAAACATGTTGAGTCATTTGAAGATACAGAAGATAGCATTTACAGCTAATTAACCATAACTCAAGGAGAAAACAAATGAGTATAAAATTACCTTCAGTACTTGCCTTTGAACGTAAACTGGAAACGTCCGATGCCCTTATGTATGCAGGGAACTGGGGAGAAGGCCCTGTCCGAAACGATGACTGGAAAACTATCCCTATAACTACAAGAAAAAACCGAGGAACAAAAAGTTCATATGAACATAGAAATAAACCAGATGAATTAAATGAAGCTAACCTCGCCGAAGGCGATGATGCCAACCTGCCGCATGATAAAGACACCCTGAAAGTGAGTTTCAGCCTGAGAATTATCGGTAATGTAGGCAAACCATTTGCCTGTAATGATCCGGACTTTGCAAAACCAATCAGCCAGCAAGTAAAAGTATACAAAGATGCAGAAGAAGGTGGGTTGCAGACCCTTGCCGACCGCTATGCATACAATATTGCCAACGGTCGTTTTTTATGGCGTAACCGGGTCTGTGCCGAAGAGATTTTTATACATGCGAAAACTGAAGATGTCTCAGAAGGACTTAGCTTCAATGCGTACGATTTTTCATTGAACGATTTTGATGAAAATGCCGACCATGCCGACTTGCAACGTTTGGCAGAGATTATTTATAAAGGTCTAAAAGCAGGAGATAGTTCTTTTACTTTTATTGAAGTGGATGCTTATGTCAAGTTAGGTAATGGCCAGCATGTTTTTCCATCACAAGAAATGAATATGGGAGATAAGAAAAAAATACTTTTCCAACTGAATAAATGTGCTGCCATTCATAATGTGAAAATCGGCAACGCCATCAGAACTATTGATAACTGGTATAAAAAGGCCGATTTCCCAATTGCAGTCGAACCTTATGGTTCAGTAACCCAAATGGGGCAGGCCTTTAGGAAAAGTAAAGATGATTTATACACGCTGATGCTTGACTGGTTAAATGAAAAAAAGAATGTGAGTGATGAAGACAAGCATTTCGTTGTAGCTAATTTTATCCGTGGTGGCGTTTTTGGTGGCAAGGGGGATTAGTGATGAAATATTATCAAGAAATATCTCTTCTGCCAAATGCAGAGATAACCCCATATTTTATTTGGCAAAAGCTCTATCAACAAATTCATCTTGCTTTGGTGGAAAATAGGAATGAGGAAAACGCCTCCATGGTAGGTGTATCGTTTCCTGAATACAACGCCGATGAATTTCTTCTCGGAACAAAACTGAGGCTGTTTGCCGAAGATGAACAATCATTGAAAGACATGCAATGCGAGAAATGGCTGAACCGTCTTCGTGACTATGTGCATTTGAAGCCGATTGAACCTGTTCCGGAAAGATTAATGGGGCATGCCTGCTTCAAGCATATTAAACTTAAAGGCAACAAGGAAAAGCTGGCTAGACGGCGAGTCAAACGTAAAGGGGAAACATTGCAACAGGCTTTGGCCTATTTTGCTGATTATGAAGAACAGTGCAGCAAACTGCCTTATATTAATATGACCAGCCAAACAAACGGACATCGATTCCGATTATTTATTGAAAAACAGGCAATGGAGCAGCCGCAAACAGGCTTGTATTTATGTTATGGGCTGAGTAATACAACCACAGTGCCATTATTTTAACCAAAAAAAACACTCTGATAAAATCTCTTTTATTATCAACAAGTTGCTGCCTGACTATTTTTTTTGGTTTTTCGGGCCAATTTCTATTAACTGCTTGTTCCAGCTTATTTTTTTTATTGTAATGTTACTGTTCACCGCCGTACAGGCGGCTTAGAAATGGATCGGGCATCCGCGGTAAATACATCATCCGTTCACCGCCGTACAGGCGGCTTAGAAATCCATATTAATTCTGAGCTGCCCGAGTAGCTCGTTCAC
>JAYEMW010000271.1:0-13866 GCA_034718555.1 Thermodesulfobacteriota bacterium
TGAGGTCTGAAGAGAAATAGGCGATAATTTTTAAGAAATTTATTTAACCGTAGATTTATTATTGAAAAGAATATATACTTTAACGGTATAAAAAAGATGGTTTAGTATAAATAATTAAATCAGGGAGGGCATACCATGGGAAAAATTCTGAGAATTAATATGAGTGATATGGCATTTAAGACAGATGAATTAGGCGAATATGCAGGGCTTGGGGGAAGGGCACTGACGTCTTCAATCATAGATAAAGAGGTTCCTCCTCTTTGTCATCCCCTTGGGCTGAATAATAAACTTGTTGTCTCTCCAGGATTGCTTACCGGCACAATTGCAGCAAGCAGCGGGAGGTGTCATTTCGGTTGCAAAAGCCCATTGACCGGTGGGATCAAGGAGGGAAATTCAGGTGGCGTTGTTGCGCAAAAAATAGCTCGACTGGGATATAGCGCCATAGTTCTTGAGGGTAAGCCAGAAGATGATAAACTCAGAATGGTTTTTATCAGTAAGGATAAAGCCGAGATTCTTCCTGCAGATGAATATAAGGGCCTGGGCAATTACGAGACCGTTGAAAGGATTAGAGAAAAATACGGCAAGGTGGGAATAATCTCAATTGGACCCGCCGGGGAACAAAAATTAAACGCTGCCAGTATTGCAGTGAATGATATGGACAACAAACCTACAAGGCATGCTGGCAGGGGAGGCCAGGGCGCTGTTATGGGTTCAAAAGGCATAAAGGCAATTGTGGTGGATGATGCCGGGGGCCCTGGTGTTGAAATTAAGGATAAGGACGAATTTAAGAAATGGTCAAAAATCTTTACTGACGGTCTTTTAAAGCATCCTGTTACTGGAGAGGGACTTCCAACCTATGGCACTGCTGTTTTAGTCAATATTATTAACGAGGCAGGCGGCTTTCCGACTCGCAATTTCTCAAGCGGCAATTTTGAAAATGCCGCTAAGATTAGTGGGGAACAACTCACTAAGAACTGTCAGGAGAGACAGGGGAAAGAAACTCACCCATGCTCCCCAGGATGCGTAATAAGATGCTCTAATGTCTACAATGACAAAGATGGAAATTACCTGACCTCAGGGCTTGAATACGAAACAATATGGGCATTTGGCGCTAATTGCGATATTGATAATCTCGATACAATTGCAAAGTTTGACTACCTTTGCGATGATATAGGCCTCGATACCATTGAGACCGGTGGAACCCTTGCTGTTGCAATGGAAGGGGGGCTTCTTCCTTTTGGTGATTGGGATAGGGCAATAAAAATTCTTGATCAAGACATTAGAAATGCTACACCTATAGGCAAGATTATTGGTAGTGGCGCAGTGGTGACTGGCAGGGTTCTTGGTGTAACAAGGGTACCTGCTGTTAAAGGTCAGAATATGCCTGCATATGATCCAAGGGCCATTCAGGGTATTGGAGTTACCTATGCCACATCTACTATGGGTGCGGATCATACGGCCGGCTACGCAATAGCTACCAATATAATGAAGGTAGGCGGCTATGTAGATCCATTAAAAACAGAGGGGCAGGTAGAGTTATCAAGGAATCTTCAGATTGCCTCGGCAGCGCTTGACTCGACCGGACTATGTTTATTTACTGCCTTTCCTGTCCTTGATCAGCCTGAGACATTTGAGGCAATCTATAGAATGCTTAATGCCCAGTATGGGTTAAGCCTGACTGCAGATGATGTAACAGAGTTGGGTAAAAATGTTCTTAAAACAGAAAGGAATTTTAATATAAAGGCCGGCTTTACTAACAAAGATGACAGACTTCCAGAGTTTATGTATCAAGAAGCCCTTGCGCCTCACAATAATGTATTTATGGTAAAGGACGAAGAAATAGACGAATTCTGGAACTTCTAAGCGCATTTTAAAGGGGGAGGAGATAGTATCTCTTCTCCCTTATTTTTTTATGAAAAAACTCAGTTCAATTGAAATACATCTTTCTTTGGATACAGTGGTAAAAATTTGCCCTGCATTATTTCAAAAGGGAGTTCTGCTAAAGGTCAATGTAGGCATCACTGTTAATGATTTGCTGTTAGAGCAACTTAACCTTGAAAAAGTCTATATTAATAAAAGAATAACAACAATATTTTTAAACGGTAAACCTGTAGATAATATTGATAAGGCCATAATCGAAAATTATGATACTATAGCGCTCTCTGCTTCCATGCCTGGTCTTTTAGGGGCAACCTTGAGAAGAGATAGTTATTTAGCCCCTTTCAGGGGTACTATCACCTTTAGGGAACATATAAATCATCACACCCGTTCCCTTGGCTATATCCACCTGAAATTGTTTAACACCATTTCTCAGGAAATTGGCCCCATTCTTTTACAAAAAGGAATAATAATAGACCTTAAAGAGTTCATTAGGCCTCTAAATTTTAATTTTTTTAAAAAAGAAAATCCCCGCATTTTTCTGAATGAGAAAGAAATTCATTTTAATGAATTTAGGGAGTTGCAATCCAAGGGTAAACAGAAAACTGTCCTAACCGTTCGCGGTTCAACGTTCAGGGTTCAGGGTTAGGAAAGAGACTTAAATTGGACCCCCGAAATGCTCATAAAAAATGCGGGTTTTTTAACATCATTGCCAAGTGCAATGTTCCAGATTTGTGGGGACGTGGAAGCGGTCGGGTTTCCCTTACAAAAAAGCTTGAAAAATGGCGTATGATGATGAGAATGCAACCTTTGAACCCCTGAACCTTTGAACCCCTGAACGGTTACAGAGCCTTTTACAAGCATATCAATTTGTTTTACTACAAAACTTCGCATTGGAAAGGAAAGGAAGTAATTATGAGATTTAAATATTATACGAGTGCACTCTTAACCATGGTTTTCCTGTTTATCTTTCTTCCTGACGTATGGGCTGGGAAAACATTGTATGATGATTTTTCAGGGACATTGATTGATAACAATAAATGGAGCGGCTCTGAGGCGGTTTTAGAGGTTGACCCTGTGAGGGAAAAACTTATCTCAAAAATAAGCAACACCCCCAATGATGGAACTAAGGCGCTGACCATCCTTTTTCAAAATCCTGGATCTATCAATGCTGTAGAGTGCGAACTTACAGTAATAGAAGCAAATTTGGACACAGGATATGGAACAAACTCCATGGCAGGGATAGAAGGTTACTTTTATAACACCTTATCATCTGAAGAGGCATCTGAAGATACCCCAAATAATGGAAATGTAGCAGCTGCTATTTACATTGGTGATCGTGGCAATGGCTTGGAGGCCTTCTGGACGGTAAAAGAGATGGTTAATGGATCATGGGAAGAAAAGGGCGCCGGCACATTGATACCCCCTGAAACACTGGAATATGAAACGGCCTACACTGTTGAAATTATATATGACGGAGATAATGGTTTTGAATTTACCGTGAATGAAATAACTGATTCATTTACAGCACCTGACCGTCAACGGGATGCCGTAGATCCTCTTAAATACTTCATTACAGCAGTAAACGCCAGTGGAGGTTCCGGCAAGGGATATATGTCTGTTCTCTTTGACAAGGTTTACATAAACGAAGGTTCTTCCGCCTATGACAATTTTGAAGTCATGCCCATTGATCAAACGAAGTGGCAAAACATAGAGGGCGTATTAGAGATAGATGACGGCAGGCTTTGCATGAATGTGCAGGCAAGCGGTAATACAATTACAGCGGAAAACAGGTTAAAGGAAAGCCCTGATTATCTTGAGGCAAAAGTTAACATAAAGAGCAGTAGCTGGATCTCTGAAGAAGCTATGGGAAGGGCAAGGATTGCCGGCTGGTATTATAACTACAGCCATGGGCCCGGCAGTGGGTATTATTACAGTCAGTACCTTGGCAATGTACTTGCCAGAAACTGGATTGTCCTTGACCATAACGATAACCTAAAGGCCGTGGCCTCTGTTACCAGGTTTGATAACTCCGACTTCAGTTCGTATACGGATCTTTTTCACAAGGAATTCACTACGCCTATAAAATTTAATACGGACTATACTCTCTCCATAGAATTTACAGGCTCATCGCTTATATTCAAATGCAATGACGAAAGCTCAAGATATCAAATTGCCACTGACATATACGAGCCATATGATAAATCACGCTGGCTTGAATCCCGTGTAGATGCGGATTCAGGGAAGTCAGGCTATATTAAGGTAAATTTTGATGATGTATATACTGGTGATTCAGAAGGAGAAACTGACATTACCTCTACAAACCCCATTAATAATGCTGTTGATGTACCTGTAGATGCATCGATCAGCGCTACCTTTCTAAGGGCATTAGACCACACTACTACCACAACAGATACATTCCTTGTAAATGACGGTACAATAAACACAGAAGGAACAGTTTTATCTATTGGGAATGTAGCAACATTTAAACCATCATCAACCCTGAATTATGACACCAGATATAGCGCAACTATTACTGAAGGTGTAAAAGACCTTGGTGGGAATCCCATACTGGGTGATTATACATGGTCATTTACAACCGAGTCCGAATCCGGCGGCAACAGCGATTGCTTTATAGCAACGGCTGCTTATGGCTCCCCAATGGAGAAGCATGTGGTTACCTTGAAGGAGTTTCGTGATAATGTTTTATTAAAAAATTCAATGGGAAAAATATTTGTAAATTTTTACTATAAATTCTCCCCTCCTATTGCCGATTATATTGGCAGATCAAAAACATTGAGAGCGGCTGCAAGGTTTTCTCTTGTGCCATTGATTTATGGGGTTAAATATCCCAAAATCCTTGCTTCTATACTCTTTTTTATGATAATTGCTATTACATTGATGATAAGCACAAGGCGTTTAAATAGAATTTAATTTATCTTTTATTAGTATTTGTGATAGAATTGAGTAAATAATCCCTTAAAATGGAGTCGGTTATGGCGAGCATAAATAAGGTCATCTTGATAGGTTATCTTGGGGCAGACCCGGAAATACGTTATACACCAAGCGGCGCAGCGGTTACTAACTTTAGAATGGCCACTACGGAACAATGGGCAACAAAAGAAGGTGAAAAACAAGAAAGAACAGAATGGCATAGGATAGTTGTCTGGAGAAAACTTGCTGAAATATGCGGGCAATATCTACATAAAGGAAGCATGGTCTATATTGAGGGAAGACTGCAGACACGGTCATGGGACGACAGGGATGGTAATAAAAGGTGGACCACGGAAATTATTGCACAGGGAATGCAAATGTTAGACAGGGCAGAAAAATCCGGACAATCTAATTCCTTTGACGACAGCCCTCCTCCTGGAGAAATAACAGACATACGTGAAGACGAAATACCATTTTAAGGGCTCACTCATTTATTAAGATTCAGGCTTTTCAGAATCCTTCTTATCTCCAGTTTCCGGGGGAATCTCTTCAGGTTTTGATGAAGTTGATTCCCTGAAATTTTTTATCCCCTGACCTAATCCTTTTCCTATTTGAGGGAGCTTCCCTGCCCCAAAAATTATTAGTATAATAACCAAAATTATAAGTAATTCAGGCATACCAAGACCAAACATATTTGCACCTCTTTAGTTAATTTTTTGTTAATCTGTATCAAATACAAAAGCTAATATCAACTATGAGCCTATCCGAGAATAGTAATTTTTTCTCAAATCGAGGAATGCGAAAAAAATTACCGCAGGTATATAGTTGATATTCCGAGGATAATTTTTTGAGCATGACAAAGAGTTGAGGAAAAAGGGCATTCTCGGACAGGCTCCTAGAATACACCCTTGGCTATTTTTCCTAACCGCCCAAGATCAAGGGCAACAGCTATGCCATGAGACTTAAGGGCATTTATCTTATCCGAGGCCTTTCCCTTACCCCCGGATATTATGGCACCGGCATGGCCCATTCGTCTTCCAGGCGGCGCTGTTTGCCCGGCAATAAATGCCACAACAGGTTTACCAAACTCACTTTCTATATATTCTGCCGCCTCTTCCTCAGCAGTACCGCCTATTTCCCCTATAAGAACAACTCCATTTGTTTGTTTATCGTTTTTGAACCTCTTAAGATGATCAATGAAAGAGGCTCCAACAATTGGGTCTCCGCCTAAGCCTATACACGTTGATTGCCCGAAACCAGCCCTTGTTAACTGGTCAACGACCTCATACGTCAGGGTCCCGCTCCGTGAAATTACACCAATACCTCCCTCTTTGTGAATCGGTCCAGGCATTATGCCAACCTTTGTTTTTCCAGGGGATATAATCCCAGGTGTATTTGGCCCAATAAGGACTGCCCCGCACTTTCTGATATAACGAACTACCTTTATCATATCAATGGTAGGGATTCCCTCGGTAATACATACAATGACTTTAATGCCTGCGTCTGCGGCCTCTAACATGGCGTCTGCGGCAAATGGGGGCGGTACAAAAATACATGAAACATTAGCGTCATAAGAATTTACAGCATCTTTTACCCTATTCAAAACCGGCACTCCTTCGAGCATCTCCCCACCTTTTCCAGGCGTTACTCCGGCTACAATATTGGTGCCGTATAATATCATCTGTTTGGTATGAAATGCCCCTTCCTTTCCTGTTATACCTTGAACCACAACCTTTGTGTTTTCATCAACCAGAATGCCCATATTATAATACCCCGTAATAACTTAAAATTAATTTTCTCAGATCACCTGTTTGGCCACCATTCCGGCAGCTTCCTCTATGTCACCGGCCACTGAGAAATCAAGATCTGAATTTTCTAATATTTCTCTTCCCTCTTTTACATTGGTACCTTCCAGCCTGACAATCAACGGAACTTCAATATCAACCTCTTTAGCAGCATTAACTACGCCCCTTGCAAGAACATCACACCTCATTATACCGCCAAATATATTGATTAAAACTGCCTTTACCCTTTTATCGGTAAGGATTATCTTGAGGCCGTTTTTGACCATCTCCTCAGTTGCTCCGCCGCCAACATCCAGGAAATTTGCCGGTTCGGCGCCGGCCAGTTTAATAACGTCCATTGTTGCCATTGCCAATCCTGCACCATTAACCATGGCACCAATATTTCCATCAAGCCTTATATAATTCAAACTATATTTGGAGGCCTCTGCTTCCAATTCATCCATCTCGTGGGAATCATGAAGCTTAGCGATATCTTTTTGCCTGAAAAGTGCATTGTCATCAAAATTTATCTTTGCATCTAAAGCAACTACTTTGCCGGAGCTTGTGACTACTAAAGGGTTAATCTCTACCAGGGAACAGTCATTTGATATAAACAAATTGTAGAGTTTGGACATTGTTGCAGAGAGTTCCCTGAATACATTTTTATCCAACATTGGCTCGATGCCATAGAAAAAGCTTCTGGCCTGGTAAGGCATAAACCCACTTGTGATATCTATGTTTTCAAACAAAACTAATTCCGGATTTTTAGTTGATACCTCTTCGATCTCCATGCCTCCTGCCTGGCTGAATATCATCACAGGAGACTCTAATTTTCTATCAATAACAATGCCAAGATAAAATTCTCTTTCAATATCAAGCCCTTCTTCTATTAGAAGATTCCGCACCTTTTGTCCGGCTGGACCAGTCTGATGAGTAACAAGGGACTTAGAAAGGATATCCTCAGCCGCTTTTTTAACTTCCTCAATGCTTTTTACTATCTTTACCCCACCGCCTTTTCCCCGTCCACCAGCGTGAATCTGGGCCTTGACGACCCAGGGTGGTCCATCAAGGGTCTTTGCAATCTCAACAGCCTCTTCTAATGTAGCAGCTACATTACCTTTGGGAACCGGTATCCCTGCATTGCGAAAGAGGTCTTTTGCCTGAAATTCGTGGATTTTCATAACAACTCACTCCATTCATATTATTTGCAACAGTCAAAACATTAACAGTAAAATTACCACCAGCAAAATTGGCGGTTTCTTTATATAATACTATTATTTTTTCCTATTAAAATGCAAGGGTAAAGATTAAGGGTTCACGAAAAAATAAGTTCGCAATTTCAGGTGTTGAGGCGCCCGTCCGACAAGGCGTGGAAACGCAGGAATATCAGGAATATTCCGAGTTTTCACAACGCAGTCAGGCTGGATGTATCGGCGCCTGAAATGTGAAGTTATTTTGGAGTGAGCCCTAAAATTCATTTTAACAAATTTCTATTACTTATTCTTTTAATGTTTAAATCTTTAAAAACAACTTTAGATTGGAGAGTCTGGTGGTGATATATTTTGTGATGGGTTCTTTATTTCATGTTGGTATCTTAAAGCAATCTTTCACTTTTTCCTTCAGGACCTTTCCCATCCTGTTTTTTGGTAGCTCTTTTAGAAAAACTATCTCCTTTGGGCTTTTCCAATCATGCAGGTGTTTTCTGCAGAAATCTTTAATCTCCTGCGCTTTAATTCTTGATTCAGGCTTGGCGACAACTGCTGCAACTACCTTTTCTCCCCATTTCTCATCCGGCAAGCCTACCACTGATGATTCTGCAATACCGTCTATCTGGTTAATAACCTCCTCTACCTCTTTTGGAGAAATATTTTCCCCTCCTGAAATGATAATATGTTTGATTCTATCCGTCAGGTAATAGTAGCTTTCCTCATCGACTCTGGCCATATCACCCGTTCTGAACCACCCTTCTTCAAATGCCTGATCTGTTTCCTCCGGCTTTCGCCAGTAACCCGGTGTAATGCCAGTGCCCTTCAGCCAAATCTCCCCAGTCTCGCCGGGAACTACATCCTTGAATGTTGCCGGGTCTACAATCCTGATCTTCAGTCCAGGAAGAGGCAAACCAATAGAGCCGGGTTTTCTAACGCCTAATAAAGGATTAGAAAAATTCATGCCTGTCTCTGACATACCCTCTCTTTCTACTGGTTCCTTGGCAAATGTGTCTTTTATTCTCATAAAATCCTTTTCCAATAAGGGTGCTGATCCGGATGTCCATAAACGGATATGATCAAAGTTCAGGTTTTTTTCTCCTGCATAACCAATAAGCTTACTATAAATAGCAGGAACGGCCATGAATATCGTGCATGAATTTCCCATTTTTTTGCTGGACAATATATTCACAACCGTTTCAGGTGAAAAGCTATCGAGCATTATAGTATATGCTCCTGTCATTAAGGCAGTATGAAGTTCAAAACAAAGTCCATGGACATGAAAAAGAGGAAGGGCGTGGCATATAACATCGGATTCTGATATTTCCCATATTTTAATGACATTTTTTGCATCATGAACTAAATTTATCTGGGTAAGTATGGCCCCTTTAGGTTTCCCTGTAGTTCCTGAAGTGTATATAAGGAGCCCTGGGTCATCCGGTAGAATTTTGATCTTAGGCAAAATATCCGATGCTGATCGAAAAAAATCCAATTCCTGATAAGGCAGCCCCGTATTAATTTCCAAAATAGAGAGCCATGGGTTTAACTCCCTTATTGTGTTCTCCTGGCCAGGCCCTAATATTACCAATGCAGGACCGGCATCTTCAAGCAGATACTCCATTTCCATTTTTTTGAACCCTGGATTCACAGGAACTCCAATTGCCCCAATTTTTTGTAGAGCAAGGTGTGCAACAATAAAAGCAAGGGATTTGGGAAGATAAAGGATCACCCTGTCTCCTTTTTCGATTCCAAGATTCAGAAAAACACTGGCCATACGATTAGAATCCTGATTTAACGCGCCATAGGAAATCTCACTTTCTAATAGACCATCTCGAAAAAAACTTATTGCCTTTTTCTTCCTGTGAGTTAAGAAACTCTCCAAAAAACAATCTATTAAAGATTCACTGCCCATATTTCTTACCATCCTTGATCTATATAATTACCTTAAATTTGCTTACCATGTGAGGGGATTTTTGCAAGTTAACTGAAATTACAAGAAATTTTTTTATCATCCTTACCTTTTTAAATTCCGTCAAAAACGGTAATATTTATCCGAAGTTAATCAGGTGTCTTGCCACAGGCACTAAGTCACAAAGATTATGGAATTATTAAATATTAAATACCATTGCCTATATATCAGGACAGGGGGATATCTTTTTGAATGGCCGCAACACACATAGCCTTAGTGTGTTTAAGGCATCCCTGTTTGTTTATCTATATAAAGGTAAGCAGAACCGTGTATCTTCTATGGTATTGCCATAAGAGAATAACCTTTAAATTTTACTGTGCAGAATACTTAATGTTATCTGCACCCCATGAAATGATGCATATTATTTGCGGCCATTCAAAAAGATATTCCCCTGTCCTTGCGGTCTTTAACTCTCTTATTCGACCTATAAGCTTCTTTCATTAATAACCCTGAACTGAAGCGAAGGGTAGGGGTCATTTGCTGAATAGATACTATCCCATAGATAATAAAAAAAGTAATAGAGCATTTTATTTATCGAGATTGTATATAGTACCGGCATTGTTTAAGAAAAATTGACCCCCCATTTCCTTGGAAAGCCGAGCAGAAGCATGAAAACCTGTACAATGTGAGACCCCAATTTTTTGCACTCCTATTTTTTTTAACTCAATAATTGTCTTATCTATTTGATCATTTGTTTTAGGGGCAAGATGGGTGCCTCCAACAATAAGACGTACCCTTTCCTCTCCTGAAATTTCTTGTGAATGCCGTATCGTGCTTATAATGCCGCGGTGTGCGCAGCCAAGAATAATTACAAGGCCTTTATCGGTTTTAACTATCAAAGCAAGATCATCCGGTATTGAATCATGCCTAAAGAGACTTTTTTCTTTGACATAAAAAATAGGTTCTATGGGTTCAAAATCCGTTGTTTGTGTTATTTCGCCTGTGGTCATAATGTTATCTGATATATAAACAGGCTCCTTACTAAGGGTGAGCGAGGCACCGAAAAGCTCAAGTTCATCCCTAATAAAGGGTATACCGATAAATGCCTCTTTCTTCTCGTATGGCCTCTTGGTATATTTTAGCTCCCATATAGCCGGGTGGGCAATGATCTCCTTTGGGCCGGTCCTTCTTAATGCTTCACGCAAGCCTCCTGTGTGATCAGCATGGCCATGGCTGAGGACTATTTTATCTATAGCTCGAAGATCAACCCCAATTTTATCGGCATTCCTAACTGCTGCGAAACTTCCTCCCGTATCAAACAGCACGTTCATACCATCAGCTTGAACAAGGATACTCAATCCCCATTCAGCTATGAAGCCGGGTTTGGCCGATGTATTTTCACATAATGTAATTATTTTAATTCCCATGATAATTATTACTTCATTAAAACTAATTTAATAATGCACTTCATACCTCACAAAATTGCCTGCGCACTTAGCTGGCTCCAAGCTATTCATTTAATCGGCTCATTCTGTTATCTTTCACACATCGGCATCTGTGTCCATCTTAACAAGCAATCTTTCAGTATCTTTTTTATCCCATTTTGTTATAACAGCTCAATAAGCAGGAGCATGAGGGTTTTTTTGGAGCGACTGTTATTGCATTATTTAAAATCCCATACCCTATATCTTTCAGCTATTCACCTCAAGTTACCCCATGTTTGCCCTCTAAAGTCATTTTTTTAGCAAAGTCTCGTTAAATGCGATGGCATTGCTTTTCTAAGAATGATTTTACCACTGAATAGACCTTTAAAACCTTCTCTGTTTTGGGCAAAGATGATAGTATAATTTCCAGGTAACATCTTTCGCGGACAAGATCGAAGGCCCTTGGAAAATTCAGATCGTATACCCAGCCCATTTGAAGCAGTTTAAAATCATTCAGTGTTTTGATAGCAGTCACCTTCACGATTTTACCTGTCAAGAGGTATTCGTACACTTCATCGGCAATCTCAGGTGTATTTCGAAGGTCCAATTCAAGTGCTTTGTTTCGTTCTTGGCTTGCATTTTGGTAATAATCGGTCACAACACGCCAGATATCCAATTTGTCCGCATCTCTTAGTAATCTTGAGAAAAACAGGCAAACCTCCGTCTCCTCCTTTGGAAGAAAAGCCCGGTTATGATACGAGATACTTCTCAGTATCAGGTTCCTTGTTTTAGAATCGAGAGAATCCAACACGTGATTTTTCTTAAGAACCTTTACACCGAGGGTCGCATGGTCTTCGGATTTCAAGTCATAAAAAGTACCATAACGGGCGTATTGCTCAAAACGCCCTACATCGTGGAAAAGCGCTATAACCTCTGCAATATATAGCTCTTTTTGGCTGAGCGCTAAACTTTGACCAAGATCCAGTATCTCCATGCACACATGTCTTGTATGGACTAACTTGATATCAAAATTTCGCTGAATATCCGGATTATCGGAACGAAATGAATGGACATATTGTTCAAACCATAAATTTAAGTCGTCCAATTTTTCTTGATTGAGCATTGTAACAGAGTCCTGATTTACGTGACGCATGGATGAAATTCCTTTCAACTATTAAATTTATCTTGCATATCGCTGGAATAAAAATTCACTGTTTGGGAGATAATGTCTGTACCTTGGAGGCTGTCCGAGAATAGTAATTTTTTCTCAAATCGAGGAATGCGAAAAAAATTACCGCAGGTATATAGTTGATATTCCGAGGATAATTTATTTTGCATGACAAAGAGTTGAGGAAAAAGGGCATTCTCGGACAGCCTCATTGTTAGTTTATGGCCAATAATTTGTACCGCCGGGCCTCTTTTTCATTACCCTGGGCAGAGTAAATTTGGCTGATCTTTTCACAATAAAGAGCTCTGTTATCCGGGTCTTCTTGAACGAGGGAAAGATATAGCCCTAAAATATCCTCAGAGTATTGTTTAGACTCGAAACAGAGATCAGCGTATCTGTGTTTGATGAACACATCTATTTGAAGACCGCAACTGCTGCATTGATTAATTATCTCACTGTATGTATCGCGTGCTTTTTCCTTTTCTAAAAGCGCCTCATAGATTTTGGCCAGAGATCGAGCTATGTTTTCATCCCAGCCTGAAGATTCTATGTAATCAAGATATAGAGATTCGGCCTCTTGATATCTTTTGGCCTGAAAGAGTGTCTCGCCTCGGAGAAGCTGAATGTGTAAAGAGTCAAACAGCTCTTCCGGACACGAATCAAGGAGCTTCTGGGCTTGATCGAAATCCTTTTTTTCCCAAAAGATCTCACACAGGAGATGATATGCTTGTAGTGAATCAGGATGCTCTTTCAAAAAGCCTTTTAACAAGGGAAGGGCTTCTTCATATTTTTTCAGATTTAGATATGCTGTCGCCAGTTCAAGGGGTATGAAACTATTTGTTAAATGATTCTCCTCTAATGCCTGGGATAATTTGGCTTCCGCAAGCTCAAAATTTCCCTGGTTGAGGGCGATGTAACCTGTCTTGAAGGCGTCTCCATAATTGTGGTAATCCTTCTGCATTTCTTCAGACAGTGACCCACACAAGGCGGTAAAATATTCTTCCCCTGTCTCTTGGTAGCCATCTTCCTCATTATTTTCACCATTTCCCTCGAAATCAGGTATTTCCTTGCTTTCTTTTGCAGTAAAGTGATTATGAATTTCTTGTAGTTGCTCCTCTAATTTAATTTTTAGCGTGGGGTCCTCAGTCAATTCCAGGGCAAGACGAATTATATCTTCTGCATCATCAAACATTTCAGCCTGTATTAGTTCTTCCCCAGTCTGCTTGTGTTGAAGGGCCAGGGCCTCCTTGCTGTGGGTGATCTTATCCTGAAGTCTGTTTATAGTATCTATGTTGTTTGGATCTCTTTTTTTTAGCTTGTTTAAAGCAGTCTCATATTCAATTTTTGCGAGTCCATATTTTTTGTCTTCGAAAAAACTATCTCCTTTTTTCTCATATTCCCCGGGTTCTTTCCCAGAGAAAATTTTTAAAATTCCCATTAAATAATCTCCCTTACAGACCTCGTAATTCATAGTGTATAATGGTGTAATATTTTGGACATAAACCTCTGTTTCCAATCCCGCCTTGGCGGGATTAAAAGGTTTCCCGCTTACAGCGGGATTCAG
>JAYEMW010000272.1:0-13808 GCA_034718555.1 Thermodesulfobacteriota bacterium
TAACTTTTTTCATCTATTATGCCTTTAAGATCCTCCTTCACGCTACTCCAAATAGTTTCCATTTGTTATCCTGAATAAAATATAAATTAAAGGAAAAATATATCCCCTGCAAAAAGAAAGTGGAAGTTTATTATGAAAAACAGTAATATAGGTAATTAAATTTTGTGAGCCTCGTCCCGCTGATACTTGAGGGCCGTTTTTAATTGTTGGAGGCTTATTAATAAATAAAATATATATGGCTGTCAAAGCTGATTACAGGTAAAGGCAAATTAGGACAATGGTTATTTTTCAACATTGCTAACACATTGATTCATTAGAAATAATAAAGCATGCTTTTTGAAACCCTTGTCAAATAACGAAAATAAAATTTCAAAAATTTATTTCTTAATTCAACTACTTTTACAGGTATTCAACAATTGAAAAATGATTTACAAGAATCGACAAGCTTCGATTTTCTTCATTAAACTGCTTTTTTTGGATTATTACGGTTTTTCTTGTTACATTTTTTTCTGATCCTGATTAAAAGATCAAATGATAAAGATAGTTAGCCTTAAATGGATACGACTTATCCGCAAAAATTTTTTTTAAGCAAAAAATAAAAACATTATGGTTCTAAAAAAAATAAATTTTTGAAATATAAAAAAGTAAGATTATGAGTAAACTTAACATAGCGCTTATTGAAGGGGGTTGGTCAAGGGAGAGAGAGGTATCATTAAAAAGCGGTGAAGCTGTTTATAATGCCCTTGATAAAGATAAATACGAGGTAAGGAGATATGATCCAAGCCTTGATCTTCCTAAATTAATGGAGGACTACAAATCAATTGATCTCGCCCTGCCCATTCTCCATGGAAAAAAGGGTGAAGATGGGTCTATGCAGGGTCTCCTTGATCTTTTAAATCTTCCATATGTTGGCTCAGGTGTTTTGGCAAGTGCAATGGCCATGAACAAGTCAGTAAGCAAGAAATTTTTCTTAAGCGCAGGACTGAGGGTCGCAAGGGATAAGCTAATTTTAAGAAACAAGGACTTTGATCCATCGGAAATATTATCTAATCTTGGCATACCTACAGTAATCAAGCCAGTGTCTGAGGGATCAAGCATAGGATTAAAAATATGCAGTACTTCTGAGGAAGTAGTGCAGGCCATTAAGGATATCTTCAGCGTCAGTGCCGGTTCAGAGGCAATGGCCGAGGAATATTTGAATGGAAGGGAGGTAAGCTGCGCTGTTCTTGGGAACAGAGAACCAGAGGCTCTACCGGTTGTTGAAATTATCCCACAAAAGGAGTATGGGTTTTTTAGCTATAAGGCTAAATATATTCCCGGCGCGTCAAAGGAGATATGCCCTGCATCCCTATCGAGAGAGGTGTATAATAAAATCCAATCCTGTGCAACAAAGGCTCATTCCGTGCTTGGCTGCAGAAATTTCTCCAGATCTGATATGATAGTAGTTAACAGTGTCGTCTATATCCTCGAGACAAATACAATACCCGGCATGACAGGGAACTCTATTTTTCCATTAGCTGCAAGGACAGCCGGTTTATCTTTCTCTTCACTGATGGATAGGCTAATTGAGTTGGCCTTTGAGGATTAATTTACAAATGGAAAAAAACCAAACATCTATTATCCTTGACAGCATCGCAGACGGTGTATTTACCGTTGATCTTGAATGGCATATTACTACCTTTAATAAGGCCGCTGAACAAATTACCGGGATAGACAAAAGAGAGGCCCTTGGCAGAAATTGCTGGGAGGTTTTCAGGGCAAATATATGTGAGAGGCAATGTGCCTTAAAAAAAACAATAGAGACAGGAAATAAGATACTGAACCAGTCTATTTATATTGTGAATGCTAAGGGCGACAGGGTCCCTATAAGCATATCCACTGCAATCCTTAAAGATAAAAATGGCCGGAGAATAGGCGGCGTTGAAACCTTCAGGGACCTAAGTCTTGTAGAAGAACTGCGGAAGGAACTGAAAGGAAAACATACATTTTTTGATATAGTAAGTAAAAATAAGGAAATGCACAGGCTCTTCATTATTCTGGAACAAGTTTCCCATAGTAATAGCACTGTATTGATTCAAGGGGAAAGCGGAACAGGAAAAGAACTTTTTGTCCGGGCCATTCATTCTTTAAGCCAGCGTGGTAAATACCCTCTTGTTATTGTAAATTTAGGCGCCTTGCCTGACAGCTTGGCGGAATCAGAGCTCTTCGGCTACAAGGCAGGGGCATTTACAGATGCCAGAAAAGATAGACCTGGAAGAATTGCTGCCGCTGAGGGCGGTACGCTCTTTTTAGACGAGATAGGTGATCTGCCCCCACATATCCAAATAAGGCTTCTCAGGGTCTTGCAGGAAAAAACCTATGAACCTTTAGGCTCCAACAAAACAATTCGTGCAGATATACGGATTGTGGCCGCTACAAATAGGAATCTTGATTCCCTTGTTAAGAAAGGGGCCTTCAGGGAAGATCTATTTTACAGAATCAATGTAGTCAATCTTACCCTGCCGCCTTTGAGAGATAGGAAGGAGGACATACCCCTCCTTGCTGATCATTTCCTGAGAAGGTTTAATAAGCTGAATGGAAAAAACATAACAGGCATATCACGGGAAGCCATTTCCATGCTTATGACATACGATTTTCCAGGTAATGTGAGGGAACTGGAAAATATCATTGAACATGCTATAGTACTTTGCAATGAAGTTCATATAGGCATAAAACATCTGCCTGATTATCTACAACCAACACCGCCTACCCCTGAAGCCAAGTCTTCAGGGCCTGAGGCATCAAAGAAAATGCAGTGGGAGGACATTGAAAGGAAATTTATTCTACAGGCGCTCAGGGAAAATAATTGGAACCGCAAGGCAACTGCTCAGGGTTTGGGTATTGGCAGGCAAACACTTTGGAGAAAAATTAAACACCTGAATATTAAGTTTACATAGAAACATATATAAAAAGGGAGGTTAAAAATGTTTGATTTCATGATGACTGAAGAGCAAAGGGAATTACAAGAAGAGGTTAGGCAATTTGTTAAAAATGATATACCGAGCAAGCTTATCAGAGACATGGATATGAGTGTAATTGAGACTGGTCGACCAATTGTAGAAATAGCAGGTAAAAGGAACCTTCTTGGTCTACGATTTCCAAAGATATACGGAGGGCGTGGCCTTAACTGGGCCTCCGAGGTCGTGGCAATCGAAGAGGTTGGGGTCCTTGGCAATTCTATATCCTGCGCATATGTAATGCCGAGTATTGCAGGAGAGGCGATTAACAGCTTTGGGACAAAGGAACAAAAGGAGCATTATCTTAAACCTACAAATGAAGGTAAACTTTACTCTGCAGAGGCTCTTACTGAACCACGGGGAGGATCTGATTTCTTTGGGGCGGCAATGAAGGCCGTTGCTGACGGAGATTCCTTTATTCTCAATGGAGAGAAGCGCTTTGTAGTAGGAGCTAAAGATTCAGACTATTTCCTGGTATATGCAAAGTCAGCCGAAGACGCACCACCTCATGAGTCTATAAGCTGTTTTATTGTTGAAAAAAATATGGGAGTTAAGGATCATACTATCTATACCTTACTCGGAACAAGGGGTGCCGGAACAGGAAGAATCGTCTTCGATAATGTCAGGGTCCCCAAGGAAAATCTTGTTGGTGAATTACACCAGGCATATCACGTCTTCAACAAAATGATGGTACCTGAAAGACTTACAAGCGGGGCAGGGGCTGTTGGCATGGGAAGGGCAGCCTTGGAAGTGGCAACACGATATTCTACAAGAAGAAAGGCATTTGGGAAAACCATTGACAGGTTTCAGGCAGTCAACTTTATGGTGGCAGACTCTGTGAGTACATTGGACGCTGCCAGGGCCTTGGTTTATGCAGCGGCCAGGATGGCGGATTCAGGTGGAGATGCCAGGAGATTGGTATCAGAGGCCAAAAAGGTGGGCACCGAGGCGGCATGGTCTGTCATAAATAACGCCATGCAGATAATGGGCGGAATTGGCTATACGAGCATATATCCTATTGAACGTTTTTTGAGGGACTGCCGACTATCAATGATATGGACTGGAACTAATGAGATCATGAACCTTCTTATCCAGCATGAATACTATAGGGAATTGAAAAAAAGAAAATTTGAGGTCAGGGATGTAGAGGAAGATGCAATAACACCTGATGATGAGGAAAAGGTTTATGAATAAAGGTAACCGTTCACGGTTCAGAGGTTCAGAGGTTCAAAGGTTGTATTCTTATCACCTTAAGCCATTTTGTAAGCGTTTTGTACGTTAAAACCGATTGCTTCCACATACCCACAAACCTGGAACATGGTACTTGGCAATGATGTGGCAAAACCAGCATTTTTTAAGAGCCTTTCTGGGATGCAATTTCAGTTTTTTCCCTAACCCTGAACCTTGAACCCTGAACCCAGACCGAGCTGATGTCAAATTAATTTGCAATCCCGTGGGATATATAGATCTACAGTCATTTGTATAATGTGAATGACGAGGTCTGAACTTATGAATATTAGTTGACATTCACTCTAAAATTAAATATTTATTTAAGAAATTAACTTCAATAGATTTCAATAATGGACTATAAAATATTAAAAAAAATTCCTGAAAAAGATATACGAAAAAAGGTCGAGGAGATTGCGCACAATATAAGCGAAGAATATAAAGATAAAGAACCTGTCCTTATAGGGGTTTTAAATGGATCTTTTATCTTTATTGCAGACCTTATTAGAAAAATATCTATACCGACAGAGGTAGACTTTATAAGATTGGCCAGTTACGGCCCAAATAGCATATCAAGCGGCAATATAAAATTAACAAAAGATATTGAGTTGTTACTCAGAGGAAAACCTGTAATAATCGTAGAAGATATCATTGATACTGGGCTGACATTATCCTATTTAATCAAGCATATTAAAAAAAAATCGCCTGAATCTATAAGAGTATGCACATTGATAAATAAATTCGGGCTAAGACAAAAGGAAATAGGGATAGACTACCAAGGATTTGATATAGAAGAGGGTTTCTTAGTTGGTTATGGACTGGATTATAGTGAAAAATATCGACATTTGCCATATATTCTTAGCTTAGAAATTTAAACTAACTGAAGGAGAATAAATATGATAGTTGAATGCGAGAAATGCCAAACCAGATTTTCACTGAACGAAAATCTTCTAAAAAAAACCGGTTCAAAGGTTAGATGCGCTGCTTGCAAACATGTTTTTACTGTTTTTCCGATAGAGGAAAATGCATATATTGAAAAACCACTATCAGAGAAAGTTAAAGAACAGCCAACAGAGAAGGAATTAACCGCAGATTTTGAAAAAACCCTTGCCGAAGAAATTGAGGAAGATATTGCCCAAGAGGAAAAAATAGAACCAATCTCCTTTGAGGATTTGCCTGATTTAGGTAAAGACCATGGAGAGTTAGGGGAAAAGACCGAGATTGATAAAGCCATAGACCGGGAAATAGAGGAAAAAAAGGCAACAGAAGAGGAAATGTTAACAAAGGAGCAAGACACGGAAGATGAAGCATATCTTAGTAAGCCGCCTGAAATCATAAAAAAAAGACTCAGATCAGGGTTATGGACTGCCCTCTTGCTTATAGTGTTGCTAATTGCCGGGGCTGTAGCAACCCTATTTGTGTCTAAGCCGGATTTTCTCTTTAAAAAAACCCCCCCAGAACAACAAACAATGGATAAGGGAAACATAAGATTAGCCTTTAAGGATATAAAGGGCTTTTTTAAGGAGTCGGATAAAGCAGGAAGACTGTTTGTGGTTAAAGGCCTGGTAATAAATAATTACCCGGAAAGCAGAGGCTTTGTTAGGATCAGATCAAACATCATAGATTCGAAAGGCAAAATAGTGCAAAGCAAGACAGTCTATGCCGGTAATCCGATCAGTGATGATGAATTACTTTCCCTGTCCATGGAAGAAATAACCAGTCTACTAATGAATAAACTTGGAAAAGCCAAAATGAATGTAAATATACTCCCAAAATCTTCTATCCCGTTTATAGTCATTTTTAGTTCATTGCCAAATGATATGAATGAATTTACCGTAGAAGCAATCAGTTCCTTTCCGTCTGGAAAGTAGAGCGCCCTAAAATACTTGCCCTAAATTTTAGCAGATTTTTGGGTGCTCTTGATTTTCCTTCAAAAGAAATTATGCCTTTATAATATCTAAAAAAGGTTGCATGATTAAGAAGGTTTATGCCTAAAAAACTTATTTTCCCTATTATTATCTTTATAGCGTTGATCCTCGCAGGAATCTCCGGATATATGATTATAGAGGGATGGGACATATTTGATGCCATATATATGACCGTTATCACCATCTCTTCCGTAGGCTATCAAGAGGTCCACGAAACAGGCCCGGGTGGGCGTATCTTTACCATTATCCTGATCGTCTTTGGTATTTTTTTAATAACCTACATTGTCGGATTAGTGGCGGAGATATTTATAGAGGGTGAGATCAGGTCTATCCTTGGGAGAAAAAAATTGGACAGGAAAATACAATCCCTTAAAAATCATTATATTATATGCGGTTACGGTCGGATTGGCAGGACTATCTGTAATGTTTTAACAAAAAGATCAATCCCCCTGATAGTAATAGAAAAAGAAGAACAAGCAAGGCAAGAGCTTGAGCAGGATAAAATCCTTTATATTGACCGAGACGCAACACATGAAGATGCATTGATTGATGCAGGTGTAAAACGGGCAAAGGGCCTTGTATCAGTTGTATCATCTGACCCTGAAAATGTTTACATTACCCTGACTGCCCGTGGATTAAACCGGGAACTATTTATTCTTTCAAGGGCGGAATATTCAGCTACCAAGGCGAAACTTCTGCAGGCAGGGGCAAACAAGGTTATTCTGCCTTATGACATCGGTGCAAGGAGAATGGCCCAGGCTATCATTAGACCGGCTGTAAGCGATTTTATTGAGCTCGCCATGCACGAATCCAGCTTTGAACTGGCCATTGAGGAAATAGTTGTTGGGGAAAATTCACCCTTTGCCAATCTTACCTTAATAGAATCTGAAATTAGAAAAGAGTTGGATATTATAATTATAGGCATTAAAAAAAAGGATGACAGAACAATATTCAATCCATCGTCTCAAACAATGATTCAGACTGGAGATCTCCTGATTGCCATGGGTAGCTATGAGAATTTAGAAAGATTACGAAAGTTGCTTATTGCAGATAGTTGATGTCTAACTAAAATACATCGGATAATACAAATATAAGGAAAATGTGATGCTTGATATAAAATTTGTGCGCTCCAACATAGACAAGGTAATGGATATGCTCAATCACAGGGGTTATGATCTTAATATTTCAGGATTTCAAGCCCTGGATGAGAAGAGAAGATCTGTTTTGACCAACCTTGAAAAACTTAGATATAGACGTAATACCGTCACTGACAAAATAGCGGTTATGAGAAAAAATGGGGAGGATGCAAAGACCCTTATCTCCGAGATGAAGGATGTTTCAAAAACAATCAAGGAGATAGAGGCAGACCTTCCAGGCATTGAAGATGAGCTAAACAAACTTTTAATGTTTATCCCAAATTTCCCCCATGAATCAGTGGTGGCTGGGAAAGATTCAGATGATAACCCGGTAGTAAAAGAATGGGGAGATATAAAGGATTTCAACTTTGAACCCCTCCAGCACTGGGAAATCGGAGAGAGACTCAATATCCTTGATTTTTCAAGGGCGGCCAAGATTACAAGAAGTAGATTTTCCCTGCAAAAAGGATTGGGCGCCAGATTGGAACGGGCGCTAATTAATTTCATGCTCGATATTCATACCAACAAACACCATTATACTGAAATCTTGCCCCCATTTCTTGTTAACACAGACAGTATGACCGGCACAGGTCAGTTGCCTAAATTCAGTGAAGAACTCTTTAAGGTTGAAGGTTGGGATCTGTTTCTTATCCCTACTGCAGAGGTGCCGGTAACTAATATACACCGAAATGAAATATTATCATTTGACGAACTTCCTATTAAATATGTTTCATATACTCCATGCTTCAGGTCAGAGGCAGGCTCATATGGCAAGGATACCAGGGGTCTCATCAGGCAACATCAATTCAACAAGGTAGAGCTGGTTAAATTCTGCCGGCCGGAGGATTCAGACCAGGAGTTGGAGTTATTAACTGCGGATGCAGAGGAAATACTACAGCGATTAGGACTGCCCTACAGGGTAGTCTCACTCTGTACAGGGGATCTTGGCTTTTCTTCTGCTAAAACATATGACATAGAGGTGTGGCTTCCTGGACAAAGGTTATTTAGAGAGATATCCTCCTGCAGCATATTTACTGACTTTCAGGCAAGGAGGGCTAATATACGTTTCCGGAGAAAAAAAGGAAAGGGAAATGAATTCGTCCACACTCTTAATGGTTCAGGCCTCGCAGTGGGCAGAACACTCGTGGCAATACTTGAAAATTATCAGCAGAGTGATGGGAGCGTTATTATCCCAGAGGAGCTCACGCCGTATATGGATGATATATCTATTGTAAAGCCTGGTTAGGAAAAAGTTTAAGAATTTTATAATATTAGTCAAAGGATATTTACAATGGTTGAAATGGAGACAATTTACAAAAAGATTGACAGCTTCAGGAATGAAATAATTGAGATGGAAAGGCAACTGACCGCGCGACCTGCATTAGGCCCTATAAATGGAGGGACTGGAGAACATGATAAGGCTAATTTTGCCAAAGAGCAGCTTCTCCTTCTCAAGCCTGACAACATCCTTGAAATTCATGCACCTGATAAAAATGCGGCTAATGGTTACAGGCCCAATATAGTAGCTACCTGGAATGGGGCCGGGGAGGGTAAAAGCATTTGGATCCTTAGTCATTTGGATATTGTTCCACCGGGAGATCTTTCATTATGGAAAACTGATCCATATAAAATGATAGTCCAGGGGGATAAAATAATCGGCAGGGGCGTGGAGGATAACCAGCATGGAATGGTCAGCTCCTACTTCGCCGTTAAAAGCCTTATAGATTTAAACCTTCAATCCTCAGGAAAAATTAATCTTGCCTTTGTTGCCGATGAAGAAACAGGGAGCAGGTTTGGGTTAGAATACCTTGTAATAGAAAAAAAAGACATGTTTTCAGAGGATGACCTTATAATTGTTCCAGATGGCGGAAATGATGAAGGAACCATGATAGAGATAGCGGAAAAATCAATGCTCTGGTTGAAATTTACCGTTAAAGGGGTTCAGTGTCATGCCAGCACACCTGAGAAGGGTAAAAACAGTCTTTTCGCCATGGCAAGATTAATTTTGGAAATGGGCAAGCTCAAGGAAAAATTTGACATGAAAGACCCTATCTTTAGCCCGGAGGCCTCGACATTTGAACCTACAAAGGTTGAGGCCAATGTCCCTAATGTAAATACTATTCCCGGCAGAGATGTCTTTTATCTGGACTGCCGTATTTTACCGGAATATAAGGTAGATCAAGTCATACAAGAGGCAACGAATATCAGCAAGAAGCTTGCAACGGATCTCGATTTACAGATAGATATTGAGGCAGTGCACAGGCAGGACGCAGCGCCGGCAACATCAGCAGATTCACCGGTAGTCAATATCCTTGCAAGGGCCATTAAAAGGGTAACCGGTCTTTCGGCAAAACCCATGGGAATCGGGGGCGGAACAGTGGCTGCATTCTTTAGAGATGCCGGTTTTCCAGCGGCTGTCTGGTCTACCATATCCCCTACAGCACATCAGCCGAATGAATATTGCTCGATAAACAACATTATTACTGATGCCAAGATCATGGCAACGGTCTTTCTCGATCAAGAGAACAGGGAATAGTTATCTAAAAATAGTTGATATTTCAGGAAATATCAATAAAAAACGAAAGGAGAAATATGATGGACAAAAATCAGGTTCAAGATATAGATAAAGAGCACGTTATTTATTCATGGTCTACGCAAGGCAATGAACATATTATCATAGACCACGCTGAGAGGATTTACCTGTGGGACATCAATGATAAAAGGTATATAGATTTTTGCTCCGGGCTTCTGAATATAAATATAGGGCACAGCAATGCCTACGTTTTAGATGCCATGAAAAAACAAATGGACAAGCTTACATATGTGGCCCCTCTGTTTGGAACAGAACCTAAGGCAAGGTTGGCCGAGATGATAGGGGAAATCACACCGGGAGACCTTAATCATGTATTTTATACCAACGGAGGTGCAGAGGCGAATGAAAATGCCATCAAGGTTGCCAGATGGTATACTGGAAGGCATAAGGTTTACGCTGCCTGGAGAGGTTACCATGGAGCAACAGCCGGAGCCATCACCCTAACAGGAGATCCCAGACGATGGGCGGCTGAGCCGGGCATACCCGGTGTAGTGCATTTCTTTGGTCCCTTTGCATACAACAGCCCCTTCGGCTCAAGGGATTCGGAGGAAGAATGCGAAAATGCCCTGCGGTTGCTAAAGGAACAGATTATGCTTGACGGCCCAAAAACAGTCGCCGCCATATTTTTAGAACCGATTGTTGGGACCAACGGCATCATTGTGCCACCCGACGGATGGCTAAAAGGTGTTAGAGAAATCTGCGATGAAAACGGGATTTTGATGGTAGCAGATGAGGTAATGACAGGCTGGGGGCGTACAGGAGAATGGTTTGGTATTGATAACTGGGGCATCGTTCCTGACATGATTGTCACTGCCAAGGGTATAACCTCGGCATATGTGCCTTTAGGGGCCTTAATCTGGAATGAAAGCATACATGAGTACTTTCGTAAAAACCCATTTGTTGGTGGCCTGACCAACTCCGGACATGCCCTTGCATGTGCTACCGGAATAGCAAATATCGAGACTTACAGAAACGAAAATCTCATTGAAAACTCAAAGGAAAACGGAGACTATCTTTTCAAAAAACTTGAGGATTTAAAAGACAAACATCCTTCAATAGGCGATGTTCGGGGAGGAAAGGGACTATTCTGCTGCATCCAGTTAACGGAAAACAGACAAACCCGTGAACCCCTTGCAGGGTTTGCCGATGTAAAGAGAAATGTATCAAAGGAAATTATGAAAAGACTTTATGATAACGGTCTGTACCTGTTTGCAAAGTGGGATTTTCTGTTTATAGCACCGCCTCTCTGCATAACCAAAGATGAAATAGATGAGGCTGTGTCTATCATAGATGGCGTACTCAAATACCCTGATTCATTGATATAGAAAAACAAACAAGCGGCTTGATGACGTAAATACACATTTGGCAGATCAAAGCCGCCGCATAGATAAAACTAATAAGCGGATAGATGACACGAATAAACGCATTGATGAGGTCCGCTCAGAGCCTGGGCAAAAGATAGATGAGACCAATAAGCGTCTTGATAACGTTCACTCTGATCTGATCAGTCGTCTTGATGCAAATAATGCCAGAATAGACCAGTTTTTCCTGACCAGCGTCACCAGAGACGAGCATGATAAGGTAGATAACCGCCTGACCCGACTCGAAGATGAGGTACATGCCATCAGGCAACAGATAGGGTTCACGAAAAAATAAGTTCGCAATTTCAGGTGTTGAGGCGCCCGTCTAACAAGGCGTGGTAACGCAGGAATATCAGGCATATTCCGAGTTTTCACAACGCAGTTAGACGGGATGCATCGGCGTCTGAAATGTGAAGTTATTTTTGAGTGAGCCCTTGCTGCCTGATGGTTTAATACCACGGAATAGCCCCGCAATATTGGAACGAATTTTCCTATAATTTTAATAAGTTTTCTATCTTCGCGACTCTGTGCGAGGATAATAAAACGTTTATTAGGCCGCGGATAAACACAGACTTCGTACGCAGATAAAAAGAAAAAAAAGGTGGGCGGATATAAAGGACAGCCTGACCAAAAGGACGATTGAGACACACCTGAGAATATAAAAATGGGCTAAAAAATCAAGGGAATCTCAGAAGCCGCCTTTCAATGCTTCAATAATAGGTATTTTGCATCCGTTTTTTCTACCTAACAACCTAACAATCCAGTCTTAACTTTTACCTGACTTCTCAGTATACCTATTATATGCAATAATCTGTTTGGCTATGTTGGCCGAATAGCTTGTCTGCGGATGTCTGCGCCTGCCCCGTTAAATCCTGAAAGGCTATTTAACTGAGGTGAGTCCGTTTGCCTCTTTAAATTTTTCGCAGAAAACAAGCGAAGCAGATTTAACTGGGGCGGCTAATTTAAGTTACAAACAAATTCATTCTACGATTAATTACGCTGTCATTATTTCATTAATTATGGTAAAAGGGATCTCAGGAGGTAATTTAAACATGAAACCTTTAGCGTTAGATATAGCCACATCTGCCCAGCTTCTAAATATGGAATCGAAGACTTTAGTGGAGATTTTACAAAAAAGGGAAATAGAAGGTATAAAAATTGGTAATGAATGGCGGCTATCCGTATTTGTTTTGTCCAAGATTCTCAATACATCACCGGATGAGATATTAGAGTATTTGGAGGACTTTTATCTGGCCCAAAGGATTGAAGAAGTAGAAGATGAACCATCCTATTCCCCGAAAGAAGGGAAAAAGGAATATGAAAAGCTATTATAAAAAATTCCCGTAAGTAGTTTAGATATATTCTATACTATCCATACACATCTTTTTGCAAAAATATTTTATTGTCTGTGTATGTCTGCGTGGGTCTGTGTAGGTCTGCGGCTAATTTATCAAAATAAAGGATGGGACCCCATTTCATGCTGTACTCTTAGCAAGAAGAAAGCATGATCAGGGCTATTTATTGAGCCTCTTTTCAAACATTTTCTTCACTTCACACTCATTATCTCAGCAAAAACTTCTTATATTTTTATTCATGCTTCAGGGGTGATACACAACTGATCCCAATACACAAGATAAAATCCTTTGACATTTCATGAAATCATCTGCTATGGTGTATGTATACATTAAAAAAACAAGGGGATTGAAATGATCAGGACTCAAATTTATTTGGACGAGGGACAGAAAGTGGCACTAGGTAGGCTTAGCGCTGAACGCCATGCCCCTGTATCTGATTTGATAAGACAAGCGGTGGACCAATTTATCGGAAGGGTTTCTTCTGATTTTGAGGAGGCTTTAGAAAAAAGCTTTGGAGTATGGCGTCATAGAGGCAAGTTTGGTGATTCCTCAAAGTATGTCAGAAATATTCGTAACGAATGGAAAAATAGGGAGAAAAGGATCTGACAGATGGAGCGATGTCTTATTGATACTGATATTATCATTGACCACCTTCGAGGTGAAGAAAAGGCACGAGATTTCCTGAGACAGACTAAATCAGAAGAGACGGATATCCTTTATTCGGTAATAACTAAGGCTGAACTCTACTCAGGAGTGAGACAAAAGGAAGAGGAAAAGGTTTCTTATCTGCTCCGTAGCATGGAAGAAGTGCGGATTGATGGTGAAATAGCAATACATGCCGGAAGATATAGAAATAAGTTTTATGCATCTCATGGCCTTTTGTTGCCCGATGCACTGATTGCAGCCTCAGCTAAAAAAGTTGGTGCCACCCTGGTCACGCTGAACAAAAAACATTATCCTATGCAGGACATAAAGATACAGGTACCCTATCATAAGAGATAATGTCCTGATCAGGAAAAAATAAACACCCTGTCTATCCTGTCTAAGAAATTTTTGCCGCAGATATACGCTGATAAACTCAGATACAAGATTTTTTATATCCTGAACACCCTGTCTATCCTGTCTGAAAAATTCTTACTGCAGAGGTAATAGAGTTATTCTTTTATCTCTTTATCTGCGTACGAAGTCCGCGTTTATCTGTTTACCCCGTTA
>JAYEMW010000273.1:0-2697 GCA_034718555.1 Thermodesulfobacteriota bacterium
GCACCTTTTCCTCCCACTCTATGGCCATAATGTGAAAGCCATTCACCCCTTCAACCTCTTTCAAACGCTGAATGGACTCAACGCAAATATTTATTCCCTCCTCCGCTTGTTTTTCTTTGGGAACACCGCTCATCCTCTTCACTACTTCGTCAGGCACATCCATTCCCGGCACGCGGTTTTTCATATACTTTGCCATGCCCGCTGACTTAAAAGGCGTGACACCTGCTAATATGTACACCTTCTCATGAAGTCCTTTATCTCGAATCTGTTCCATCCAAAGTTCAAATTGATCCAGGTTATAAATGCACTGGGTCTGGATAAATTCAACACCGGCAGCTACTTTTTTGGCAAGACGACGAGCACGTATCTCAAAAGGGTCTGCAAAAGGGTTTGCCGCTGCCCCTACGAACATCTGAGGAGGTTTGTCAATATCATCACCGCCAAGAAATTTTCCTTCATCCCTCATATGCCTCACGGTTTGGATCAGCTGCATAGAGTCTATATCAAAAACATTTTGGGCCTGGGGATGATCACCGAACTGCTGATGATCCCCAGAGAGGCATAAAATATTATTTATATCAAACGAGGCAGCACCAAGTATATCACTTTGCAGTGCAATCCTGTTTCTGTCCCTTGTAACCATCTGAAGTATAGGTTCCAGACCCATCAACTTCAGGCGAATAACGGCTGCAAGGCTGCAAAGGCGTGCAACTGATGTTTGATTGTCTGTAATATTAATGGCATCCACATAATCCTTTATCATTTCAGCCTTTTTTGTTATAGCATCACCGTTACTCCCTCGTGGAGGACCACACTCTGACGTGACTGCCAACTGACCTGACGCAAGTATTTTTTCTAATTTGCTTGGAGTCTTAGGGTTCATTGCTGTAAATCCTCTCTAACAATTCTTCGTGGCCCCCCTGAACGCTCAGTAGACCAGTCTTTAATGGGGACAAGTTTTTCATAGTCATCCAGTCTTCCCAATTCCTTTAGTCTGTCGATGATTAGCTGCCATGCGCAATCAAGTTCTTTGTTAATTTCGCATTTTCCTTTTGTAGAACCACCACATGGGCCGTTCAAAAGCCTTTTTGCACATCTGCTGATGGGACATATCCCTGCTGTTTGTCCTAAAATGCATTGTCCACAACCTTGACAACGCTCTGCCCAGACACCCCTTTCTTCAGTTACGCCCATAAACAATGTATTAAGGGCTGGATAAATGGGGGTACTTAGATATTTTTCCGCCATAAACTGTACGCCTACACCACAGGCCATGGAAACAACAGCATCATATCGATCAATGATATCTCTAATCTCTTCTAAGTATTCCTGATCACACTGGCGCTCTAATGTCACCTCTGTAACCTCCAGCTCTTTTTCCTCTTTGAGGAATGCCATTTTAAGGGCAGATGCCAAAACCGCCACCTCCTTTTTACCGCCCGCATAACACACAGTGACACATTCATTGCATCCCACAATGAGAATTTTTTTGCAATCTTTTATAAATTCTATTATTTCATCAAGCGGTTTTCTTTCTGCTACGATCATAAGTAAAACCTCTCTCAAAGGGTTGTTTAATTTTATTCACCTCCAACAGCCATATCATCTATAGTGTTTATTTTTTGCAGCGCCACCTTAATCGGGCTTGGCCCTATGGACCTGATTTTTTTATCCATCTCTCTGGCCACCTCTGCAAATCGAGGTCCATCAGAGGCCGCTATATTATACATTTCTAACCTTTCTCCCCCGACACCAATCTCATCCAGGAGCTTTTTTGTATATTCTACCCTCTTTCTGGCCCTTAAATTGCCCGTGAGGAAATGACACTCACCCTCTAAGCACCCAACTACATATACACCGTCCGCTCCTTTTTGGAAGGCCTCCATCAAATGAATCACATCCACCTTGCCAGTGCATGGCAACTGGATAATTCTTATACTATCAGGATAAGACAAACGCATGGTACCTGCCAGGTCCGCAGCTTCGTATCCTCAGTATACACAGCAAAAAGCAACAATCATCGGCTTAAATTCGATCACTTATTACAATGCCTCCATCAATGCATCAATCTGTGCTAAGATTTGGTTATCCTTAAAATGGGAAAGTGTAATAGCCTTTGCAGGACATTCAGCGGCACATATACCGCATCCATGACATTTGGAAATATCAATTTCCGAAACCCCCTCCTCATTAATGAACGGTACTTCGTATGGACAGGCCCTTACACAAATAAGGCATGCGGCGCAAAGCTCAGAATCGACCTTCGCTACAACACCCCCCACCTCGATATTATCCTGGGACAGTAAGGTGCATGCCCTTGAAGAGGCAGCCAATGCCTGTGTAATAGTTTCGTCAATTCTTTTAGGAGAATGTGCTGTTCCGCATATAAACATACCATCGGACTGGGTATCTACTGGACGTAATTTGACATGGGCCTCTAAAAAGAAACGATCGCTCGTTAAGGGCGTCTTAAGCATATTTGAAAGTTCTTCTGTGTCACCTGCAACAATCCCTGCACTTAAAATTAACTGATCAGGAATTATAGTTATATCCCTCCCCAAGGTAAGATCCCTGAAACTGACGTGAATCTTACCATCCACCTGCTCCGCCTTTGGATCCTCATGCTCTCTAAACCGCATAAAGTGAACCCCTAACTCTCTTGCCTTTCTATAATAATCCTCAGCAAAACCGTAAGTC
>JAYEMW010000274.1:0-2695 GCA_034718555.1 Thermodesulfobacteriota bacterium
GATTTATATTCTCCGGTATACTGGAGGTTCAAGTCCTTATCCTGTCTATCCATTGAATCCAATTTTCAAAGCTCTCATATTTTATATGGCTTTAAGATTTTACATAAAATTCATATTCACCACAGAGAGCACAGAGAATTTTTTTTTAAGAAACTCACGGGTTTTTTAAAACCTCGTTATGATTGCCAATAACCCTTAAAAAAATTGTTTCTTCAACAAATTCAAATGTCGTACGATAATGCAGATCGATTCTTGCTTCCCATATTCCTTGTGTGCCCTTTACCTTTTTGGTATGAAGCGATGGATGTTTCATGTTTTCTGTACATATCTTTACCTCCGTGAAGATTGGGCATAAATATTTTATGCTTTTCTTTTTTCCTGAATATGTTGGGCTTTGATAAAAATTTTAATTTCATTCATTAAGTTCCTTGAGCAGGCTACTTAATGTCCCATCTCCTATAATGTTTCCTGCTTTCTTATCACTATCTGCTTCTCTCTCCATATCCTGCCATTTTTTAGTCCAAAAATACGACTGAGATGGATCAATTGAATCCTTTGCCTTAATAAAATATGTAAAGTCAAGTATTTCCTTTACCTTCTCATCAGACAAGTCTGCAATTTGTCGAAAAAGCTCTTCCTTATGTTCGGAACTTTGTGATAGCATTTTTATCTCCTTTGTTTTTTGAGCTACTCCCATCAATCCGCCTTTGAGAGGAAACCTGATTTATTTTTAAGGAGTATCTGTATATTTTGTTACAATTGGCAGGGTTAGTTGAGGCATTTCTCTAACACTCCCCTTGTATACTCCTGATTTTGTTTAGGCTTGTTTATGATGCTGTTTTTAGCCGCAGACATACGCAGATGGACACGGACATTTTGTACGAGCGGGTCGCTCTGGCAAATTCAAATCCATTTTTAGACAGGATTTACAGGATTTACAGGATTTGTTTATTATATTTTCAGTTTCCTCCTGCCCGCCATCGCTAACCGCTCAGGCCTGCCCGCTCGTGCCTTGTGATGGCAGGCGGGCAAGGCAGGCGGGCAAGGCAGGCGGGGAAGAAACTGAAAATGAACAATCGCCTTTGGCGAAGGGGAAAAACTACATTTTCTTGTAATGAAATAAAATCCTGTTTATCCTGTTAATCCTGTCTAATTATTAGCCGCAGACCCACGCAGATAGGCGCAGGCAATTATTCTACCCCGCCACAAAGATAGGCGGGCAAGCACAGAGGGCAGTGAGTTTTTGTTTTCCTTGTAAGGAAATTAAAACGATAATCATAAGCCTCACATCAAAATAACTATTCTACTTAAGTTCTTGTTTTATATGCCCTGCTATTGCATTACCTTTTTATATTATATAGGTTTTTAGCTTTTCAGGTCTACTTTTTCCCATTTATAAAGACAAGATTCTGTGTAGACTTGCATCGATGTCTGCCATATCTTTCTTGGGCAGTGATCCTGCCTCTTTAATTAAGCGATCTTTATCGATAGCACGTATTTGATCACACACAGCTAATACTTGCTTTCCAAGACAAAAAACGGGAACCGCAATCGGTAGTCTTGGCTTGCCGGCAGTGGATAGCGGCACAACAATAACTGTACGCCTTGCCTGGTTGATTGGAGTCGCTCCAACCAATACGCATGGCCTCATTTTACGTATTTCAGAGCCTCTTGTAGGATCCAAGTCAACCCAATAAACATCACCACGTTTCAGGTTCAATTCCATCTCCCACTGTTAAATCCCATCCGGACATTTCGGTGTTTAAGGACTCGTCCATTTCGACTTCACGAGCACATTCATAAAGCTCCCGTTCTCGTTTTTCTATCTCACTTTCCAAAACTTCAGCTATGATTCTACTGCGCTGCCTGTTTGGAATGACTGTTCTCATGCGAGCCAATAGATCATCAGGTAGCGATATAAGTACCTTCTGCATTATTCATTTCTCCATGTATTCTTAGATATAATATATTCTATATCTTATTATTTGTCAATTTTAAAAAGTTTGAGGTATTTAACTATAGTACGATTTTCTGGAGATACCCCGGTTAAATCCGCTACGCTCCTCATTAACATGCCCCAGTTGAATGGTTTTCGAGTTCAACGGGGTAAAAATTTAACCCCGGTACCATCTTCCGGAGCTACGGGGCAGGCGGGGTCCCGACAACGGGTTTACCACTTCGTTCCAACAGGCGGAAGGCGGGGTAACAGAGGCCGCTGAGAAATTTAATCAGGTTGAGTAAGCTGATCAAATATATTAGGTCGAGCGCCTGACTTATCGGTTTGATAGATTTACCGGGCTGACATGGTAGGTGATCATTCGGGATACATTATAATCGATTAAATTCTTCTATAGTAATCCCCGTCTCTTTGATGATTTTTCTCAGAAGGCCCTTTGGAACATCGCCAGGATGATCGGGAACAGGAATGGTTATATTACCCTCCTGCTTGTAGTAAACTGGGTGCTTAGGGCTCACTCAAAAATAACTTCGCATTTCAGCCGCCGATACATCCCGCCTGACTGCGTTGTGAAAACTCGGAATATGCTTAATATTCCTGTGTTTCCACGCCTTGTCAGGCGGGTGCCTCAACGCCTGAAATTGCGAACTTATTTTTTCGTGAACCCTTAGATGTTCGGATTATTTGGTAGCTTGCATGCCTCAGTTTTTTGGCCAATTATTTATAAGTTACGACCCT
>JAYEMW010000275.1:0-2667 GCA_034718555.1 Thermodesulfobacteriota bacterium
AATAGTAATTTTTTCTCAAATCGAGGAATGCGAAAAAAATTACCGCAGGTATATAGTTGATATTCCGAGGATAATTTTTTGAGCATGACAAAGAGTTGAGGAAAAAGGACATTCTCGGACAGCCTCCTAGATAATGAACAGTGTTATAGCAAATAAAAGAAGTGCCTTCAGGAATATTTATAGCAACACTTAATGAATCCGGGCATCTTTAACAAAAATTAGAAAGGAATAAAATGATAAAATATAAAACCCTGATGATATTTTCTCTTTTTTTTCTGATAAATCAGGCATCCATGATTTATGCGAAGACATCAATAAAGGTGGGTGTGTATGAAAATAAACCCTTAATATTTACCGATAACAACGGAGAAGCTAAAGGTATCTTTGCGGATATTATTGAGCATGTTGCATCAAAGGAGGGGTGGAAAATTGAATATGTTAAAGGCACGTGGTCCCAGTGTCTGGACAGGCTTGAGAAGGGCAAAATAGATATTCTAAGCACAATAGCCTACTCAAGGGAAAGGGATAAGCTGTATGATTTTACCCGTGAAAATATCCTCACAAACTGGGGGCAAATATACACCAAGCGAGATAGCGACATTAAGGCTATCGTTGATCTCAACAATAAAAAGGTATGTGTTCTGAAGGATGATATACACTATTCTGAATTGAAAAAATTGATGGCGAAATTTGGTGTAGATTGCACCTTTAAGGAGGTCCGGAATTATCAGTCCGTTTTAAATTCAGTCGCCGGCAAAGAGGCCGACGCAGGCGTTGTTAACCGGTTCTTCGGGATGAAGCACGCTGCAGATTACAATGTTAATAAAAGCGCCATTGTATATAATCCCATTAAAATACATTATGCGGTTTTGAGAGGGAAAAACAGGGAATTAATATCAACAATAGATAAAAATATTAAATTATTAAAAAGTGATGAGCGTTCTATTTACTTTCAGTCATTAAACAGGTGGCTTGGGGAGGGAATCAGCGGATTTAAGGTTACTAAATTTGTAAAGTGGCTGCTCATAACTATTGGGGCGCTGGTTCCCTTGCTCATTGGGCTAAGTTTTGCCTTAAGAATTCAGGTACGAAAAAAGACAAGAGAGATAAGACGGGAGCTCAAAGAGCGAAAACAGGCTGAAGAGGCGCTCAGGGACAGTGAGGAACGATACAGAGACCTGTTTGAGAATGCCGACGAATTGATTCAGCTTGTTGATCCTGATGGATATTTTGTTGGTGTGAACAGGAAATGGCTGGAAACCCTTGGCTATAATAGAGAAGACCTGAAAAACATTTCCGCCTGGGACGTAATCCACCCTGATTATTTTGAGTATTGCAAGGATATTTTCCGTAAGGTTTTTGCCGGGGAAAGCGTAATTAATCATGAGACCGTGTTTATATCAAAGGATGGCAGGGCAGTCCCAGTGGAGGGAAATATAAGCTGCCGGTTTGAAGACAACAAACCCGTGTCTACCAGGGGCATCTTCAGGGATATTAGGGAGCGAGTAGAAAGGGAAGAGGCTCTCAGGAAAAGCGAGGAACGCTACCGGTCTCTCGTGGAAAATACAACGGACGGCTACTTTATCTGTGAAATACCGTCCGGGACAATCCTTTTTCTCAACCAGAGAGTATGCGATATTTTTGGGTATACAATGGAAGAGGGCCTAAGGATTTCAATCTGGGACACGCTGGCGCCTGAGGAACACGGTATTGCAAAGGAGAGGATTCAAGAAAGGTTATTAAAAGACAAAGATCCTGGCTCTAATCGCAGGATATACAATGCCATACGTAAAGAAGGCTCCATGTTCAGAGTTGAGTTATCAATGTCTATGGTAAGCTATAATCAAAGACCTGCCTTGCAGGGTGTTGTTAAAGATGTTACTGAAGACGAGAGGTTAGAAAAACAGATGCAGGAGGCGCAAAAAATGGAGGCAATTGGAACCCTGGCAGGAGGCATTGCCCATGACTTTAACAATCTCTTGATGGGCATACAGGGCCGTACCTCTCTGATGCTTATGGGTGCAGACCCTGACCATCCTCATTTTGAGCATCTCAAAGGGATTGAAGATTATGTCCAAAGCGCTGCTAATCTGACAAAACAGCTCCTTGGCTTTGCCAGGGGTGGGAAATATGAGCCAAAACCGATTAACATCAATGGCCTTATTGAAGAAAGCTCCACCATGTTTGGCAGAACAAAAAAAGAGATAAATCTTTACACAAAACTCCAGGAGGAAATTTGGACTGTAGAGGCAGACAGGAGGCAAATCGAACAGGTACTGTTAAACCTTTATGTAAATGCCTGGCAGGCTATGACAGGCAGTGGAGATTTTATTTCCTCCGGGTCGGAGAAAAAACTATACCTTGAGACAGAAAATGCCATGCTTAACTGGAAAGAAGCAGCACCTTTCCATATTCCGCCGGGTAAATATGTAAAACTATCCATTGCAGACACAGGTGAGGGAATGGATGAGGCGACCCAAAAGAGAATCTTCGAACCGTTTTTCACTACAAAGCAAACAGGAAGAGGCACTGGCCTGGGCCTGGCATCTGCATACGGCATTATCAAGAATCACGGAGGCATAATAAGCGTTATTAGCACTAAAGGGGTGGGAACTACCTTTAATATATATCTACCGGCCTCTGAAAAACCCGTTACAAAGGATAAAA
>JAYEMW010000276.1:0-2652 GCA_034718555.1 Thermodesulfobacteriota bacterium
TCTGGAGGAAGGTGTCAGATATATAGCGAGTTACTTGGGGAAATTTATAGAGGTTGATGAACAAGTTGCAGATAAGATAAAGAAATTTTTAATAGCAGAGGTGGGTGAATCTTGGGTGGTAAGAGATAAAGCACTTATTATGTGGTGGAAACCAGAAGAATAAGAGAAATTAAATAAGTATGTTTAATCAGCATATTAGAACTCCAATCGTATTAAGGGCTCACTCAAAAATAACTTCACATTTCAGGCGCCGATACATCCCGCCTGACTGCGTTGTGAAAACTCGGAATATGAATGATATTCCTGCGTTTCCACGCCTTGTCGGACGGGCGCCTCAACACCTGAAATTGCGAACTTATTTTTTCGTGAACCCTAAGCGTCAGGATGCCTGTCTGCATGGGACGCACAGGCAGGAAAAACTATCATGTTAATTCTGTTAATCCTGTCAAAAAATAGCTGAATATGGGTTTGTATATTTCCAATAATTGAATTTTTGGGAGGGAATTATGTTAAAAATAGGTTTTGTTGGCTGGAGGGGTATGGTCGGATCTGTTTTAATGGGCCGTATGATCAAAGAGAATGATTTTAAAGGCTACGAGCCAATATTCTTTACTACATCTAATATCGGAGGAAAAGGACCTGATATAGGGGTTGACACACCACCCCTATCCGATGCCTTTGATATTGATCTTCTTTCCAGGATGGATATTATTGTGACCTGTCAGGGCGGCGACTATACAAAAAAGGTTTACCCTGAAATCAGGAAGAAAGGGTGGCAGGGTTATTGGATAGACTCTGCATCTGCCCTCAGAATGAGCGATGAGAGCATCATTGTCCTCGACCCGGTAAACCGAGAGGTTATCGACTCTGGATTTAAGTCCGGTATCAAGACATATGTAGGGGGAAACTGTACAGTTAGTTTAATGCTCATGGCGCTTTCAGGGCTTTTTGCATCCCGGCATATTGAATGGATTTCTTCAATGACTTACCAGTCAGCTTCAGGTGGAGGGGCAAAACACATGAAAGAGTTGATTGCACAGATGAAGGTCCTCGGGGATGCTTCAGGTACACTCCTCAAAGACCCTGCTTCAACCGCAATAGCTGTTGATGAGATTGTAACAAGAGAACTAAGGGGAGATGGATTCCCTGTGGAAAATTTTTTAGTTCCACTTGCTGGAAGTCTGATTCCCTGGATAGATTCAGCTATGGAATCAGGCCAGACCAGGGAGGAGTGGAAGGGATCCTCTGAGACAAATAAGATCTTGAAGACCAAAAAACCAATTCCTGTAGATGGCCTATGTGTTCGAGTAGGCGCAATGAGATGCCACAGTCAGGGTCTTACTATTAAGCTCGATAGGGATATACCACTTGACGAGATATTGGATATGATTGATAAAGGCAATCAGTGGGTAAAATTAGTGCCTAATGATAAAGAATCTACTATCAAGGACTTGACGCCTGCTGCGGTTAACGGAACATTGGAAATACCTGTGGGAAGGATACATAAAATGCTCATAGGGCCGGAATTTATTGCTGCCTTCACCGTAGGGGATCAACTTCTTTGGGGAGCTGCAGAACCTATACGAAGAATTTTAAATATTATAATAGAGCTTAGAAGTTAGATGGGGAAGAATTGATATTCGGATCGGAAACTATGGCGGTCACCTACGGGTTATGTTCCGCCATATCCTGGGGCATGGCGGATTTCAGCGGCGGCTTCGCCACCAGGCGCAATAATGTGTTCGCGGTGGTGATCCTCTCGCAGATTATTGCCGGAGCGCTTCTTCTCATGGTAACCCTGGCCCTGACCGTGGGTCTGCCAGCCTATCCCCAGTTGATCTGGGGCGGTGTCGCAGGCGTAGCCGGGGCCGTCGGCATCATGGCGCTATATATAGGACTGGCCCGGGGTCGTATGGGGATCGTTTCTTCAATCGCTGCTGTGGTGACGGCTGTTATCCCGATCCTATTTGCATTTTTTAACGAGGGCCTACCGACGGTCACCAAGTTAATCGGTTTCTGCTTTGCCTTTGTGGCGGTCTGGTTCCTGACACGATCCGAGGGGCACACAATCATGCAGCGCGACGAATGGCTTTTCCCGCTGCTGGCAGGAGTAGGATTCGGCATTTTTTTCATTTGCATTGACCACGTTAGCCAAAGCGCCATTCTCTGGCCACTGGTGGCGGTTAGGATAACATCGATCCTGACGGTGCTGTGCTTTGTTCTAATGCGGCAGGATATCGAATGGCCCGGCGTCAAACAGATGCCGATGATTGCGTTTATCGGCATCGGCGACACCGCAGGCAACGTGTTTTTCGCCCTGGCCACCAGGCTCGGCCGACTGGACATTTCCGCGGTAGTGGC
Organism: Thermodesulfobacteriota bacterium; assembly: GCA_034718555.1. Classification (GTDB taxonomy): domain Bacteria; phylum Desulfobacterota; class DSM-4660; order Desulfatiglandales; family B25-G16; genus M55B121. The sequence continues at coordinate 2,362 of JAYEMW010000276.1, forward strand.
GTCCCTTTATCCGGCCGTTACGGTATTGCTGGCCTGGTTCATTCTCAAAGAGCGGCTGATGCCACGCCAGTTGATTGGTGTGGGCGCCGCCCTGTGCGCCCTGGTCTTGATATCTTGAACCGCAAGGCCGTCTATTATTTAAGTAAAGATCAAACAGATTCAGTCTAGGAGGCTGTCCGAAAATGCCCTTTTTCCTCAACTCTTTGTCATGCTCAAAAAATTATCCTCGGAATATCAACCATATACCTGCGGTAATTTTTTTCGCATTCCTCGATTTGAGAAAAAATTGCT
>JAYEMW010000277.1:0-2638 GCA_034718555.1 Thermodesulfobacteriota bacterium
GAACATAAGACTTTACATATTTAAAAATTATAATGTAACCCAAGGGGCGGAGCTATGCGATCCTAAGCAAGCAGCCAGGGAGCGTTTGTCAAGAGGAAAGAGTTGACCCCCCTCCCCGTCATCTGTCAACTGTATAGGCCTAACACCCATATCTTCTCAACGCTATGAAATTGTATGAGTTTTTCAACTTAAAACCCGAAACTTAAAACTTAAAACCATGCCTGAACGGCTTTTTCGTTCAGGCACTAATTAAAGCTCACGCAAGGGCGTAAAAATATGAGGAAAAGGAATGCAGGGGTGGGTTAGAGAATGCAGTTAGGTAGCAACGTTACTTATTACCCATTTGAAAACAAAGATGGAGGTGTTGATCATGAAACCGTACGACAAATACATTGAGTCAAAGCCTGGTGTCTGTGGTGGGGCTCCTGTTATCAGGGGCACCAGAATTCGATTAAAGGTGGTTCTTGACAACCTTGCAGAAGGCCACGCTCCTGAAGAAATTGTTAAGGAATACCCAGGCCTAACGCTTGAAGCGGTATATGCAGCTATTGCATATGCTGCTGCGGCCGCTGCTGATGAAATGATCATGCCTCTGCCTGCAGCCCTGACTGCATGAGATGAAATGATATGAGAATTAAGCTGGATGAATGTATTCCAAATTCAGTGTCTGGCATTCTCCAGACTGCCGGACACGATGTGCAAACGGTTCACCAGGAACGGCTGTCCGGTTCATCGGATTCAGTGATATGGGACGTCGCTCAAACAGAGAGACGCTTCCTCATAACAACGGACCTTGATTTCTCAGATATAAGAAAGCATATCCCCGGTACGCATCAAGGAATTCTCATTTTTCGACTGGCAAGAGAAGGCCGAAAAGCTATTACTTCAGTGCTCGAATGGATTTTGGAACATCATGAAATAGAGACCTGGAAAGGAGCGCTGGTTGTTGCCTCTGCACATCAATTGCGGATCAGACGTCCGTCATGAATACAACTGGACTATATGCCATAAAGTCATAAGGTAACAACGTCCATACTCGCGCTGCCAACTTCGAAATTCCAGGGAGTTATTTACTTATTTATGGACGTCCCGCAAATCATATATATTTAGGAGATATATCATGCAAGTTACAATTGATGTGCCGGATAGCTTTCTTAAGGAAATATCGTTTGGTTTCCTAAAGCCGGAGAGAGAAATCAAGTTCATTCTGGCGGTCAAACTGGTAGAAGCCGGACGTATATCCACCGGCCGAGCTGCAGAATGGATAGGAATTTCCAAGCCACGGTTTCTTCAGGAAATGGGGCGTTACGGTCTATCGGCTTTCCAGTTAGATGATGAAACTATTGAAAAGGATATTATAAATGTTAAAGAAAGTATTTCTTAACACTTCGCCTATTCAGTATATTCATCAGCTTGGACTTATACATATCATCAAAGAATTATTCGGCAGAGTTTACGTTCCGGCGGAGGTTCATGAAGAGCTTGATAGGGGAAGGAAAGAGGGAATTGAGTTGCCCAATTTGGAAGGGATGGATTTCATCAAAATCATCGAACCGAAAGTGAGCTCTTTAAGTGAACTTGTTCGGGATTTGGGGAGAGGAGAAACAGCAGTAATTTTGCTTGGTCTTGAAAATCCAGGCAGTCTGGTTATCTTGGACGATCTTCTTGCCAGGAGGGTAGCGAAAGGCCTCGGAGTAAAGCTTACAGGGACGGCAGGGGTTTTGATAAATGCGAAGATGAAAGGTCTTGTTGATGCTATAAGTCCATATCTGGATAAACTAGAACATTTTGGATTTCATCTTGCTCATGAGCATAAATCCCTAATCCTTGAAAAAGCAGGTGAAATATAAAAATAGAAAAATCATTATCTTTGTAAATCTTTGCCCACTGTGAAAAACTTCTTGATAATAACATTGTTTTTATATACTATATATCAAAAAGGACAGCATAATAATGCACTTAACACATAAATTAATACTAATACCCATATTGATCTCTTTTCTTTTTCCGTTAGCCTTAGCACATGGTGAAGAAGGAAAGCATTTCGGAACGAATATAGTGTTAACCCCTGCAGATCAAATGATCCTTGATCGTATTGACAAAATTGGAAAAAACCTGAATAACCGTATTGACAATCTTGGAAAAAACCTGAATAACCGTATTGACAATCTTTGGATTACCATGTTAGGTGGGTTCTTAGGGGTAATGGCCTTTATCGGCGCTATTGTATTCTGGGATAGACGCACTTATTTAAAACTGGCCAGGCAAGAATTTCGCAATGAGATATCTGATGACAGAAAAAAACTTAATGCCATGCTTGCTGCAATGAAAAAACTGGCGAACCAATTCCCAGAGGTCAGTGAGGTTTTAAGAAATTTTGGCCTGCTATAAAATTGCCTCGCACTCAATGGCAAAAAACATAATATTCTCAGCCTCTTCAGCGTGTTCTAAATAAATGTAATTCTGACCCTTATTACCCACATTAGCTAATCACTTTCCTGAAACAGGAGGTTATATGTCTGAAGAAAAAAGCAAAGAAGGTTTGACATTGGACAAGAAAACAATGGATGTATTAGGAGGCTGTCCGAAAATGCCCTTTTTCCTCAACTCTTTGTCATGCTCAAAAAATTATCCTCGG
>JAYEMW010000278.1:0-13464 GCA_034718555.1 Thermodesulfobacteriota bacterium
GGGGCGGAGCTGCGCACAAAGATCTTATCATTAGTATTTCCCCTTGACAAACAGCATCCCAAATATATACTTATGGTATATATTTGGGATGGAGGATAATAATGAAAACAGCAAAATTGTTTAAGAACGGGCAAAGCCAGGCCGTCAGATTGCCAAAGGAATTTAGAATGGCGGGTACCGAAGTGTATATCAAAAAACAGGGTGAGGCGATTGTCTTATTGCCTAAAGAAAGTTCATGGAAGCCTCTTTTTGACAGCCTTAACCATTTTGAGAAGGATTTCAAAATCGAGCGAAATCAACCTGAAGAAGATCAGAAGCGAGAACCCATGTTTCAATGAAATATCTCCTGGACACAAATATTTGCATATACATCATCAATGGAAAACCAGGGAACATATTGAGAAAGCTTGAACAATACCCTGTTCATGAATTTGGGATTTCTTCAATAACACACGCGGAACTTCAATATGGTGTTGCAAAAAGTAAGCAAAAAAAGAAAAATCAAGTGGCCCTTGATGAATTCCTGCTGCCTCTGACCATTTTTCCTTTTCATGGCAACAGATTGGTTGAACGGTATGGGAAAATAAGGGCATTTCTGGAATCCAAAGGAAAAACAATCGGTCCGCTTGATACACTGATAGCCGCCCATGCCTTAAGTCTGGATCTAACCATTGTCTCAAACAACATCAGAGAGTTTTCCAGAATCCCAAATCTCAAGTGTGAAAATTGGATATCCGAAGCTTAATAGTATAAGCCTTTTCTGTAAGCGTTCACGGAACGCTGAAATTAGAAATTGGAAAATAGAAATTTTCCCTTCATACTTTTGTACTGTTGATGAACGTATTCAATTTTGGGCCGAGTTTTTCAACTATTGCTATGTATTCTGTCGCGTTTGACTCAACAATGCGCATCTACCTGCCTATCAAATCTTGGACCATCAGCGTAACTGAAGGTCTAATATGCTGATTAAAGTGTTGCCATGGAGCAATAATAAGGCCACGCGCTATCCAGGTTTCCCCTTCGGCGATGCACGCGGTGGTTATATTCAAACAAGAATTAGTAGGATAAACAGAGCATAAAACTTAGAAGTTTCATCTTGACTTTATACCGTAGTGTTGGTGTTATATTTTTATGAGTAGAGGTTACCGGTATCTTGAGTGGGATGAGAACAATATCTGGAAGAACGAAATAAAACATGGGGTTACTGCTGAGGAGATAGAGCAGTGTTTTAATAACCCTACATTTGTTATCTTCCCTCACAAAAAGATTACAGGTCGGTGTATATTATTGGGACGGAACTTTTGGGGGGGTATTTTTTTGTCGTGTTTCAACACAAATCCAATGAGGTGGCTCGCCCGATTCATGCAAGGGATATGAAAATGAATGAGAGGCTGATTTATGAAAAACAATCAAAATAGCAATAAACAAGGGCCTGATGAGAATTACGATCTTAATGATTTTGATTTTCAAAAACCTGAGGTTGTAAGAGAGTCAGTGAAAGTTGTTCCCCTGTACGGAGGCAAATTGAAGTTATTAAAAACGTCTGTTTCTTTGCCGCAGTCTATTATAGATGACCTTCTCCGGTTGGCCCGAATAAAAGGAATGACCTCATATCAGAGCTTGCTTCGTGAGTTTGTTTCGGAAAAGATTTTCGAAGAAAAGCGACGCTTACAGCTTTTTTAGAAGCTGTTTCAAAATCCATCCCTGTTGCAGCTCCCAATTGCTCGTTTAGCATTATGGAACATGCTTGTTTTTTCCTTTAGGCAGTGTTTATGAATGTTCAAAGGAAAGAACAATTGCCATTTATGTCTCAAAAGTTATGACAGTGAAAAAACTCGCTGATTGGAGAATATTTTGGTACAAAGAATGATAGTGAATAATGATGGATTCATCAAAATGCCGATACCTCTAAACAAAATCATCTTTTCATCCCGGGCAAATCCCGCATCAATTATGCAGGCCCCGTTTATGATGAAAAAGAGATGATTAATCTCTGGAACAATGACCAGTTTCAAGTTTCCAGTCTCAAATTTCTTTCATATAAACATCCCGCCTAACATTTAAATTCATTTTTTGACGTCAAAAAATTGACGCCGCACCCTGTTTTGACCGTTACAAAAAGCTATCCTGCTGAATTAATTAGTAATATAAGACAATAGTGGATTGGCACAGCAATTGCTTTATTTCAAGGTGAAGTTGTAGTGGATTGAAATGCTTAGATTAACTTCGATCCACAGATTTCGCAGATTACACGGATTACATTTAAGGCTATCGAAAGAGGAAAAAATTAATTTCTCAATAAATTAAAATTGACGGTCTTGTAGAAGAAGTCCCAAAATATCGTTTTCCGTCATTCCGGCCTGTCTGCGTGCGACGCACAGGCAGGCGAAAGCCGGAATCCAGTCTTTTCAAATAGTTGCAGACCATCTGGACTTTGGTTTTAACCTGAGTAACGTTTTTTACGGGACCATCAAAATTCAATTGACAAAAAAGTAATTCTGGCCATATGTTGTAATAGCTCTGGATTCCCGCCTCCGCGGGAATGACGATTGAGGCTAAGTTTCCGTCATTCCGACGTCCTTTCCGTCATTCCGACGAAAGCCGGAATCCAGTGATTAGTCACAAAGTATAATCTACCCCAACTTATTAAAACTTACGGAAAGTATTCGTAACAGCTTGAAATTTCAGGGCGGTATGACATGAGGGCAGGTGTAACTCAGGGGGCGGAGCTGTCCACAGGAAGGCTGGTATAAGCTATTTAGTATTGTATGATTAGCTTCCTAATTTTAGAATCATAACAGGGAAACTCAAAATCAAATCCAGTGAGTCCTTCCGCTAATGGAACAAAAAAGATTTGTGTCTATTTTTTTATATCTCTTTGACCCTGATAAGTTTTATGGTTTTTTCGTAAAAGTTCATCGACCTTAGGTCAATGGGTAGGTATTCAATCAGGATGAAATTTTTACCCAGTTAAATTCGTTTTAGTCGTTATTTAACTGGGGCGCGCAGTAGAAACCCTTTAGGGTATTTCACTGTGGTCAAACAGACCTTAGCAGTTCAAAAAAATAGCATGACTGGTCCAGATAAATAACTTGAGGCATTTGGCCGAAATATCATAAAATGTAATGAATGTAACTCTTCAGCCTGAACCTTATAAATTTTGCTATTATAACAGCCGCCATTATAAAGAATATATGTTTTTCTGTGAATCCTAACACCCAAATCCCGCAGCATTGAACCTGTTATCCATTCTTTGATATTAATTCCCCCTCGATATATCGATGAATTAAACCGGAGATTAGAGTTTGATAGGGGATACCCATTTCCAATGCTTTTTTTTGAATCCCTTTATAATCATGGCCGTAAAGTCTTATTGTAATTTTTTTGTCTTTTTTAAAAGTATTTTTAGCTATAGCTTTAATGTTTTCTAATTCATTTTTTGATGGTGTAGAAAGTTTCATTTTTCCACTTTCATAAGCATCTATGATATTTTTTTCTTCTTCATCATATTTCATTTTTGCCCTCCCTGTTCTCTTTGATAAGCCTTTGTGGCTTTTCTGCTCGGGATAATTGTTTTCAAAAATATGTATTCTTTTTGAATAATATGCGGAATCATATAAATATAATCTTCAATGATAACAAAATAAATTTTTTGACCTGGATATTTTTTTTGATCTGGATTGTCTGCAACTTTCCACACATCACCTTGTGATAAATGAAAAACAACTTGTTCAAAAGATAGTTTTCTTTCGTTTTTTAACCATTCATTTTTTTCTGGATCCCAATCGTATTTCATGTTTTTAGTGTACATCTTTTGCATGTACAAGTCAAGAGTTCATTATTTCTTGGATAATTTATATAGTTCAACCTCGGTATAATCTCTAAAACTCTTTAGCATATCTTTTTCTAATCTATAGGCCTGGTTATTCGATAATTCGTGTATTCGACAATTTGTAGAAATGATAAGCGAATTCTGCGTTGTGCAAGATAATTTCATAATAATCTCCGTGACTTTGTGTCTTGGTGGCAAGATAGTATCTGAAACCTATCAGCTTTGATTGCCCCGACTGTCGAAAATACCTCAATGCGGTGACTTGTAGTTCCGGAAAATTATGATTGTCTGGCTCTATGTGAGCCAATCGATAATGACCAGATGTGACTTGCAATCTTCGAGTCACAGGTGGTTTTTTGAGATAAAAGGTTTTCAATTTTCAGGCCCCTTTTACGACGTCAAAAAATTGACGTCATACCCCTGTTTTGACCGTTACAAAAAGCTATCCTGCTTAATTAATTAGTAATACAAGACAATAGTGGATTGGCACAGCAATTGCTCTATTCCTTAAGGTTAAGTTGTAGTGAAAAGAAGCGTATAGATTAACTTCGATCCACAGATTTCGCAGATTTCACAGATTACATTTAAGGCTATAGAATAGAAAGCGGCAACACTCGTAAAAGCTTGAAATTTCAGGATGTTATGACATGAGAGCAGGTGTAACTCAAGGGGCGGAGCTGTCCACAGGAAGGTAGTCGTAATCTTTTTATGTATTGCATGATTAGAAAAACAGTTTGAAATTGCCAAGAGTGTAGCTCGACCCCTGATTATGCTTTAAATTCTACCTATAAATGACAATTTTTATAAAATCTTGTCAACAAAAAGGGTTATTTGCTGGTTTTTGAATTATTCAAAAGTCTCACTCCCAAATTACAAAAGAGATTCAGAAACTTAAAAGAGCTCTGCTCATTTAAAGGGCTTATGTCACATGTCAAACCTAAGGCCAAATTTTTATAAGTTGACAACGTCCTCTATTATTTGCAATATTATCAATCAATGAAAAACATTTTAATAACCGGCGGCAGTGGCTTTATCGGCTCAAACTTTGTGCATGTCATTCTCGAGAATTTTTCCGATTGCCGTCTAATCAATCTGGATAAGCTCACCTACGCCGGCAACCCCGAAAACCTATCCGATATTCAAGATGATCCTCGTTACCGGTTTGTTAAAGGTGATATCAGAGATGCTGCCCTAATTGAAAAAATCTTTGCTGAATATCAAATCGACACACTCGTTCATTTTGCGGCTGAATCCCATGTGGACCGAAGCATTGTGAGTCCCGATGAATTTATCACCACCAATATCAACGGCACCTTCACCTTGCTCGAGGCTGCCCGCAAATCCTGGCTTTCTAAGAGATCACTGCTTAATCCAGCCGATGTACGGTTCTTGCATGTCAGCACCGATGAAGTTTATGGCTCTCTCAGAGAAACCGGCTATTTTACCGAGGAAACACCTTATGACCCTCGCTCTCCTTATTCTGCGAGCAAGGCCTCATCAAACCACCTTGTGAGCGCCTATTTCCATACCTATGGATTACCGGCATTGATTACAAATTGCTCCAATAATTATGGTCCCTACCAGTTTCCGGAAAAACTCATTCCCCTCATTATTAATAACGCCTTAAATGGAAAAGAATTACCTGTCTATGGTGACGGCAAGAATATCCGTGATTGGCTTTATGTGAAGGACCACTGCGAGGCAATCCTGGAAGTTATTGAAAAAGGAAAGTCAGGGCAGACCTACAACATCGGCGGTAATAATGAAAAGCAAAATATCGACATCGTTAAAATCATTTGTCATATTCTCGACGAAAGCCTTGGGAGACTAAACAATAATAGGCCCCGTGAAACCTTGATCAGATTTGTCAAGGATCGTCCGGGCCATGACCGTCGTTATGCCATTAATGCAACAAAAATAAGAGAAGACTTAGGATGGCAGCCAGCCATAACCTTTGAAGAAGGCATTCGTCATACTATAGACTGGTATCTAAATAATCCAGAATGGATCGCATCCGTGCTCGATGGCTCGTATAGAGAATACTATGAAAGGATGTATGGTGGAAGGTGAAAAAAAGCAACGCCTGGCGCTGATTGGCGCCAATGGCATGCTGGCATCAGCGGTAAATAGACTTGCACCTGACAGATATAAGATAATCCCCTTTGACCTGCCGGATTTCAATCTTACTGATCATGATCTTGTATTGAAAAGTTTTAGAAAGGCAAAGCCAAAAGTTATTGTTAACTGTGCTGCCTACACCGATGTAGACGGTTGCGAGTCAGAAGAAGAGCTTGCTAAACAGGTAAACGGTAATGGCCCAGGCCATTTGGCTTATGTTGCAAGAGAGATAGGCGCAACCCTGGTGCATATCTCCACTGACTTTGTATTTGATGGAGGAAAAAAAGAGCCTTATGTTGAAGATGACCCAACCAACCCACAATCAGCTTATGGCCGTACCAAGGCCTTTGGAGAGCATTCCATTTTAGATAGCGACCTGAAGGAGTATTTCATTGTTCGTACCAGCTGGCTTTATGGCCCAGATGGAAAAAACTTTGTTGACACTATCATACGATTGGCCAAACAGAGGGATAAGCTTCGCATCGTCTCCGATCAGATAGGAACTCCCACATATACCGAGGATCTAACCCAGGCAATCTTTAGCCTCCTATCATTAAATCATCCTCATCCCTCATCCCTGACCCCCTATGGAACTTACCATTTTTCCAATGAAGGGGAATGCACCTGGTATGGGTTTGCCAAAGAGATAATAGGCCAATTAAAAGAACAGGGCGAGCCGCTCAAGGTTACAGAGATTGTTCCTATCAAAACCGAAGAATATCCTCTGCCTGCAAAACGGCCGGCCTATTCCGTATTATCCAAAGAAAAAATAAAGTCTGCAACCGGAATGAAAATTCCGGGCTGGAAAGACAGTTTGGAGAAATATTTAACTACGTTTTTACTGTTAGAATAAAATTTATTGCTCTCTACGTCCTCTGTTTACCCCGCCTGCCCAATGAAATCTGAAAGACAGTTCAACGGGGTTAAATTTTTACCCCGTTGAACTCGAAGACAGTTTAATTGGGGCATGTCAGTGATAGCGAAGCGTATTTAACAAAGGCGAAGTTTACCCCGTATGTCCGGAAGATCGTCCCCAGGCTATACACATTCCCTTGCATTTTTATTTATTATTTGACCACGATGATGAATAAAGATATTATATAAAAAGCGTTCATGATCTTTCGGAGGAAATATGCGCAAACAAAAAATCGAGTATGATTCACCTGTAGACGTTCTTGTGGCTGTAGCTAAACGTCTCAGCAGCTATGAGAGTCAATACCAGATGGCATCTGAGGAATTTTTCGATAAATTTAGCAAGGGACAGTCAGAAGACTCAGAGGATTTCGTCGAATGGGCGAATGACTATCAACATTATATAGCAATCAGGCGTGAAATAGAGGGCCACCTTAAGCATGTTGCTTGACTTCTTATCACGGTACCTTAGAGATGTCGAGGTTGAAGTTCGAAAGCTGAAAGGCGCCTACATCGAGCGTTATGAAGAGGAAATTGTGGCTGCTGATCGTTTGAATTTGCGGATCAGGGTCCGTTTTCGAAGCGGATATATGTTGGAGTTGAATGAGGCGGTTATTGGAGAAACAGGTCAACTCATGCATCTTGGCTATCGCTATCATTTTCAGGACAAGCAAAATAACCTTGTTTTTCGATATGACAACACCCCACATTTTCCCGGGCTTGAGGGTTTCCCCCATCATAAGCACCTTCCGGATAAAGTAGCTGGTGTCGAGGAACCTTCAATTTTTGAGATAATTGAGGAAGCAAATCAGTTGGCTCAATGAGATGACATCGAAAGAATTTGATGAACCATCGTCTCCCGTCTTTGTTGTTTCTCAATCATCAATCCTGCACGTTCCCTTTTGAAACACTTTCCGGGATGGGGCGTTTAGGGGTAGCAGTAAAAAATTATGCAATCTCTATACGAATGTTCCCCTTCCTTATTACACAAAGCACAATTAATGTCATACCTATAGCTGTCCGGCTGCAAGGTGAGGTTATTAATCAACTTCAATGTAGAAGTATTAAAAAATGGAATCATAAGAAACTAAACAAATTTCCTGAATGATATTTACCACCGAACAAAAATTTATTGAAAGTATATTAAAAACTCTACGACCTCTGCGTGCCCTGCGGTGAAAAAAAATAATATATATTCTCTGCGTACTCTCCGCCCTCAACGCTTGCCCGCCAATCTTTGTGGCGGGGTAAAAAATTTTGTAAACCTAAATCAAAAGGAATAACCAATGGTAAACAAAGGAATCATCCTTGCAGGTGGTGCAGGCAGCCGTCTATATCCACTCACCCTGGTGGCCAGCAAACAGTTGCAGCCGATTTATGACAAGCCCATGATCTATTATCCCCTGTCCACGTTGATGATTGCCGGGATCAATGACATACTTATTATCTCCACCCCCCAGGACACACCCCGTTTTGAGACCCTGTTAGGGGATGGAAGTAGTTTGGGGATAAGGCTTTCCTACCGCATTCAGCCTGAGCCCAAAGGGATTGCCCAGACCTTTCTTATAGCCGAGGGATTTATTGACGATGAGGCAGTGTGCCTGATTCTCGGTGACAACATCTTCTATGGAAAAATGGGACTGGATCAGATCGTTGCAAACTTTTCCAAAGGCGCAATGGTTTTTGGTTATCCGGTGAAAGACCCTGAACGATACGGTGTGGTGGAGTTTGACCAGAAAGGCAGGGCTACAGGCATGGAGGAAAAGCCGAAAAACCCCAGATCTCAATACGCTGTTCCCGGCCTCTACCTTTATGACAAAAAGGTGGTAGAAATCACTAAAGGATTAAAGCCTTCAGACCGTGGTGAACTGGAGATTACAGACGTCAACCTTGAATACCTTAGGCGTGGAGAGCTCATGGTGGAAAAACTCGGCCGTGGCATTGCCTGGCTCGATACAGGCACCCACATAAGCCTTCTTGAGGCCAGTCATTTTATCGGCACACTCGAGGCCCGCCAGGGTATGAAGATTGCCTGCATAGAAGAAGTGGCATATCGAAAGGGCTACATTGATCGTATACAGTTCAAACAACTTATAAAAGATACACCTGAATCAACCTATAAGGAATACCTACAAATGATATTCAATGATGGTTTTTAAAATGAAGATTATCAAAACCGCTATTCCCGATGTCCTGATAATTGAGCCAGAGGTATTCAGAGATGACAGAGGGTTCTTTTTCGAGAGTTTTAACAAAACTGTATGGCAGGAGGCCACTGGAATCAAGGCTGATTTTGTCCAGGACAATCACTCTCGATCTGTAAAGAACGTATTGCGGGGACTTCATTATCAGATCAGGCAGCCGCAGGGGAAACTGCTGAGGGCTGCAGTTGGTGAGGTCTTTGATGTTGCAGTGGACTTGCGTAAAAGTTCATCGACCTTCGGCAAGTGGATAGGTCTAAAACTTAGTGCAGAAAACAAGCTTCAACTATGGGTACCAGAAGGTTTTGCCCATGGTTTTCTGGTACTTTCGGATGTGGCCGAGGTTCTTTATAAGACTACAGACTATTACGCTCCTGAATATGAACGAAGTATCATCTGGAATGACCCTGATATTGGAATTGAATGGCCTCTTCGGAATAAGCCGCTGCTTTCAAAGAAAGATAACTCAACCTCACCATTTAAGGATGCAGAGTTGTTTGAATAGTCAAGATAAATTGGGAGGCTTATCCCCTCTACCTTATCAAATTCAAAGCCTATTCAATCAGGGTGAAATTGACGAAAGTCACAACAGAATATATTTCACTGTGGCCAAACAGACCTAAGCAGTTCAAAAAAATAATTAGAAAATGTAATAAATGTAAGTTTTTAAACCTTATAAATTTTTATGTTTTTGAGGCGTATGCTTGCTTAACAATTTACACCGCCAGCTTACATAATTTTCTGGTAATACGTTCCCAAAGAAAATCAAATCACCGTTATCGCAATCATACCTTATCCATGGCTCATGCCCTTTTTTAGGCTTTAAAGTTCGGAGCGCTAAAGGACCGAAAGTAAATAGTCAAGGTTTGACCCCCAAGACACTAATAAATTAAAATTGACGGTCTCGTAGAAGAAGTCCCAAAATATCGTTTCCCGTCATTCCGGCCTGTCTGCGTGCGACGCACAGGCAGGCGAAAGCCGGAATCCAGTCTTTTCAAATAGTTGCAGACCATCTGGATTTTGGTTTTAACCTGAGTGACGTTTTTTACGGGAACATCAAAATTCAATTGACAAAAAAGTAATTCTGGCTATATGTTCTAATAGCTCTGGATTCCCGCCTCCGCGGGAATGACGATTGAGGCTAAGTTTCCGTCATTCCGACGTCCTTTCCGTCATTCCGGCCTGTCTGCATGCGACGCACAGGCAGGCGAAAGCCGGAATCCAGTGATTAGTCACAAAGTATAATCTACCCCAACTTATTAAAACTTACGGAAAGTATTCGTAACAGATTGAAATTTCAGGGCGTTATTACATGAGAGCAGGTGTAACTCAAGGGGCGGAGCTGTCCACAGGAAGGTTGGCGTAAGCTCTTTATGTATTTCATGATTAGAAAAACAGTTTGCAATTGCCAAAAGTGTAGTCCCAGCCCCTAATTACTGACAGAATAGCTAAATAAATGAGCAAGAATTTAGGAAAAGCGACTGCAATCCTACAGGGAAGAACAGGCTCTACAAGATTGCCTGGCAAGGTTTTCCTGCCCCTGGTTGGAAAACCGGTCATGCAGCATGTTTATGAGCGGGTTCTCCACTGTCGGAATATCGATCGCATTATCGTCGCCACAACTAACGAGAGCAAAGACGACTGCATCGTCGAACTGTTCGAGGGTATAGGCGTGCCTGTTTTTCGCGGGAGCGAAGAAGATCCTCTTGACCGTTACTATCAGACAGCGAGCCACTATAGTATACAGCATGTGGTTCGCATCATGGCCGATTGCCCACTCGTGGACCCCGAGGTCGTAGATGGGGTTATAGAAATGTATTTTAGTGGTGGTTATGATTTTTGTTACCTTGGGGGAGAATTTCCAACTGGGCTGGACGTCACGGTCTTTTCCTACTCTACTCTAAAAAGATGCTGGAGCAAAGCTATACGACAATCCGAGCGAGAACATGTCACTTCTTACATGTCCAACAATCCTGAGCTGTTCAGCATCGGTGTTTTGGAAAAGCATAAGGGGCTTTTGCATCACCGCTGGGTGATGGATCACGAAGCAGACTACCGATTTATGAAAGCAGTCTACGAGGCTTTGTATGAGCCGGGCAAGGTATTTTTGAGCAGGGATATCCTGAACCTGTTGGAAGAACAACCTCAACTGGTTCAGATAAATGCCGGAATTCCAAGAGATGAAGGAATCATAAGATCCGTCGATGAGGAGCAGGGCTCTTATTGATAAGCGGGAGAGATTTAAAAGGCTTGGTAATGCAAAATCTTTTTTGTGGAGTATATAAAAAAAGAAAAGTTCTGATCACCGGCCACACGGGATTCAAGGGTTCATGGCTTGCGTTCTGGTTGTCGCAAATGGGATCGGATATTCTGGGATATGCCCTGGAACCTAATACCAATCCCAACCATTTTTCAATGCTTGATTTGCCTATTGAGTCTGTTATAGGTGATATCAGGGATATTGAACATATTACCCGTGTATTTAGTAGGTTTCAGCCGGAAATCATTTTTCATCTTGCTGCTCAACCTCTCGTCAGGCTCTCCTATGATGATCCTGTGGAGACTTTCAAGACTAATGTCATGGGCACTGTTAATATTTTTGAGGCCTGCCGCCGGACGCCCTCTGTTAGGGCAGTTATAAATGTCACCAGTGATAAATGTTATGAAAATAGAGAGTGGGTTTGGGGATATCGTGAGAACGATCCCATGGGCGGCTATGATCCATACAGCGCTTCAAAAGGATGCGCTGAACTTGTAACCTCAGCCTACAAAAATTCCTTTTTTAATCTTGCTGAATATGGCCGCAAACATAATACTCTTTTAGCGAGTGTGCGTGCCGGTAATGTAATTGGCGGCGGAGACTGGGCCAAAGATCGGATTGTCACTGATATGATGGAATCAGTTGGCCATGGGAAAAAATGTTATATCAGAAATCCCAAGTCCACCCGCCCCTGGCAGCATGTTTTAGAGCCGCTTTCAGGTTATCTGCTACTTGGTCAAAAACTTTTAGAAGGGGGAAAAGAATTTGCTGAAGCGTGGAATTTCGGACCTAATGATGACGGGGCAATTCCTGTTGTGCAGATGGTGAAGGAAATGCAGGAAATCTGGAATAAAATTGATTATCAAGTTGAGCGGGATAAAAACAATCCCCATGAAGCAGACCTGCTTAAACTCGATTGTTCAAAGGCCCGGATGAAGATTAACTGGAAAGGAGTCTGGGACAATCGAGCAACCTTTGCTAAAACAGCAGAATGGTATCAGCGTTATTATGAAAATCGACAAGTTATTACTGAAAACCAGTTAAAAGAATATGTGGCTGATGCAGGCAAACTGGGATTAACTTGGGTAAATTAGATTTCAGCTTTAATCTCAAATCTTCAATCAATAAGGAGTAGTCTCATGGAGGCATTAAAGAAAAAGATGATTGTGAATCATGATGGATTCATCAAAGTGCAGATACCTCCCCAATTTGGCAGGCAGGTTGAGATCATTGTTCTGCCTGCAACCTATGAGCAGAACCACGATGAGTCGGAATATTTTGAATGTTTGGCTGAGGATGGCACTACATACAGAGTAAATAACTGGACAGATGCTGAATTCAACAAAGCAAGTATGATGAGTGCATATGAAGATGATGATACCGATGCAGAGGAGTTATTTGATGTCTGATGTTGGTGCTCTTGCTCTGGTGAAATTTGAGCATACTGACAAATCCGGCTGGAAAGTAAGGCCTGGATTAATTACAGGTGAATATCTGAATGACTATCAGGTCACGTTTATCACCAAGGAGGTGAACAAATATAGCCACGAAAACACGTCAGTTATCATAGATAATGATGACCTTTCCGCCGGAAGACTTAAGAAGAAAAGCATTGTGCGCACTCACAAGATATTCTGGATTGAGAAGACGCAATGCAAAAGAATAGGTGCTTTGAAAACAGAAGTGACAGATAAAATCCTACGGCTTAATGAGAATCACTCTGTACGCAACTACTATAATTTTGCCCATAAACAAAACCAGCCTTTCATTCCGGGCAAATCCCGTGTCCCTTACGCCAGCCGTGTTTATGACGAAAAGGAGATGATCAACCTGGTGGATTCGGCCCTTGATTTTTGGCTGACCACCGGGAAATATACAGAGCACTTTGAAAGGGATTTTGCGGATTTTCTCGGGGTAAAATATTCATTTCTTGTAAATTCAGGCTCATCGGCAAACCTCCTCGCCTTCATGTCCCTAACTTCCCCACTCCTGAAAGATCGCCAAATAAAACGAGGTGATGAGGTGATCACTGTCGCTGCCGGGTTTCCCACCACAGTGGCACCCATAATCCAGTACGGGGCAGTGCCGGTCTTTGTGGATGTCGATCTTGAAACAGCCAATGTCGATGTCAGCTTGCTTGA
>JAYEMW010000279.1:0-2633 GCA_034718555.1 Thermodesulfobacteriota bacterium
TTTAAAGGTTAAAATGGGCTCCATTAGAAATATCAGGCTGCTTAATCCTCCAGAGCCATCTGTTGGTGCTATAAAGCCCAGGAAATCATTAAACATTATCCTTGCATTTGTTATTGGACTTATAGTTTCCTTTTTCCTTGCATTCTTTTTGGAATATATTCAGAAAATGAGGGTTAATGCCTGATTTACGTTTAGTGAAGATAATAAATCGCAAAATTGAATGGAACTCTATTTCATTAAAACATGGAAAAAAATACTACCATAGAACTTATTGATTATCTGAGGGTTATCTGGAAATGGAAATGGCTGATTTTTATGTTCCTAATTTTTTTTATGGCTGGGGCAGGTGTGATAAGCTACATGCTGCCTAAAATCCATACTGTCTCCATGGTTTTAGAGGCTGGAATTATTGGAAAAGATAGCAATAATGAGTTTATATATTTGGACTCTTCTGGTAATGTAGCTCAAAAGATAAGGGAAGGTGCTTATAACTTTAAAATAATAAAAAAACTGAGCATAGACCCATTGAAAATTAACTTAGAGTTTAGAGTTAAGATAAAAGAAAAATTACGATTCATAAAGATTTTTTCAGAGTGGGAAGATAACAAGATAGAGCTGGGCTTAAAAGTTTTTAATGAGTTATATAGAAATATATTTCTTGAATATGAAAATTCAATAAAAAAAATAAGGGAAAATTATGACAAGCAAATTTTGCAACTGGAGAATGAGATTAAAGGGATTAATAACCAGAAAAAAGAAATCGACAACAAAATTTTATTAAAGCAAAATGAGATCAGGGAGTTCAAAAACCAGATAGAATTCCAGACCGCATCCCACAAGATTATAATTGAGAGAGAAGGGGAATTAATCGATGAATTAAAGAATGTAAAACTTAATACAGAAAAAATAGTCAGGCAAAGAGACAGTCTTTTAATGAGTAAAAACGGAGAAGACAATATTTCCCGTCTCCTTTATTGCACAACAGTTCAACAGAATATGGCGTACTTCAATAATTTGATGACGCAACTGCAGAATCTAAAGACGAAGAGAGAGAAAATCCCTGCTGAAATTAAGACATCAAAGATTAAAATTGATGATAAAAACACAGAGATAGAGATTATGAAATTAGAAAAGACAGAGGGTTTAAAAATTAAGATAGATAATGTAAATCTCCAAATAGATAGATCAGGATTACAAAAAGATCTTATTGAAGGCATAAAACTTATCCAAAGACCGGAAGTTTCTTTAAGGCCTGTTAAACCAAAGATAAAGCTCAATGTCTTAATATCAGGCGTTATTGGCCTTATAATTTCGTTTTTTCTTGCCTTTTTTTTAGAATATATTCGGGAGGTGAGGGCAAGGGAGACTTAAAATTGGATAAGGATTTTTGTTATTTTTTTAAGTGTGGAAATCAAATGATAATACTTCCAGGAGGTGATTGCTGTTGATTGTTATACCGGCGGTAGATATTAAAGGGGGTAAGTGCGTAAGGTTGAGGCAAGGGTTAATGGATGAGGAAACCATATTTTCTGATAATCCTGAGGAGATGGCCCTGAAATGGCAAGAAAAAGGCGCGAAGAGGTTACACCTTGTTGATCTTGACGGGGCTGTAAACGGGGAGACATCTAATAAAAAAGTTGTGCAAAATATAGTAAAAATGGTTTCTGTTCCAGTGCAATTAGGGGGTGGTATTCGCAATATGAAGACCATAGGAGAATATATTGACATGGGTATTGACCAGGTTATTTTAGGGACTGTGGCTTACAAGAACCCCGACTTAGTGGATGAGGCATGCAAAAGATATGAAAATAAAATCATAGTGTCTATTGATTCAAAAGATGGTTACATATCTATTGAAGGCTGGACAGAGCCAACTCAGATGGCTGCCATAGATTTGGCGAAGAATTTTGAGAATATGGGTGTAAATTCAATAATCTATACAGACATAAAAAGGGACGGAATGGAGAGTGGCCCAAATTTAGATGCTATCAAAAAGTTTGCAGGAGCCCTAAATATGAAGGTCATTGCAGCGGGGGGAATATCCACTTTAAAGGATATAGAAGACTTATCATTGCTGGAGAAATATGGAGTAAATGGGGCAATAGTAGGCAAGGCCCTTTATAGCGGATCAATTAAATTAGAAGAGGTTATTGCTGCCGTAGATTGATGGAAAAAATAATTAGTCATCTTATCTTTGGGATTGATACCTGAAAGTATTTTAAAATATAAAATGATGACAAAAGCAACCCAGCGGATAAATTAATGTTGACATTTATTTTTATAGTTTTATAATTAAAGTTTAAATTAAAATAAGGTAAAAAAGCTGAACCATTGGCCTAATCCTTAACAAAAGGTAGAAATACTTTAAAACCCATATGATAGAATACTCAATAAGGGTACTGGAGTACTACCGGCTGCTCGATATCTTATCAAAATATGCCGCCTCTCCTTTAGGACGTTTAGATTGTCTTTCGCTTAAACCCTTAAATGAATTGGAAACTGTCAAGGCCGAACAGAGGCTCGTCTCTGAGATGAAGGAGCTTCTGCTTGTAAAAGGTTTTGTGCCTTTATCAAGCTTGGTTGATATAAAGCCGGTGCTGCAAAAAGCCTCGAAAGAAGGAACCTACCTTGAG
>JAYEMW010000280.1:0-2601 GCA_034718555.1 Thermodesulfobacteriota bacterium
TGAGGTTTTCCAGACACTCGACATACTACATGTATAGTCTCGCGCCTGGAAAACCACAACATCTTGTCTATCGAAATTTTTACTTAGCCATCCCATGACTTTTTACGAATGCATCAAGGCTGTCCCCGCACCGAGACAGTTTGAGAATGGCACCTGAATAGTTACGAAATTTTGTAACTATTCAGCGTTTCGTCTTCAAACTGTCTCGATGCGGGGACATACCTCCAGACCGGGCTTTAGCCCGTGGCGGGCTGAGCTGTGTCCCCCTCGAAGTAGGCGAAGCAATGTTTGCACCATTTGCTGTAGCGTTATGGTAATCACACTGAATAGTTACCACGGATTTTCATGGCAAGGAATTGACCCCTAATTTTTTACGATTTTGACTCTTATTTGGCACCGCCGATTCAAGAGGAACTATTACCTAGAATCTCTAATTTTCGTCTACCAAAAATATTTATCCGCATATTTTTAAATTGTTCCATGGCCGTGAGCAGGACCGGAAGGTTTCTCTTTTTCTTGAGAAAGATAGCCACTTCATCCGTTTCTATTTTAACATTCCCAACCATAGAGAGAAATTTTTTGTAAAGAGTGTAGTCGGCGTCATGAGAATACCCAGGCAAATCCATCGCAAACAATCGTAAAATATTATGAGCGAGTATTGACATGGTCAAGTCAAAGTCAACCTTAATAACCATTGATGATGATACTTTGTTGAGATGAAAAAATTCTATTTGCTCTGAGATACTCTTCTCTACAAGCCAACGCCTAGTGTATTTTCTGATCAACTCCGCACAGGGTTTATCAAAATCATTTGTGATTAGAAGAGCTGGTTTTATCTTGCCATGTCCGGTTATTGCAATTTGACGAAGTTCATCCCCATAGTCTTTGAGGTAAATTTTCTCATCATTTACCTTTAGGTTTCGGCCTTTGCCGTTAGCCATTGCTACCCTTATTTTCTTCCAGGAAGATGATGGTTTTTTCTCAAGTTCTTCAACGATTTTTTTACCACGCCTGCGAATGGTCAGGAACTTGATATCTTCACCAAGTTTTGCAAGATTTGCATAGGTTGTGAATTTGCTGTCGAAAACCAAATATTTCAAATTGCTGTCACCATTACTGTTGTAAAAGTCTAGGAATTCAACCGCAACATCTGACTGTTGTTCATGCCGGACATTAGTATCTCCATAGGTAATGATGCCTGAGGCTGGATCCTGAGCTAACACTGCCGATATGCTTGCCAAAGCTTTATTTCGAGTTCCAGACCAGTTATTCTCCAGGTGCGTATCATCTCCCCAGTAGGGAATCGTTGTAAAGTCAATGTTTGCAGTGTCTGAAAGCAACCCCTCCCTAAGCATAATCGAATGTAATCCTTTCAGGAATTCTCTGTTCATTGATCGAGTGACCCGGTGCGAATAAGAAGTGTACCATCCTGTTTTAGGCAGGACATTTAGACCGGCAAATAGTCCTAATCCACGATCCATACACCAAATATCATCAGCGGAGTATCGCCTTATATCTGAGAGCTTGAGTGCCAAAAAACTTAGGATAGAGGAAAGTTTATTTATGGTGCTTGTCTCAGGATAATCGGATTGCTCAATGAGCTTGTCAATGCCATAGCGCTGAATATACGGCAACAAACATAAAGCTCCAAGACTGTTCTGACTTGAAAAAGTCTCCGGTTCAAAATCCAGCATCAAACTTTTTGGAGCCTCTATTTTGAATTCAGTTCCAGCTTTCTCGCGAATAGAACCGTTTCTGCGTGGAAGACGTGCAAAGCCCTCACTCTTAATGACATTGTAAACATGCCTTTCGGAGACCACGAATTGCCCCTGAGCGTCAATGATAGCTTTGATGTCCGGAACAGACAGATATCTTTTACGTAAACCTGTAATAAGTTGGATTATTTGATCTGCTTCGGTCTTTGGTTTGCGGCCTATGACTTTAGGGGTGAAAAAAAACTGAGCAGGTTCATCCAGTAAAAGATGCTTTTTGAAGTCGCGTGTTAATGAATAAAATGAACTGAGCGTGTACCCAAACCGTTCAGCAACTTCTTCGCCAGAAGATTTTTCAACGTAAAAAGCACGAAGAGCTTCATATTGTTTTTGGAAGGTATTTTGTGGGTTTGCAAAAAAAGTAGTCGGATTCATGGCGCACCATATTAGGGGTGATTAATACCGTGATAAGCATAAATTTAAATATACTAAAATCACAGCACGAGAATAAAGTCAAGATAAACATGCGATATTCAGGGTGAAATACAAATAAATGCGAGCGAGAGCGACAATTTGCACGCATGGTACATGCCCATAGTGACAATTGCAGCCCCTAAAAATACAAGAGGAGGCAGTCTTGGCCTGTGGGGCCAAGGTGTGTGCATGCTTGATATTGTTGGGTTTGCCGGGGTAGTGTGGAGAAATTACAAATTGGCAGGTGTGTTAAATTAGGGGTTCTTTATGACTATGAAAATCCGTGATTACCTATATTCTTTCCGGGTGCGCCGCTTATACGGCGATTCCGGTAACCCTGCAGGAATTGAAATATTATGTCGTCGAGCAGCAGGAGAGTTATCCCCATCCCCTAAGACCGGTGGTTCGGGCCGCA
>JAYEMW010000281.1:0-2597 GCA_034718555.1 Thermodesulfobacteriota bacterium
GGAGGCTGTCCGAGAATAGCAATTTTTTCTCAAATCGAGGAATGCGAAAAAAATTGCCGCAGGTATATAGTTGATATTCCGAGGATAATTTTTTGAGCATGACAAAGAGTTGAGGAAAAAGGGCATTTTTGGACAGCCTCCTAGTGCATCCATTGTTTTCTTGTCCAATGTCAAGCCTTCTTCGCTTTTTTCTTCAGACATATAAGCTCCAGGTAAGTGAAAAGTTAATGTGGTAAGGGTCAGGCTTACATTTATTTAGAGCACGCTGAGGGCGCAAAGAATATATATTTATTTTGCCGCAGATTAACACAGATTAACACAGATAAAGATATTATTTTTGCCCGCCACACGGATTGGCGGGCAGGCCCTCCACACGGATTGGCGGGCAGGCCCTCCACACGGATTGGCGGGCAGGCCCTCCACACGGATTGGCGGGCAGGCCCTCCACACGGATTGGCGGGCAGGCCCTCCACACGGATTGGCGGGCAGGCGCAGAGGTCGCAGAGAATATTTGCTTTTTGACATTGAGTGCGAGGTCATCTCATAGCAGGCCAAAATTTCTTAAAACCTCACTGACCTCTGGGAATTGGTTCGCCAGTTTTTTCATTGCAGCAAGCATGGCATTAAGTTTTTTTCTATCATCAGATATCTCGTTGCGAAATTCTTGCCTGGCCAGTTTTAAATAAGTGCGTCTATCCCAGAATACAATAGCGCCGATAAAGGCCATTACCCCTAAGAATCCACCTAACATGGTGATCCAAAGGTTATCAATACGATCATTCAGGTTTTCTCCAAGCTTGTCAATACGATCAAGGATCATCTGATCTGCAGGGGTTAACACTATATTCGTTCCAGAATCCTTTCCTTCTTCACCATGAGCTAAGGTCAATGGAAGAAGAAGGGATATAAATATGGGTATTAGTATTAATTTACGTGTTAAGTGCATTATCATGCTGTCCTTTTTAATATATAATATATAAAAACTATGCTATTATCAAGAAGTTTTTCACAGTGGGCAAAGATTCACAAAGATTTTTTACCCCTCCACAAAGATAGGCGGGCAAGCGCAGAGACCGCGGAGTACGCAGAGTTTTATAAAAGTTTAACCAGAATACCCGGTTTTGTAAAGTGATTTCATTGCTTAGAATCCTTGGGTGGAGCAAGTTTTACACCTGTTTCGTTATCTTTTTGGCGGAGCGCTCTTATCGCATCGATTTCCCTCTGTGTAATCCCCCTTTCTCCAGGGCTTTTCGGCGGTATAACTTCTATATCACCAGAGTCGATTTTTTCCTGCTCTGCTATTATAGCATCAAGCTCTCTCTGGGTAATGCCTTTATCTCCAGGTTTCTCTGGCGGAATTACCTCAATGTCTCCCGGGTCGATTTTCTCCTGGGCTGCTATTATAGCATCAAGCTCTCTCTGTGTGAGACCTCTTTCTCCAGGGTTTTTCGGCGGTGCAACCTCAATATCTCCCGGGTCTAATTGTTTTTGAGGGTAGTTAGGTAAGGCTGTATGCTCCGTGGCCTGAATATTGGATGAACGGCTTACTATTTTTATTGAGATTTTTTTCTCTGTATCCTCGATTACCAGAGAATGATTAAGGCCCCTGAGCAGTCTATTTAATCCATCTTCCACTGTCTCATTTTTGAATTGTGCTGTTACTGGTAAATTTTCCCAATTTTCACTCACCGTAATCTCATAACCTGTAGACTTTGAGATTTTTTTTAGTGCCTCTTTTAAGAGTTCATCTTTAACATTAAGGGAAAAAACAACGGTCTTTGGCTCTTTATTGGCGCACCAGCAGGGTAGGGGAAAAAGATTCATTGATGAGATTGTATACATAAGGAATAGGAGGGAAAATACAATAAAAGGAGTGAAATGTCGTTTTTTGGATTTCATTTTTTTATAGTTTGTAAGGAATTTCAATAAAAGAATGTTTTTCGGGATCAAAGTCTTTAGTGTTTCGTGTTGACAACTTTATTTTGTGATGCATGGCCAGGGCAGCTTGAAAAGCATCCGGCAGCTTCCAGCCATACAATCGTCTTACCTCTGCAGCTCTATCTGCTATGTCTTTGTCTATGATTAATAGCCTATACTGATCCAGTAATAATTTGGCCTTTTCTATGCTATTCTCATCAAACCCAACCAAAATCTCGGCACGGCTTATAACAGAAATTGAGGTTTTTTCCGGGTTTAAACCAAGGATGAACTCTGTTGCTTTAGTGATATCATTGAAGTGATCTATAAGAATAACCGAATCCAGGAGTCTTTCCAACACTGTTTTTATCTCCACTCACTGCGCATATTTTTCTGATATTCAAGCCCGTCACCTTTTCGCCAGATATTTCTCGTATTCCTTACTACACTTTCATAATTAGATTTCCCTTCTTCAACCTTCAGACGCGCAATTCCTCTTCGAATGGCTTCAGCCATAGATATACCGAAAGTTCTGCTATAGCTTTTGAGCCACAATTTATCCTCATCGGAAACGGTAACAATTGTCCTCTGATTTCCCATAAAATTCCCCTTTCCATTCATAGTGATATATACATACATATATCACTATCATTGAATAGTCAATCAGTCATTTTTTCTAA
>JAYEMW010000282.1:0-13244 GCA_034718555.1 Thermodesulfobacteriota bacterium
TCTGTGGATGTCTGCGTATGTCTGCGGCTAATTTGTTGTTAAAAAATACGAATTTCTAATGGTGGAGTAACTGCTATTCTCTTGTTCCCTCGTCTATTAATTCCCTTGTTTTTTTGGGATGGGCCTTTCCACCGGTTTTCTTCATGACCTGCCCTATAAGATAACCAATTGGTTTTGTTTCCCCTTGCATTATTTGCGAAACAGGGCCGGGGTTTTCTTTTAGCGTATCATTTACAATCTCTCTAAGCATCTCTGTGTCTTGAACCGGTTTTAATCCTTTTTCGTTAATGATATCTTCGGGGTCCCCGCCTGTGTCAAACATGTTCTCCAACACTGTTCTGCCTATACTATCTGTAATATCACCATTTGAAAGAAGGTTCACAAGGCTGGAAAATCTTTCCGGTGTAATTGGGCATTTTTCTATAGATATAGATGCAGTATTTAACAGCTTGAAAAGCTCCTTTATTATCCATTTGCTCGCCCTGTTTCTGTCCCTGCAAAGTGATGCGCATTTTATAAAGTAATCGGATACGCCTTTTTCTTTCGTTAAAATCACTGCATCGCCTTTTGAAATTCCATATTCCTTTATTATTTTATCCACCTTTTGTTCAGGCAGCTCCGGTGTATCGTCTATCACGGTCTTTATAAATTGCCGATCAAGATCAATCTCTACTAAATCAGGGTCTGGGAAATAACGGTAATCAGGTGCATTTTCCTTGCTCCGCATAGGCACGGTTACTTTGTTTACCTCATCATACATCCTTGTTTCCTGGATAATGGTTTCCCCGGCCTGGAGTTTTTCCGACTGCCTTTTTATTTCATATGAAAGGGCCTCTAAAACCAGCTTAAAGGACGCCATGTTTTTCATTTCTACCCGGTCTCCAAATTCTTTTGCGCCTTTCGGTCTTATAGATATGTTCGCATCACAACGAAGTTCACCCTTTTCCATCCTACACCGGCTAACGCCGACGTACTGCAATATCTGCTTTATCTTCTCTAAATAAAGTCTGGCCTCTTTTAAAGACCGAAGGGGGTTCCGTGTATGGTCAGCTACGATTTCAATTAATGGAACACCTGCCCTGTTAAAATCAACGAGGCTATGTTTGGAGGTCTTTAAGGACCCTGAAGAGTGTAATAATTTTCCTGCATCTTCTTCCAGATGTACTCGCTCTATCCCTACATAATAAGGGTTTCCATCATCTCCGGTTATCTCTAAATATCCATCCGTACAAAAGGGAAACTCAAACTGGGATATTTGATATCCTTTAGGCAAGTCAGGGTAAAAATAGTTCTTTCTGGCAAAGCGGGCATGGTTAGCTATAGTGCAGTTTAAAGATAATCCTGCTCGAACACAATATTCCACGGCCTTTTTGTTTAGCACGGGGAGCGCCCCGGGCTGGGCCGTGCAAACAGGGCAAACATTAGTATTCGGCTGAGCATTAGAGTCTGTAGAGCATCTGCAAAACAGCTTTGTTTCAGTATCGAGCTCTGCATGTACTTCAAAGCATATGACAGCATCGTAATCCATTTAATTCTCTCCTCTTATCCGCTGGTATGCATATGCTACCTGAAGCACTGTTTCCTCATCAAATGGTTTCCCTATTATTTGAAGGCCTGCAGGCAAACCGCCATTTTCGGCACAATCCACGCTTATGCCGGGAAGTCCAGCCAGGTTCAAAGATACAGTGTATATATCAACAAGGTACATCCGTAAGGGTTCGTCAATCTTTTCTCCTATCTTAAAGGCAACAGATGGCGATGTAGGAGTAATAATGCAGTCAACGGTCTCAAATGCCTTATCAAAATCGGATTTTATTAAGGTTCTTGCCTTTTGCGCCTTTAAGTAATAGGCGTCATAATACCCGGCGGAAAGAACATATGTGCCAAGCATAATCCTTCTTTTTACCTCGCTTCCAAAACCCTCGCTTCTGGTTTTCTCGTACATTTCTATTATATCCGCCACATCTTCGCCTGCTCTCAGCCCGTATCGCACACCGTCATATCTAGACAGATTGCTGCTTGCCTCTGCCGTGGCAATAAGATAGTATGCGCTGATGGCATATTTCGTGTGGGGAAGCGAGATATCAACAATCTCCGCCCCTTGCCAGCTCAGTGAGTTAACTGCATTCATAATATTGCTTTTCACATTCATGTCCAGCCCTTCAACAAAATACTCTTTAGGCAAACCAATCCTCATTCCTTTTATGTCCTTTTTCAGGGCTTCTGTGAAATCCGGCGTTGTTACATTTGCAGAGGTTGTGTCATTTTCGTCGTGGCCGCATATACAGTTCAACAAAACTGAACAGTCTTCAACGGTCCTACATAAAGGGCCAATTTGATCCAATGACGATGCATAAGATATCAGGCCATACCTTGAAACCCTTCCGTATGTCGGCTTCATGCCTGATATACCGCAGAATGATGCGGGCTGTCGTATGGAGCCTCCTGTGTCGCTTCCGATAGCCAGGACTGTTTGCCCTGCTGCAACAGCGGCTGCTGATCCTCCGCTGGAACCGCCTGGAACTCTTTCTACATCAAGCGGATTCAAAACGGGACCAAAGGAACTATTTTCATTGGAAGATCCCATGGCGAATTCATCCATATTGGTCTTGCCTATTAATACGGCGCCGTCTCTTAGAATTTTTTCAATTACAGTTGCATTATATGGTGGCATGTAATTTTTTAGTATCTTTGAGCCGCACGTAGTTTCTATTTGCTGAGTGCATATATTATCTTTCACTGCTATAGGTATCCCATTGAGCAATGGGGGTTTTTCTCCGTTGCCGAATCTCTTATCTGCCGTGTCGGCCTGTTTAAATGCTGCTTCACGGTTTAAGGTAATAAATGCATTAATAGACCCTTTATTCTCGTCAATCCTTTTAAATACCGATTCTGTTATTTCCCGGGAGCTAATGTCTCTCTTTTTTAACATTTCTGCCAGGTCCAAGGCTCCTCTATCGCACAATTCCATATTCTAACCTTCTAGAATTTTTGGTACTTTAAAATAGTCTTGTTTCTTAACAGGGGCATTAGATAACATTACCCCTGGGTTATTTATTTTATTAGTGTTGTCATCACGCCAGACATTTTTCGCCTCTAAAACATGGCTCATCGGTCTTACTTCGTCTGTGTCTAATTCCTGTAATTCATCAACATACATTAATATATTATTGAGGTCTTTTTGGTATAAACCAGACTCCTCTTCATTAATGCTCAGCCTTGCTAATTTCGCTATGTGTTGAACCTCTTCCCTGGAAATTCTTTCTACCTTTTTATTAATGCCTTCTATATGGTCTTTTAGTTGTTCTTCTGTATCCCTCCTTCGGTCAGGCTTGGAGCTCAGGCCCAGTTCTCTTAACTGATCTATGCTCACTGTTGACGGCGCCTGTGTCAGGGGGCAAAAGGCCCGCCTGTTTTTTGGAAATGCAATAACGTCTCTAATGGAATTGGTTTTTAATATCATTGATATAACCCTGTCCATTCCCAGAGCGAGCCCACCATGAGGCGGTGTTCCGTACTCTAAGGCGCTTAGAAAAAATCCAAACTTATCATTTATATCACGTTTACTTAATCCAAGGGCCTTAAAAATCCTTCTCTGGATGTCCATATTATGAATACGGATACTTCCTCCGCCTAACTCTTCTCCGTTCATTACCAGATCATAGGCCCTGGATTTAAGGCCTAAGAGTTCTTTTATGTCTGTAGGGTTAAAATCCTCTTTATCAGGCATTGTAAAGGGGTGGTGTTGAGATCCTATTTTTCCGTCCTTAAGTTCAAATAATGGAAAATTCGTTACCCAAAGGGGTGAGTAAGAATCATAAGGGATTAAACCAAGTCTTTCTGCCATATGAAGACGAAGGTTAGATAAGATCTTATTGGTCTGATCTATAGATTGATCGCCGACCATTATAAACACGTCCCCGTTCCCCGCATTAAAACGCTCTTTTAGCCCGTTTTGCTCGGTTTTGCTAAAGAATTGGACAATGTTTGACTCAAGTCTATCACCAACAACCTTCATCCAGCTCATACCTTTTGCTCCAAACGACGGGGCTATTTTCAAGGCATACTCGTTCTGAAGTAAATTTTTACTAAGTTTCTTAGCGCCACCTTTAATGCAGAATCCTTTAATTCTACCTCCTTCTGCCGCAATCTTTTGAAATATAGCGTACTTAGAGTTCTTTACAATATCAGTAACATGATAAAAGCTCATATCAAATCGAAGATCAGGCCTGTCTGTACCATATTTGTCCATGGCATCCTGATATGTCATCCTGGGAAAAGGTCTTGGTAGAATAATATTACCTAATTTAAATATTCTTACTGTTAGCTCCTCTATAATTTCATAGATAAACTCCTCGTCAATAAAGGACCCTTCTAAGTCTAATTGAGTAAATTCGGGTTGACGGTTCGGTCGTAAATCCTCATCTCGAAAACATTTGGCCATCTGGAAATATCTATCCATCCCGCTAATCATAAGTATTTGCTTAAGGAGTTGGGGCGATTGGGGTAAGGCGTAAAATTTGCCATGGTGTACCCTGCTTGGCACCAGATAATCTCTTGCGCCCTCCGGCGTACTCTTTGTAAGTATAGGTGTCTCTATCTCTATAAAATGCAGTTCATGAAGGTAGTCCCTTATGCATTTTATAATCTCATATCTCTTAACAAACAAATTCTGTATAGAAGGCCGTCGAAGATCAAGATATCTATACTGAAGTCTCAGGTCTTCATCAATATTTTGCGGGCTTTCCTGAACATCCTCGCCAAACACCATGGCCTTTTCAGATATATGAAAAGGAAGGTTTTTAGATTTAGACAGTAAAATAATCTCTGTAGCAAATACCTCAATATCCCCGGTTTTTAAATTGGGGTTTTCTTTACCTTTCTCCCTTAATGCAACCTTTCCCTGGACTTCTATTACATATTCCTCTCTAAGCAGCTCTGCCTGTTCGTAGCTTTCTGCCATAACATTAGGGTCAAACACCGCTTGTACAATGCCGCTTATATCTCTAAGGTGAATGAATAAAATATTTCCATGGTCTCGAATTGCATCTACCCATCCCATTAACCTCACATCTTTTCCTTTATGGGACGGTCTTAATTCTCCGCAATAATATCTCTCTCTCCACTTCATAAATATAATCCTGTTAGATTAAACATTTTAAGTTTACAATATATAATTAAGTAAACCTTCGCAGCTTTTAGAGTCGCCCGCCGTCAGTCTTGCGAGGTCGCCGTGGACAATTAACTGTGAATAGTTACAACTTATGTTTCAATTAGTCTTGCAGCACCCACAACCTTCTCATTAATATTAAGGTTTATAAGTTTCACCCCTTGAGTATTTCTTCCAATAACGGATATGTCGGATGCTTTAATCCTGATAATCTTTCCCTCTGTTGAGAGGATCATTAGTTCGTCGATTTGCGTCACCTGGCTGGCATTTACCACAAGACCATTTCGTTCCGATGTTTTTATTAAAAAAATACCCTTTCCTCCCCTTTTCTGTATCCTGTGTTCCTTTGTTTCCGTCCTCTTTCCATACCCATTCTCTGTTATTGTCAGTATTGTTGCCCCTTCATCTAAAATCTCTATGCTTACCACCTCGTCACCTTTATTAAGCCTAATACCTGTATTTCCGGCAGCTACACGACCCATACTTCTCAGGCCGGTCTCATTGAAACGTATGGCCTTTCCCATCTTAGAGCCGAGAAAAATGTCTTGCTCTCCATTGGTTACCTGAACCCCTATTAATTCATCGCCTTCGTTTATTTTAATAGCAGCGATTCCTGTTGGCCTGGGCCTGCTATATGCAGAAAGACTCGTCTTTTTTACTAAGCCTTTTTTAGTGGCCATAATTAGATATTTTGCTTCTTCAAAACCCTTTATTGATATTACAGTTGCAATATGCTCCCCAGGTTGGAGGTTTAGTAAGTTTACAATTGCCGTTCCTTTTGATAATCTGCTTGCCTCAGGTATCTGATATAGCTTCCTCCAGTGGAGTCTGCCTGTATTCATAAAAAAAAGCATATAATCATGCGTAGAGCCTACAAACATAGAAACAACAAAATCCTCTTCCCTGGTTTTTGCCCCTGACACACCTTTTCCACCTCTTCTTTGGGCGCGATAAAGGCTTATAGGGCTTCTTTTAATATAGCCTGCATGACTTAATGTTATTACCATATCTTCATCAACAATAAGATCCTCAACGTCTATCTCTTGCGCATCTGCAATAATCTCGGTTCTCCTATCGTCCCCATATTTCTCTTTAACTTCCTGTGTTTCTTTTTTTACAATATCTAAAACAAGTGCGTCACTATGTAAAACAGCCTTAAATCTCTCTATATCTTTAATAATACTATTATATTCATCGTTTATTTTATCTCTTTCAAGTCCTGTTAAACGCTGCAACCTCATGTCAAGGATTGCCTGTGCCTGTATATTTGATAGTTTAAATTTTTCTACAAGCTTAATCTTTGCATCTGAAGGGCTGGATGAGGATCTAATTAACTGCACAACACTGTCAAGATTATCAAGGGCGACCTTTAGTCCCTCTAAAATATGGGCTCTTTCTTCAGCTTTTTTTAATTCAAATGTTGTCCTGCGAATTATTATTTCTTTCCGGTGATTAATAAAATACACGATGATTTGTTTTAAGTTTAGTATCTCCGGTTTTCCGTTAACAATAGCAAGCATAATGATACCAAATGACGTCTCCATCTGTGTAAATTTATATAGACGATTTAAAATTACCATTGCCGTTGCATCCCTCTTAACATCGATCGCTACTCTCATTCCATCTCTATCTGACTCATCTCTTATGTCGGTTATCCCTTCAATTTTTTTAGCCTTAACTAATGCACCCATATTTTTCAGTAAATTTGACTTATTTAACTGATATGGTATTTCCGTTATAACTATTCTTTCCCTATTCTCACCGACTTTCTCAATAAAAGCCCTGGCCCGAACCTTTATAATCCCTCTGCCGGTTAAATAAGCCTCTTGAATTCCCTTAGATCCATAAATAAAGCCTGCTGTAGGAAAATCCGGCCCTTTTATATCCATCATGAGGTTTCCTAAGGTTATATCCGGATTATCTATTGTATGTATAATGGCATCGGAAACTTCATTAAGGTTATGGGGCGGAATATTAGTGGCCATACCCACTGCAATACCAGACGATCCACTAATTAACAGGTTTGGTACATTTGTAGGGAGAAGTAAGGGTTCTGATAGTGAACCATCATAATTAGGTACAAAATCAACGGTTTCTTTTTCCACATCTAATAAAAACTGCTCAGCTATACTATTCATCCTTATTTCTGTGTATCTCATGGCTGCAGGAGGGTCTCCATCAACCGACCCGAAGTTACCTTGACCATTTATTAACGGATATCTCATAGAAAAATCTTGGGCCATTCTTACAATAGTATCATAAACAGCTGCATCACCGTGGGGATGGTATTTACCTATAACATCTCCAACAACCCTTGCAGATTTTTTAGGAGGTCGATTATGGTAGTTTTTTAGCTGGTCCATTGCAAAAAGGATCCTTCTGTGAACAGGTTTTAGTCCATCCCGTACATCTGGTAACGCCCTTCCCACAATAACGCTCATGGCATATTCCAGATAAGATTTTTTCATTTCCTCTTCTATTGTAATGGTGGATGGATTTATTATTTGATCTGAATTCATTTCATCTCCTTAGGCTAACCGCATAAAATTAGATAGTTCTATATATTTAATTTTTATGGAAAAGTGCGTTAGTTATTGTATTAAACTATAAAGGGAGTTTATCTAAAAAATGTTAAAGATATGATAAAAAGAATGGATAAGAAAAATATGTTTATAATATTTTAAACACCTTATTTAGTAAGTTCATATTTGGTCTTTACGTTATAAGCGTTCACAGGATAAAAAGTTCAGTGTTGTCTCATTTTATTTGGTCTTGCTTGTAAATCAGCAATGTCTGATGAAGGCACGAAGTACATCACTGCCGCTGCTAATCTGAACGCTACATACTGGAATTCAGCTCCTTGAGTTCTCAAGTTCAACGTTCTGACGCATAGATTACGGTTTTAAATGTTGAACCTTTAAACCCAGAACACTAAACCGTGAACGGATGTAATTTAAAAGCTTATTTTATTTTAAATATCCAGCTCTTGCACCTCTAAGGCATTGTTTACTATGAATTCCCTTCTTGGTTCAACCTTATCTCCCATAAGTAATGTAAAAATTTCATCAGCCGCTATGGCATCCTCAACTGTAATATTAACCATACTCCTTTTTTCCGGATTCATGGTGGTCTTCCATAGCTGTTCAGGGTTCATTTCTCCTAAACCTTTATATCTCTGGATAACAGTGCCTTTTTTTGCCTTTTCAATAAGATATTCAACGAGTTCTTCTTTTGTTTCTATTTTTACCTTATTATCTGTGTTACCAACCCAAAAGCAAGACCTATCAAACTCCTCAATTTTTTGGTAAAGATTTAATAATCTTTGGTAATCCGGAGAGTTTAATAATTCCCAATTAAATTTAAAGATGTGTCCATTGTTTTTCTCATCCTTTATTAATAACTCATAACGATTATGTTCCTCATCAAAGGATACTGTTTTTGTGATAAAAAATAATTCCGTTAATTCATCTGAAAGTTTTTTAGTTAATTCTTCATCTTTTAAACAGCTTTTATTAATATTTCTCTTACATAGAATATTTAAAAATCTATCACTAAAGCCTTTTTTTGTTAATTTTTTGATTATATCAAGATAATCTATTAAAACATAAAGAGCTGATTTTAGTTTTTTTCCGGTTAAACTTTTTTCGTTATTTAACCAAACTGTTTCTTTACTTGAAATCCTTTCAATAAGATAGGAATTATAAACCTCTTCGTTATGAAAGAATAACTCTGTTTTTCCGTCTTTCATTCTATAAAGAGGTGGTTTCGCTACGTATAAGTGCCCTTCCTCCACAAGGTCAGGCATCTGTCTATAAAAAAAGGTTAAAAGCAGTGTTCTTATATGAGACCCGTCAACGTCTGCATCCGTCATAATAATTACCTTATCATAACGAAGTTTGGAAAGATTATATTCTCCCTGACCTATACCAGCGCCTAAGGCTGAGATTATGGTTTTTATTTCAGAGCTTGAAAGAATTTTATCAAATCTGGCTTTTTCTATATTTAGTATCTTACCTTTAAGTGGTAAAATAGCTTGAAATTTTCTATCTCTCCCTTGTTTAGCGGACCCACCGGCTGAATCTCCCTCTACTAAAAACACCTCCACTTTTTTAGGATCTTTTTCCTGACAATCAGCAAGTTTTCCAGGCAGAAAACTATCTGATAAAATACCTTTTCTTCTTGTTAATTCCCTTGCTTTCTGTGCAGCATCTCTTGCTGTTGCAGCCCCTATTACTTTATTTAAAATATTTTTAATTAAAGACGGATTTTCCTCAAATATTTCATTAAGTTTCTCATTCACTAAATTCTCAACCAAACCCTTTATATTACTATTACCAAGTTTACTTTTTGTTTGACCTTCAAACTGCGCATCTTTTAATTTAACATTTATAACTGCTGTAATTCCTTCCCTTACATCATCCCCTGTTAATTTAATTTTTTTATTCTGCTGGCTTCCTTGAAGGTAAGAATTAATACTCCTTGTTAATGCAGCCTTAAACCCGATTAAATGACTGCCTCCTTCTCTTGTATTTATATTATTAGCAAAGGAAAAAATTTTTTGTGTATAAGCTTGGCTATATTGAAATGCTACCTCAATCACAACATCATTTCTCACTCCCTGAATATAAATAGGTTTAGGGTGTATAACATCCTTATTTTTATTTAAATACTCTATAAAAGAGGATATGCCGCCTTCATAAGAAAAATTTTTCTCTTTATCGTTCCTATCATCATTAATATTTATCTTTACCCCTGTATTAAGGAATGCCAGCTCTCTCATACGCTGGCAAATTATATCAAAACTAAAATCAACGCTTTCAAATATTTCCTTATCAGGTCTAAATTGAATATTTGTTCCTCTTCTTTTTGTTTTGCCTATTATCTCTAATGGGCAGGTAGTTACCCCTTTTTCGTATCTCTGATAATAAACATTATCATTAAGATAAACCTCTACCTCAAGATATTCAGAAAGTGCATTAACTACGGAAACACCAACTCCATGTAAGCCTCCGGAGACTTTATAGCTGTTATCATCAAACTTACCCCCTGCATGAAGTTTTGTCATTACAACCTCAATAGCAGGTATATTTTCATCTTTATGTAAATCTACAGGTATACCCCTCCCATTATCCCTTACAATAATACTGTTATCGCTCAGTATTTTAATATCAATCTGATCACAAAACCCTGCCAGGGCCTCATCTATACTATTATCCACTACCTCGTATAATAAATGATGAAGACCCTCTACCGATGTATTACCAATATACATCGCCGGTCTTTTTCTAACAGCCGTTAAATCTTTTAAAACCTTTATACTTGATGCAGCATATTTATCAGCGCTTGTCATATATTAAATCCTTATGGGCATAATTAAACCTATAAAACCTTCATCTACTTCCCCTGTTATAAAACATGGGTTATTCTCATTTTTTATTTTTAAAGATATAATTTCACTTTCCATAGATTGAAGTACGTCTATGAAATACTTTGGATTAAAACCTACTGTTACAGGAGCTCCTTGATATTCAATTTTTATCTTCTCTTTAACATCCCCGAGATCTGGATTTTCAGAGATCATTTCTATATAATCTTCTGAAATATTAAACATCACGCCCTTATACTGATCACCTCCTACAATCATCATTCTTTTCATAGTATCTAAGAGGTTTTTCTTGCTTAAGGAAATAAATTTATCATCCTCCTGCGCCTCAGGAATCATGTTTTTATAGTCTGGAAATTTTGAATCTAATAACCTGATAACAATTAAGGCCTCATTTTTTTTAACAATAAAATTGTTTTTCTGTAATCCAATAAATACGGTTTCTTCCTCTAATGCAAATTTATTTAACTCTATTAAACTTTTCTTAGGAATTAATATACCATCTTTTAATCCTAATTTTTCAACATCCGGAATTTTTTTATCAATTAGAGATAATCTATGACCGTCTGTGGAAACCATCCTAAAATATATATCTTCCTTGTTTAGAATTTCTTGCATAAAAACACCTGATAATCTAAACCCTGATTCTTCCATTGTTGTAGCGTAAATGGTTTTACTAATCATTTCAGATAAAAGTTTACCATTTATTTCTATTAATACACACTCATTTATTTCGGCTAAAACAGGAAATTCATCCGGGGGTAAGAAAGATAAATTATAATGGGTATTACCATCTGAAATATAAACCTTATTATTTTCTTTTTCTATTATATGGATTTCGTCACTATTTGTTTCTCTTGTTATATCTAAAAGTTGTTTTCCTGATATTGTAATATCTCCAGATTCTATAATTTTAGCTGGATAACTTTTTTCAAAACTTACCTCGAGATCTGTAGCGGATATTTTCATCTTATCATCCTTTGCAGTTAAAAGAACTGATGATAATATAGGCATATTACTTCTTTTTTCTAATACCCCTTGAACACGATAAATACCCTTCAATAAAGTTTCTCTGTTTATTTTTATTTCCATATTTACCTCAGACTTTGTAAATCTTTGTAAATTTATTATAGTACTATATATATTTTAATAATAATAATTTAAGTGTTTAATTGTTAATAATATGTATAATTTATTGGTTTAATATAACTTTTTTTAAACTACTTCCTTTATTAATGTTAATAAATCTTGATTTAAAAACCTGATAATAATAATATTAAAAATAATTAAATTCAATATTTGAAAAGTATGCTATTTAATTGTAATTACTTAAATTATTTATTTAGTAGATAATACTCCATCACTCCAATATAAGGAATTTCGACATACGAAATTCCTTATATGATTTTCGAGTTTATTTAACTTTATCTATTAGCCTTTCTTATACCAAGTTGATCTTGGGCAATAATAAAT
The DNA here is from genome assembly GCA_034718555.1 of Thermodesulfobacteriota bacterium. Lineage (GTDB taxonomy): Bacteria > Desulfobacterota > DSM-4660 > Desulfatiglandales > B25-G16 > M55B121. Next base: position 12,027 of record JAYEMW010000282.1, read on the forward strand.
TTACATATATTAGTTGACCCTTCTACCATACCATATGGTGGGGCATCCCTGTAGTAACGGGCAACTGGATATTCAGTGGAATAACCGTAAGCGCCAAGGATACTCATAGCGTACCTCGAAGACTTATAGGCTACCTCAGCTGCAAGATATTTAGCCTGAGCTACCTCCATATTATTACCTAACATCCCTTGATCTTTTTGCCAGGCTGCCTTATAACATGATAATCTTGCAGCTTCTATCTCGCAAACCATTTGTGCAATCATATCTTGATTCATTTGAAATTTTCCGATTGCTTGTCCGAATTGTTCCCTCTCCATGGCATATTTTGTTACTGCTTCTAAACAGGCCTGGGCTAAACCAACACCTCCAGCTGCACAAGATAAACGGGAATTAGCAAGAGATCCGAATAAGATTTTTACGCCGTCACCTGGTTTCCCTATAATATTTTCCTTAGGAACCTTTGTGTTTTCTAAGATAATTTCACCTGTTGGGGTGGCATGGGTGCCGGTTTTATCTAAATCCGTAGTTGTGATTCCATTAAAATTTTTAGTCTCAACAACAAAGGCGGATAAACCTTTTGATTTAGCTTCCTTATCTGTATAAGCATAACAGATAATAACATCAGCAACACTGGCATTTGAAATCCAGGTTTTATAACCATTTATAAGCCAGTGATCTCCTTTATCTTCTGCAGTTGCTTTCATAGACATAACATCAGAGCCTGCATTAGGTTCAGTCATTGCAAATGCTCCAACATAATCGGCGCTCACTAATTTAGGGATATATTTTCTTTTTAACTCTTCACTACCATAATGATGAATAGTGAATGCCATTCCTGTTGTCTGCATATTCATCTGAACCCTCAGAGCGCTGCAGCCGCGGGCAATTTCTTCAGTTAGAATAATGGCCGCCAGCCAACCCATATCACTTCCACCATACTCTTCCGGGATAACAGTGCCAAAAAAACCAAGATCACCCATAGGTTTTATAGCCTCCTTATAAGGAAAATGGTGATTTTCCTCCCAATCATCTGCAAAAGGGGCCACTTTTTCATCTACAAAATCACGTACCGTGTCTTTAAGCATTTGTAATTCGTCTGACAATTTAAAATCCATACTTCCTCCTTATTTGTTATTATTAATAAATAATACCTTTAATCTTGTAAATATTTTTTAATTTTCGTTATTTTACTGCTTCTATTTATATAAAGTATAAAAT
>JAYEMW010000283.1:0-13189 GCA_034718555.1 Thermodesulfobacteriota bacterium
CCTCAAGCAATTTATCAAGAAGCGCCCTCTCTATCAGGTGAGCTCTGCTGTATTGAAGTAGGTGGTCAGTAATGCCGGCCACGAGGAGCCGCTCTTGTCCTTCCTGCAAAGAATATCCTTGTGCCTTAAGGTCCATTATCCACATGGTTAATGGAGGTGATGTCCAGCCATCTGAGAGCAAGGCCCTATGTGGGGATTTCATAGACTCCAGCAACTCTTTCACCAGTCTATTAATACGATTCTGCTTTTCCTGATCTCTTGTAATGGCAACTTTCTTTCGAGTCTCGTTTGTTATGGCCGCAATGAGTTGATCTTGTGGAGCCAGTCTTTGGGCCTTTCCAAGAAAATCCAGGGCATCTTTATGATTACCTTGATTATCCATCAGGAGGGCCTGAGAAAGGTACCCGGCTCTGCTATCAGGGGCTGCTGCTGTGGCCTGCCGGTAATATTTCAAGGCAGCATCCGTCTGTTTACGGATGGAGGCGATTCTTCCTAAACCGTTAAATGCCTTGGCCTTCTGCAAATTTGTACCTTTTGAGGCATTTATGGCTTTTTGGTAGGCCTCTTCAGCTGCTCCCATTTCTCCTTTTCTCAAATAGACATTCCCCTGAATCAGATAGCTTAAACGGGCATGGGGGTTCTTATCTTCAATGGTTTTACAGACATTCAATGCCTTATCAAAATGTCCGTCATTGTAATAGGTGAGGGCCTCTGTTTCGTATTTTGTGGTATCTTTTTTTAAAACTCCTGGATAGCCCCAGAGGATGACAATGACCAATGCAATAATTACCGCTACCATAGCCATCCATGTCCGTTTCTTTTTCGGAGCCTCCCTTTCAGCAAAATCTATGACCTCTTCCCGTGTTCTTATTTCTTTTTCTGATATAGGAATACGTGCAGGCTCGGGTTCTTCCTGCGCCTCAACTGTCTGTATCTGGTTCCCATAGTTGGAAGTAGGATCTCCGTACAGGAGATAACTTGCCCAAACAATAGTCTCCTCCCCATATTCCTTTATAAGGGCAAGCCTGGCTTTTCGCATAGCCTCGCCTATAGTTACTCCCGAAAGTAGATATTTATAAAATTCTAATGCAAAACGGCTGCTTGGTTCATCCAATATTTCCCAGAAGGTACCTATATAATGTTTTACGCCTGCCAGAATAAAGGCATTTGCAAGTCCAAAAATCTCTTCCTGAAAATATTCTTTTATGGTCCACTCCTCAGTTCGGGCTGACTGGCATGCATTTGAAAAGATGAGGGCAGGCATAGCAGCAGTGCCTCCCATTTTTATAATATCTTGAGCCTTAAGTCTGCCATTAGATAATTCCAAACCACTTTCTCCCGGGCTGTGTGGATTGTATTCAGCATGGCCGGCAAAGTGGACAAGATCAAAATTTCTGATTTTTTCTTTAACAAACTCCGGTGTAATGCCATCCGAGCGCAGGGTAGCGTTGATTAAATTCTTATCCTGGTCCATATAATCACGAATTTTGGTCCCTTCCAGATAGGCTCCCTTCAAATCACTCGTTGGATCAGCCAGTATGAGCATCTTTAACGGCCACTCTAATAACCTCGTTTTATTTGCCCCTAAAGCTTGGCGAGTTTTTACAAAGCGGCCAATATTAAACCTGCGACATAGAAATTGATGTCCGTCATTAAGTAATTCCCAGGGGACATGAACTAATTTATCATCAAGATTCAGGCTCAGATATTCGGCTTTGGTCTCTTTTAACCTTTCTTTAACATTAAGGGTAAATAGCTCGTCATGCAAAACCTGTCCAACTTCCCTGAGTCTCACAAGCACCTCACGCGTTAAACGACCTCTGCGGTTAGCCCTGTTTAATGTTTCAACCATTTCTTGGCACCGTTTTTCAATCCTTGCCATAGAGACATTCATGTCTTCATAATGTCGAACCGTGCTCGCTTCACCTACAAGCTGTTCATAAACACTGATGCTCAGCTTTTCCCTTTCAAGGCTCATTTCAACATGAAGCACATTCAAAGGCTTTTCTGTTTTTTTCTTAGTTCTGGTTTCAGAGGCCCGGACCTTCGGTGCTATGTTAGTAACAATATCTTTGTCTCGCCATACCACCCGGTAAATACTTAGCGGCTCAACCTTTCCCTTTACATGGGCAGTTTTATGGGACTTGCAAAGAATATCTTCACTTCCACAGACATCTTTATAGGCAGTTTTGGATATGAGTATTTGATCCTGACCGGCCAGAGATTCAATGCGCGAAGCAACATTAACAACATCTCCTGCTACATGATTTTTGCCTACCAGCACTTCTCCCGAATTGATTCCTATTGTGACATGAATTTTCTCAGTGGGCTCTGTTCCTTGATTGTATTCATCCAGACCTTTCTGGATGGCCACAGCGGCCTTAACTGCGGAAATGGTGTTTGAAAAAGAGGCCATAACCCCGTCTCCCATTATATCAAGCACATTTCCTTCGTACTGTTTAATAAGAGGTAAAACAATGTCATGGTGCTTCTGAATCCAGGCTCGCCCGCTAATATCGCCCCTTGTATCCATATACTGCGTATAACCACAGACATCACTGAAAAGAATAGACATTTTCTTTTTGAAATCTTTCTGAAGGATCTGGTCGAGCCTTCCTCTCTCGCGCAGAATTTCTTCCATATTTTTAGATTGGGACCCTGTCCCGTCTTTGTCATTTTCCTTCATAAGAAGACTCCTTGATATTAAAGCTGTATGTTCCGAGTTTCTCTCTATCCCTAATAAAGGTTAGATTGTAATGGCCAAATGGTATGTCCTCTAAAAGCACATATTCTTCAATGAGGAGGTGTGATGAGATTTCCCTTTCGCCTTTTTTCAGGGTAACCCTGATTCTTTTGCCCTGTATGGGGTCTTTTAGTAATTTAATTCGGATCAGGGTTTTGTTTTCGCCTGTCTTCTCAATTTCAATTTCAGCATCTATCTCTTTGAAGGTCTTTTTGAGATGGATGAGATCTTTAAATATCACCTTTTCAGAACCACGGATAGACGAAAGGTCCCATGCCCCCCAAAGTGTCAGCGGGAAAAGACCTGATACCTTCCTTTGCAGGCCTTTAATGGACCGCTTAACCGTCTCCCTCAGTATAGTTGTATATGATAGTGAACTCCGGCTTTTAATTAGGCGCACAGCAGCATGGGTGACTTCGGATGGGACTGTGTCATGATCAAACTGTTCCCAGTGTCGTATAATATTATGAGCGACGATAAACTCCTCCAGGCATATTCCACTGAGTGCAATATGCTTCTCTGTTTCATATCTTTCATAATCAGAAAGACGACCCTCAATATAATCGGCAAGCATTTCCTCATCAGGACATGCTGTTTTCATTGTAAACTCCAAGTAATAAATTTATTTTAATAGTAACCGTTTCTCTTTATAAGTAAAAGACACCAACCGTTGTATTTTCTTACAAAGTGAGCGAATTATTTTATTGCTTCACTTAAAAAAGATTTTAACTTTTGAATTGCTCGATACTTGACTGTGTATGCATTCTGCATGGAAAGCTGTAAGGATTCGGCAACTTCTTCTATGGAGAGGTCTTTTTCAAGATGGAGCTTTGCAAAAAGGCGGTCTCGTGGTGGGAGACTATTTATTGCATCTTGTAGCAAACTCTCCTGTTCTTGCCTTTCCATTATTTCCCAAGAGTTCATATTATCTCCCCTTAACTCGGATAGGTCATCAAGAGGGATCATCTTTTTCTTCCAGCCTATAGCATCAAGCCCTTTTTTCCTTAAGTGATTCAATACAATCCGAACCGTAACGAGTTTGATCCATGATGCAAGGCTGCAACTGTTTTTTCCCTTATACTGTCTCAGTTTTTTACAGTCTTGTTCAAAGAGCTGTAAAAATACAGCATTATGCAAGTCCTCAAGGTCCTGCTTGTTAAATATAATCTGTCTCGTTAAAAAGGCAGCTTGAATGGACTTGTAAATTAGGTTTGAAAATTGTCTTACAAAAATTTCAGGAGCCTTCTTGTCACCAGAAAAAATTTTGGAAAGTAGCTGTCGGTCTTCCCCAAGAGAGTGCTTCATTCAGTTATGACCTTGTCTAAACTTTTAATAGTCTCCGTGGTTTTACTATTTAAGATTTCTGCTTTTGACATATCGGGCATCACCTGGGTAACTTTGGCGTGTCCAACAATATCAGTGTCAGATCCAAGTATCTTTCCAGTCGCTGGATGTATTATAGGCTCCTCTCTATAAATGATTAATCTCCTCTTTAGTTTGACCTTGTCCTTGCCAAGGTCGGTGAATATGTATTTGCCTTTTCGTTGGATAACAACTCCGCCCACCAGGGGAAATTCCCTGTGAAATTTAAGGGCCATCCCTTCTGCCAGGGTTCTTATTGCCGGAAGATCCTTTATCTCATCATAAACATCTTCAGTTGCCAGGATCTCAGATGTTTCAGTATCAAGCATCCTTCCAACAATCTCAACGCCTGTGCGGGTTTCGATTATACTCCCAGTCATAATGGAGTGTGAGGCTACTAATTTTCCCAATCTCAAGGCCGTGCTCCTGTCAATCAGTTTTGTACGGCTAAGTTTTTGTTCCTGTAAAATCAGATCTAACTTATTTCTTTCTACCACCTGAAAACGGTTTTGATTCACCAGGGAATCAATAATATTATCCTGAAAGGCAAGGCCGGCTTTAGAAACTATGCCCTTCTGCTCAAAGGGAAATGTAGCTATACTTAAGCGTTCGGCTAATTGAAGGGCCTTTGGGATACGTCTGATGACTGTGACTTTTTTGCTTGTTACATTTCCAGCTTCATCTCCGGCCTCAATGTTAATAATGTTTTCTCCTTCCTGAAGTTCGGCAAGATGACCGAAAAATATCCTCTGACCCTTACGCCGAAGTATTGGGGTGTGATTTATGGTCAGACTTTCAATCTTGCCCTCATCACTTATCTGGCCTTCAATATATACCTTTTCCAGGAAGACAGTCTGTGTGCTGGTCCAGCCCTTAAGCTGAATATTCGGAGGGATTGTGTCTTTGGTGCCAAAAAGTCCGGCAACAACATTGATTGCCACAGTTGGGTCCGAGCAGGCAAATAATGCAGGTTTTCTGCTAATCGAAACAGAGGATAATGGAATACGGGAAGTGGTCTGGTTTCCCAAACGGTCACGAGCTACGAATTCAAGGTAATTTGCATTGATTGTCAGTTTTTTGTTGAAGGAAACCTCCACACCCTTCTGAACAGGAATCGGTTTTCCATTAATAGTGAGTTCAGATACACCGGCCTCATCAAAAATGGAGCCGTTAATCACAACCTCTTTCCCTGAGTCAGACTGATCAAGTTTTAGTTCCCCCAGGCTTATCATTGGACCTTCCCTGTCAACATGGATCACTGTCTGACGCCTTGTAGATTGTCCTGCAAGATTTTTCGCTTTGACCTCAATGACATGCCGTCCTTGAGGGAGGCGAAGAGTTTCTTTAAAGGGGATGCGTTTTTGTGAAGCCTCTAAGAAAATGGGTATTTTATTGATGGTAATGCCGGATATATAATGCTCATCTTCAGCAAACCCGGAGATTACCACAGGGTCTTCCCGTGTCCAAACCTCGCCTTTTTTTATCTTGAGAGTAAGACTGGGAGGGGATGTCTCCTTTCCCTCTTTCTCGATCAAGGTCTTTCGGACACGGTCAAGATAAAATTGGGCCTTGGCAGAAGGGAAATGACTCAGGGACATTTCCAGCTCCCTCTTTGCCTCCTGAAAATTCCCCATCTGATAATAAATGAGGCCTGATTCCCTATGAGGAAAGTAATCAACAAAATGCATCCCATAGGTGCGGGCCATTCGTTGATCATTTGCACGTTGGCGTATGCTTTCTTTTAAATCTTCAAGGGCCTCATGGTAAAATTCTCCTTCTGCATAGGAAAGGCCCCGCTCAAAGTAATTCCACCACCGATGTCTAAAAGCGCCCTTAACCTTGCCATACTCCATGCCGTCTTTCATGTAAACAGATCTTGAGGGAGCGCTAACACAACCCCAAAGCGTAAGCAATAATGCAAATGTCAATAGAAAATGAATATAATGTCTTATCTTTTTCACCTTGGAGACCTCTTTAAAATTTACATCAATTTTGTCCTTTCATTTGTTGGCATCGCAAAAAATGAAAATTTAAAGATGAGTTTAGAAAAATATATTAATGATGGATTTCCGAAAAGTTTTTTTTAGGTATAAACCATAATCTAATTATCCAAGAATTTACAAAAACATCAAATCGTATCTACTCAATAAATAAGGGAAAGTACTTTTGGATACTGATAGATATCCACCTACTGGATTCCGGCTTTCGCCGGAATGACATGTTCTTATCTTATCTCGTCATTCCGGCTGATCCCGGATCGGGCCTGCCCCGTAGCTTATAGGGGTCCGGTAGGAATCCATGAGTTATTACCCTTAGATATTGAGGTATTACATTAAATCAATATATCGAAACAATCAATCAGAAATTAGGTCCGAAATCAGAAGCATCACTGTCTTTGAATACCATAAAAACGCCTAATTTTTAATATTCTAATTTAAACGTTGGCAAATTTATCTACCCCAAAAAATATTAATAGACGGGTGGTAAAATAACTTGATATTTTCAGGAGAACTGAACACCTATCAATATAGACACAATATTACCTATAATCTGACATTAATAATAGGGGAGGAAAATGAGGGTATGTGATTTATTAGTAACATTGGTATCACGGTGATTCCCAAAAATATCCATTGGACAAAGAACTTCGTGAGGAGTACCATGGAGGAGTACCATGATTTACACGTCTCAGATATTAACCAACCCTGATCTGCGCATGACAGGCGTTTAAATTAAGGCAGCTGTTCATGTAGCCACAAAGCTTTAGTGGCAGAGTTACAAATTAATCTTGAATAGAGTGAAAGATGAAGAAGCTAAATGCAAAAGGATTACGTTGGCTCAAGGGATTTCATTTAATAGCTGCTTCATGTTGGATAGGTGGTGCAGTAGCTTTATTATTAAGTAACCGTTCACGGTTCAAAGTTCAGGGTTCAGGGTTGTCCTATTCTCTTTGGCCTTGCTTGTAAATCGGCAATATCTGGTGAAGGCGCGAAGTACATCACGACCGCGGCTGAGTTGAGCACCACATCCTGGAATTCAGCCTCTTGAGTTTCCAAGTCCAACGTTCCGGCCTATGGATTCTGTTTTTAAACGTTGAACTTTTGAATCCAGAATGCTGAACCGTGAACGGATACACATATTTATATAATCAAAAAATGAATTTTATCTTTGGTGGTGTACAATGCTTTGCGCTTATAATTACTGTATTTGTTTCCATCTTAAAACCTTGGAAGAAAAGAAAATTAAAAGATCGAACTTGAATTTCTTAAATATTTTTCTAATTTAACTGCCTTTGCCATATAATAGCGCATTTACAACGGTCCTTATGCGAGGAACTCATAATAGAGGCAAGAAAAATGGGTTATGAAAGGATGCGCCTTGATACAATAGAGCGTCTTTCGGAAGCTATCCGGCTTTATAAACGAATTGGATTTAAGGACATTGAGATGTATAGATACAACCCAGACCCATATACGCGGTTTATGGAGATAAATTTATGAGTGACCCTGATTCATATCATATACTATTGGTTCACCCGCCGGTTGCAAGCCCAACCATTTATCCCTGGACATTGGCCTATACTGGGTCCTGTATTGCCGGTTGGGGAGTTTCAGTAAATTACTATGATGCAAACCTTGATTTTTTTTTAAATCATATCCTCACATCAAAGGCGCTGACCGGCTATCTGGAGTTGGTCAAGAAGAGAAAAAAACAAGGAGTATTTAAAGGGTCTCCCCTTTCTATAAGTGAAATGGTGCAAGATATTTCAATGAATCCTGAGCGCTGGGGAGAAAAGATTTCTAATATTAGCATTAACCTGGAACTGCTCAGGACTAATGAATTTTACAAACCGGAAAAATATATTTCAACCATTACGGATATTAATGACCTGTTGATGCTTGTGTCTCTGGCATTGTATCCATCATTTATCCAGTGGAGCGGATTTTCAAACCCTGACGTAAGGAAGTTGCGCCATATTGATAAATTTGTTGAAGACAGGAACGCAAACCCTTTTTTAGGGCTTTGTGAAAATGGCCTGGCAAGCAGGATTACCGGCAAGAATCTAAAACTTTTGTTAGTGCTTGTGCCCTCGCCGGACCAGGCGACGGCTGCGCTGACTTTGGCACATTACAGCAAAAAGCTCAGACCGGATCTGCATATAGCCATTATGGGGAATCATGAGTTATCGGGGACTTCAGAATATGTTGATAGTTTCCTTCAAGAGAAAGATTTAAAAAAATTGGTGGAGACGATAATCCGGCTGGGTGGGCCTGATCTTCAGGGAGATTTTTCCATACCGGACTTCAGTGGTTTTCCCCTTAAAGATTATCTTTCCCCTGACATTGTATTGCCCATTGAACTGCATGGAGATATAATGTCCCCGTCACATTATATTCTTCAAATTTTAGAAGAGTGGGGGCAAAGATATGAGCCGGCAATTTTTATTGGCAGAGAGAAGCCCTTGCCCATAGCCTTTATAGCGGAATTTACTAAGAATGCTGCCAAGGGTAAATCGTCAATTTCCATGGGGCTATCATGTACTCCGGATGGATCAACAGATATTAATAACTGGGATGATGTTTACAGAGCTGGTATGAGACTTATACATTGGCAGACGTCTTCAGGGAAAAGCAATGCCTTGGCCGGGATATTATGGAATTCTTCAAACGCCGGAATATGGAATAATGTTATTGTCCCGGATGGCACCAACGATGAGGAGATGATACGTTTTTTAGCAGATAACCCTAATATTGCACACTCATGGAACGAGCACCATTCCTCAATATCGAACCATTTAAGACCTGATAGCCAGGTAAAAAAATTGGCGCCTGCATATGCTGAGGTGTCGGAATTACCGGGGAAGCCGTTTTGGCACTGGCTGAGTGATCCGGTTTACATGCTTCTTTATGTAAAGCGATACGGCGTTAAAAGGCTGTTACGCTGGAGGATAAATGAAGACGGAAAATCTTTGCACACATTGGGTAGCAGCATGGAATACCATTTTGTCTGGCCTCAAGATCTACCATTAGGTTATCTGGACGAGATATGTAAAATGGTTGAGGCCGGAGGCTCTGTGGGGACAATGTGGGTCAGGCATAACCTGAAAAATGCCTTTTTAATAGGATATGTAACAGAGAGGGGGTTTCTCGTTGCAAACTCCAGCTTAAAACAGCCCAGGCCTGAATATATAGATGCGGTTAGTGGACAGTCAGGGCTTGACCTTAAACATTACTTAGAGCGTGGCTACACATCAGTACGCCCGGAATACCGTGGTATGGGTATTGGGACAACACTGTTGGAGGGGCTTACAAAAAGGATTGGAGACAGAAAACTCTTTTCAATCATTGCTGAAGATAATATAGCTACTAAAAAGATGGCCCTGCGAAACAAGACAAAGAAGGTTGCGCAATTTTATAGTGATCGCGCAGGTAAGGAAATAGGGGTATGGATACCTGAATGGATGATTGAGGGCACATCCGGTCATTGAATGTGATAAGACTGCTATGGGAATAAATATAGGTATAATTACTGTCAGAGGCCCTGAATACCATCCTAATTTGCGTTTGGCAGAGGCCGCACGAGAACGGGGCCATAGAATAACCTTAGTGCATCCATATCGAGTCTGGCCTGATCTTATTGGAAGAAAATTCTCTTTGCTATGCATGCCTGACAAGGAAGTCCCGGACATAGTATTGCCGCGCCAGGGTGCCACCATAGGTGAATCCTGCCTGGCTCTGATCCATCAGCTTGGCCTAAGGGGTATACCTTTGGTGAACAACCTAAATTCCATCCGCATAAGCAAGAATAAGTTTACCACCTTACAGGTGTTGGCTGCGGCCGGAATCCTCGTTCCTGATACATTGTTTATCAACTCGGAAGAAGGTTTTTGGGAGGCGGTAAAGCGGTTAGGGGGACTCCCTGTAGTGGCCAAACAGGTAAGCGGCCGTCAAGGGACTGGCGTTATTTTATTTGATTCGATCAACAGCGCTGCTTTAAGCATCGAAGACTATTTAGACAGGCGTTCGGGATTGCTGATACAGCGGTTTATCCCTCCTGCCGGCCGTAAGGATATAAGAGCGCTGGTTATAGGGAGAGAAGTTTCAGGGGCAATGGAGTTGAAGCCCAGAGAGGGAGATTTCAGGGCCAACTTTCATTTGAGCGGAGAAAGTTACCCAAAAAATCTGTCTCCTGAACTCCAAAGAATTGTCATAAATGCAGTGTCTGCAGTTGGGCTTGATATTGGAGGTGCGGATTTGATACTCGATAAAAAGGGCAGGGCATATGTGATAGAGGTGAATTATTCCCCTGGATTCAAGGGATTGGAGGCTGCTACAGGTATGGACATTGCAGGTAAGATTGTGGAATATACAGTTGAAACCTACAGAAAACATAGAGACTGATATTTTTCTTGATCTTCTATGGATTTTAGTTGATAGCCAAATGAAAATATTGAATTTGAGGTTACAAAAAAACGAAAAATCGACGGGCATTGCTGCCACTGTTCATTGGGAAGACAGCGATAGACCTGCCCAGGAAATTTTTATAGAAACGGAAAAGGAGTTTTCCGGGCATATTTCCTGCAATCCTGACGCTTTTTTAGTTGGTTGTATTGTTCCTGCCATACATTTAGGAGAAAAGAGGGTTTTTTTAGATGCCGGGATAGACCCTATGCTGCGGGAGGGGCTTTATGCGGTTATGACCGTACTAAAAGAATGGTCAGGAGGCAAATACAGGCCGTTGAAAATAGAGGCAAAAACTAACTCTATTGTTAGATATGCAGAAAAACAAAGGGTGGCAGGCATGTTTTTATCTGGAGGAATAGATTCTTTGGCTGCCCTGAGAACCAACAGTATAAATTACCCGGAAGATCACCCCGGCTCAATTAAGGATTGCCTGATTATTCATGGATTTGATATAGGCGGTGTTGTGGAAAGGGGTATGAAATACCATGTATTTGATAGGGCAAGGGATGCTATGTCGATTGTAGCGAAAGATGCAAATGTGAGGTTAATACCTGTTTATACTAATATCAGGCATCTATGCGATGAGAGGGAACTATGGCTTGACAAATTCTTTGGCGCTGTTCTCGCGTCTGTTGCCCATGCCTTTGTCGCAAGACTTAATTTGGTGTTTGTTGCATCATCATATGATATTGCCAATCTGGTCCCATGCGGTTCGCATCCGCTCCTTGATCCGGAATATTCGAGCTATGAATTGAGGATTAAACTCCGGGATCTTGAATTATCAAGACTGGACAAGCTTAGACTGATAGCTGATTGGGATCCTGCCTTTCAAAATTTTCGGGTATGTTTGGCAAATGTGGAAGACCGGTTGAATTGTGGAAAATGTGAGAAATGTGTACGAACCATGACCGAGCTTGTGGCAATTGGCGCCCTTGATAAAACAAGGGCATTTGTAGAGGATGATGTAACGCCTGAGCTTTTATCAAGCTTTAATATATTGATCAGACACCGCGCATCATTTTACCGAGAAATGCTTTCGCCTTTAAAAGAAAGGGGGCGGGACGATTTGGTGCAGACAATTAAAAAGATGCTTGCAGGGTAATGTTCCGCAAAGAAGACACACGAACAGTCTTAACAGTACCTTGCTTTATTTACCTTCCTCCATGGACACCAAATCAGGAATATTCTTTATTACAACCCTGAAACCGGTGGTTTTATAACGGCTGGCTTGATGACCATAGTTGCGATTGGCAGATCTGCATAAATGCATATGGCCAAACCAGCTTCCGCCTCTACGAACTTTTTCTGTTCCGAATTCAGGTCCGACAGGATCCACCCTATGCTTTGTTCCGTAATTACCAAACCAGTCCCAACACCATTCCCACACATTGCCGTGCATGTCATAAATGCCCCACTCATTGGGATTGTAGCTTTTCACAGGAGCCGGTCTGTCAACAGGCAATTCTCTTGATTTAACATAGCCTACGCATTGTCCTGATTTAATGCTGTTGTTGCTGTACATTGCCTTGGTGCAATCAATGTCATCACCCCATGAATAGACAGTGGTTGATCCTGCCCGGCAGGCGTATTCCCATTCCGCTTCAGTGGGAAGTCGATACGACCATTGCCCAAGGGCATTTAATTTCTTTAAGAATTCCATGCAATCATGCCAGGATACCTTTGTAACAGGCAAGTTATCCGGGCCCTTGATTTTGCCAAAAAGCCTCTTTCCCATAATGGCTCTCCATTGTTTCAACGTGACTTCTGTTGATTGCATATAAAAGGGTGAGCTTATTGTTACCTCATGCTGTACCTCAGTTTCGCTTCTATATGGATCGTAAGAAGGAGTCCCCATGACAAATGTGCCTGCAGGAATCAACACAAAGTCCATGCCGATGGAATTATGAATCATTTTTTCAAGGGCCAGGGTAGGGCGAGATGGAAAAATAATTATAGAAGAAAATATCAGCAAAAGGGATAAAACAAGTTTTAGTCTTTTTAAATTATTGTCCATATAATTTCCTCCTTCAATGAAGATCTAATTGCTTATCTTAATGAACTGCCCCAAAGCCCCGAATGAACGGGATCTCAGCTCTATTAATGTGGTTAAACTGAAGGTCCCACCCCCCCCCCCTATAAGCGCTAAGTTATTTTGCAAACACTCCCAGGTTACATTTATGCCGTAGAGGGTTGTTTTGAAAGATGAACGTCCAACGTCGAATCCCGCTGCCAGCGGGAAACGTCCAATCACGCCGAGGCGTGATTGGATAAGTTTTAACCATCTATAGGTCTCCCTAAGTTTCTTTAATGAAATTCTTGCCCTTGTTTTTGTCTTTCATTCAATATTCAATGTTGGATGTTCGATGTTCGATGTTTATTTTTTTCAGTCCGTCCTGGGCAAAAACAACTTAGCGCTTATGCCCCCCAAGGCGGGATTAGGAAAAATGGGAATAGTGCGTCAATAGTGCTTTTTGGACCCCTTCAGCCTTCAGTCTAAACCCCTTCATCCTGACTACGTGAGTAGTCACGTTTTTTTATGCCTTGTTTACAAGTTTGTAAATCATTACATCTTCTTTTTTTCCTTTGACCCTGACCGCAGGAAGTTGCTCTGTAATAAAAT
>JAYEMW010000284.1:0-2577 GCA_034718555.1 Thermodesulfobacteriota bacterium
CCTCCGGATATAGTTTTGAGTCTATTATGGATCGGAAACTCGTCAATGTCTACTAAAATCGACAATTTTTTAATTTACATGATATTTTATAATTCTAAAACTATGACCCCAAGGTGCGGAATGTAAGCTATAAAAGTCCTTCTCTACATTTAAAACCCAATAATCCCCAATGCCTTCGTCAGTATCACCAGGGCATTGCCCACATTAATAACCCCATCGGGATTAGGTTGGCCTTGGGCATCAAGGGGTGCAACGTCTCCATGCTCAATATCTTTCTGGGTGAGTGTCTCAAGGTTTAGGGCGAAGCGCAAGGCAATTAGGACACACCATTAACTACGAACAAGAGAAAGATATTTTTTCTTTATCCCTGGTCCATTAAGTGATGTAATACACAGGGGCATCCAATCAGGCCATCCCAGTCATGTTCGTATGAATCCCATATCTTTTGCTAAAGGTCAAAAACTCCTACACCAAGGTCCCCCTTTAGGTTCCCCATTCACCAAACAGTCTTTATTGGGAAGAAGATACTGAGAAATTTTCCCAATCGCTACTTGACTCGTAGTCGTAATCGCCGGTCCACCACCCGTATAGGTCATGCCGCCGCGCTCGCACCCTCCAACTGTGGGATCCTTCCGGCAGGTTAACAACCGTCTCCGTATCGGAAGTGTATATACTTGGCATAGTGCTAAGTTCCACTCTATAGATGGTTGCCCTATCTACGGGATCCCAATCCAGGGTAACATCACCGGCAGCAATGCTCTCATTGTTAATCGGTGAGACAAGATTAGGGTTATCCAGGGGTTGCGCAAGATCCAAATCCAGATAGTCGGTAAAAACCCACATATTTCCGATTACGTCTTCCAGGGTAAATGTATAAAAACCGTTTGTTGCATTGGCTATACCATCACCTCTCCAAAATCCCTGCCAGCCTGTTTCCTGAATCCAGTTTTTCTTTAGATCCGGATCAATCGAGGTGCCTGGAGGACCGGTAATGGTTAGAGACTTAATATCATCAGTTGAGGCTATATACTCTCCCTGGCAGTCTTTAATATCCATTGCTATTGCAAGAGATTCTCCTGCTTGATCTTTTCTAATGTACACACTTTTCCAGGATGGAGCAATTTGAAGTTGATCCCCATATCCTTTCCATTCGCTACTTTCCTTTATAAAGTCATCTCGGTCTCTTCCCCAGTTCCACCATCTTTTACCACTTGAGTCATTTATACCTGAAATAAGCCATTCCCCGATAGTAGAGGCCTTATCACCATTAACCACAATCTCACCGGGGGACCTAAAAAGCATTATGTTGCTATTGTTATTAAATATGTCCTCTGTTTTGGCACGCCTTGTAACCTTATTCCTGCACTCGTCATAATAATTGTCGGATAATGCGCTTGCATAGTTATCGATGTTTTCATTTGCAAAATACTTTTCACTATCCTTATACATATCCTTAATTGCATGCTGGTCAACGGTAAGATCAGATGGTTTTGTGACATGGTAGCTTAAAAGCCGGCGGGTTTTTCCCTTGCGTGTAAAAATGTAATAGAAATCAGTGTATCCATTGATTTCATCTGTTTGCCCTTTTACAAAACCCACGCCCTTTGCCAGATAGAGGGTTTCACTGCCGTAATTCCCAGGGTTTCCAGCAGAGGGGTAAAAATGGAGCTTAAATTTCAGGCAGTTGTTAAAACTTCCAGCCGGGACAGTAATATCCTCCACTGCTAAAAGCTCAATGCTGTAATTAACATCAGCTTTTCCATTATTGAATGTCCCTTCCTTTTTTTCGCCTATCTTGCACACAGCATCAGCAAATATAATGGGTGTTGAAAATTCCACTATAGGTACGTTATTCTCTCCTACCTCCATATCCCTGAGGCCATGCATCCTCCATCCATTTTCATCATTGGTCCAGTAGGTTACCGAAGGTTGACGAGTGTCTATCATCGCCTTGGCAGTGGCGCCATCTATATCTTTGTCTCTTTGGGCAATGAAAAGAGTCCAGTCGTCCGTTTCCCAACTTGAGTCAAGGGGAAAATAATCTGGCATGTAGAACCAGTTCACCAGCCCCAATGCTTTTCTTAATATCACCAGGGCATCACCCACGGTGATTTTACCATCCGGGCAGGGCTTATCATTAGCATCCAGAGGGGAAACATCTCCGTGTTCTATATCTTTCTGGGTAGGAGTCTCAAGGCTTAAGGCAAAGCGTAAGGCAACAAGTGCATCTCCTACGTTTACCGCTCCATCCCGGTTTCCAAGGGGTTCTATGTCGCCTGATGGAACTTTTGATAAGGCTGGCTGGGAGATGATCAAGAAAAAGAATACTAAGAATACATTGATTAGAAAATAATGGTGTGATTTCATCTTTTACCTCCTTTTCTGTGTTATAAGGTTGTTATTATTTATCCTTAACCATTTGAAAACCAATAAAAGTTCTTCTCTACATTTAAAACCAAATAATCCCCAGTGCCTTTCTTAATATCACCAGGGCATCGCCCACGGTAATTTGTCCATCTGGGTTGGGCTTACCATTAGTGTCCAAAGGGGCAACATCTCCATGCTCCACATCCTCCT
>JAYEMW010000285.1:0-2564 GCA_034718555.1 Thermodesulfobacteriota bacterium
AGTTAAGCTGCTCCTTGAGGGCATCCGCCTCTTGTCTTAGAGATGTAAGATCCTGGTTTGCCGATGGGGAATTTGGATTAGAGGGCGGCATAGACATTCCCATGCCTCTGCCCATGCCTCTGCCCATGCCTCTGCCCATTCCACCACCACCGCCCATGCCGCCGCCCATGCCGCCGGTTGATCCCATGCCAAAGTGATCCGGTACATTGGCCTGTGTGGTAGTTTTCAGTTCTCCCGTTTTGTATCTTTCAACTGTATCTCTAACAGGGCCGCTTACACCAATTATTACATCAAGACCTGCTGCATTAAGTGTTCTGCTTGCATTAGGGCCTACACTTCCTGTCAAAAGAACCTTTGCCCCTTTTGAGGCAACAAACTGCCCTGCCTGGATACCTGCCCCTCCGCCTAAAGACATACTTGCATTGTCAATGGCCTCAAAGGTCATATCATCGGTATTTACGATTAAAAAATAGGCACACCTGCCGAATCTTGGATCTACCTGAGAATCAAGGTCTTTTCCTGTTGAGGTAATAGCTATTTTCATTTATATAATACTCCTTTATGATTAAAATTTATAAAATAATATCTTGCTAAAAAAATCTATCCTTTGCTGTCGCCATTTTTTTCTATGACCAGCGGTTCATTGTTAAAATAATCAAAGATATCTTTTGCAACTGCACGGTTAATATGCGGAACCTTTTTTAACCCGGCAATATCTGATTTGGCTATTGCGTGGATATCTCTGAAATAATTAAACAGGGCATTTTTCCTTTTTGGCCCTACGCCCTGTATATTATCAAGAACAGATACTGTCAAACTTTGATTTTTTCTTTTTCTATAATATCCAATGGCCCTCCTGTGTGTCTCGTCTCTTAAATGCATAAGCATAGCAAGGACTGGATGATTTCGAGGGAAAATAACGGGATTTTTCCTGTTTGCAAGGTAAATTTTATCTACAATCTCATCTTTACCATGCTTGGCCTTTGCTATAGATATAACATCCGGAGGCTCTTTCAGGCCGCAGGACCCTATAGATTTCAGCGCTATAAATAAATGCCCTTTTCCACCATCAATAACAAAAAGATCCGGCAGTTGCTTTGTCTTAAGCCTTCTGTCAACAGTCTCTTTAATCATGGCATAATCATTTATACCATCTACTTCTCTTATTCTATAATTTCTATATCCGGATTTTTCCGGCAGCCCATTAACAAAGGAAACTAAGGATGCTACGGGAAATTCACCTTTCAGATTAGATATATCTATTCCTTCTATATGTATGGGTTTCCTTTTTAAGTTAAGCACAGATTTTGCTACGTCAAGGATAGCGGATTGGTTATTTTTTTGCCGTTCCTTCAATGTATCTTCGGCGTTAATAGCTGCCATATTTGCAAGCCGTTTCTTCTCTCCCCTTGACGGAACGGACAATGTGATTTTTTTCCCCGCAATCCCTGTAAGCCAGTGGGAAATCAAATTTTTATCTTCTATTGAATTACAGAGAATTATGTCAGGTGGAATAAACTCCTTGCCCCTGTAATATTGCTTTAAGAAGGCCTCCATCAGTTCATAAGAACTTACCCATTCGCATGGGATAAAATAATTCCTGCTGCCCACCATATAACCTTCTCGGATGAATAGAATAACAATTGCAGCCACTTTATCGCAGGAGGATAATCCAATTACATCCTGATAAGTCATTTTTGTAGAAACCACTGTTTGATGCTCAAGTGTTTTTTCTACCGCTTTAATTTGATCCCTTACCTTGGCTGCCTTTTCAAAATTTTGCTCCTTTGCGGCCTTTAACATCACCTCTTTTAATCTTGAAATTAATTCCTTGTTTCGTCCTCCCAAAAATAACTTGACCTGCTCCACTATCTCCTGGTACTCATTATTGTCTACCTTGATACAGCATGGCGCCAGGCATCTTCCTAATTGATAATTTAGGCAGGGCCTTGATCTTTTTGGGACATCCCTTGTGCTGCACTTCCTTAAAGGAAAAATTGGGCCGATAAGCCGCATTGTAGAACGTACGGACGATGAAGAAGTGAAGGGTCCAAAATAGAGCCCGCCGTCCTTTTTAATCCGCCTTACTATAGTCAATCTGGGATACTTACTGTATGTGTCTAACTTAAGGAATGGGTAATTGGCATCATCCTTTAATATAACATTATATCTGGGCCTGTGTTTTTTTATAAGATTTCCTTCAAGTATTAAGGCCTCTTTTTCTGTACCAGTTATAATATGTGCTATGTCATGGGCATTTTTGAGGATAATAGATGCCTTAAAGTTTTTACTTTTTCCCTTACCAAGGTATGAGCGTATGCGTTTGCTCAGGTCTTTGGCCTTGCCGATATAGATTATTTTTTCGGATTTATTCTTGAAAATATAGACCCCCGGTTTATGAGGAATATCCTTTATAATTTTGCTATCAATCATTATTTAATTTTACTGCAATAAATGAAAATATTAAGTACCATTGCTTATATATCAGGACAGGGAAATCTCTTTTTTTGGCCTCAACACACATAGTCTTAGTGTGTTTAAGGCATCCCTGTTTGTTTCTCTAT
>JAYEMW010000286.1:0-2563 GCA_034718555.1 Thermodesulfobacteriota bacterium
CCTGGAGGGCAAACTGCTTTCCTCTTTTGCACTTTGCACCGGTAACCTCTGCTCCATCTGTCTCCAGTTCACAGCTTTTTGGGCATATAATACAAATAAATTTTCTTTTCTTTTTATTATCCATTAGTTGTCTGCTATCTTATAGACTCTCCTAATTTTTCCGCCTCTTTTGTCACACTATCTACAAGATCATGTACATAATCTGCGTTACCAGTCAGGTATATTCCATTGCCGGTTGATATTCCTGCATCTATTAAAAGGTCCTGCTCAGGTATAAGTCCGACTGAAAAGAGGATCGTATCACAGGAAATGAGTTTTTCCTTTCCTGTTTTGTTATTCCGATATTTAATAGCCTCTACTCTATTTTTACCGATTATCTCCATTAACTCGTGTTCAAGGTGCAGTGGAATACCGAAATCATCAAGACACTGGACCTTATTTCTTATAAGGCCTGAAAGATGATCCATTATCTCAAGCGTTAAATGAACCTTTGCGCCCTCCAGCGTCATGCGTCTGGCCATTATTAGACCTATATCTCCAGATCCGACTATTACCACTTCCTTGCCTGGCATGACACCGTATATATTAACCATCTCCTGTGCAAGTCCTGCGGTAAATATCCCTGCAGGACGTGTGCCGGGAACTGTCAACATCTCCCTGGTTCTTTCCCTGCACCCTGTAGCCATAATTAGGTTTGAAGCAGAAACTGTAAACTCACCCTCGCGAGAAACAAAGGTTACCTCCTTTTTTCCGGTTATTTTATGCACAAGACAAGAGGTCTTAATCTCAATATTTTTATCATAAACTATTATTTTGTATTTGGCGGCATACTCTGTTCCAGTCATTTCCTTTTTAAAATAATTAAGCCCAAAACCCAGATGGATGCATTGATTGAGGATACCGCCAAGCCGTGGCATTCTTTCAAGGATAAGTATGTTTTTTACGCCATTGGAAGATGCGCCTACGGCAGCGGCCATGCCTGAAGGTCCTCCACCTATTACAATAAGATCGTATTTTTTAGGATCCATTTCTTTTTACCAGCTCTGATCCCTTCCCCTTTTTAGTTATTTTATCAAAAGGAACTCCAAGTTTTTCTGACATGATTGCCATTATTTTACTTGTGCAAAATGACCCATGACATCGCCCCATCTGGCTCCTTGTGCGGAATTTAATACCGTCCAGTGTACGTGCACCTCTTCTTATTGCCTCTTTGATTTCCCCCTTGGTTACCAGCTCACAACGGCAGATAACCTCTCCAAAATCAGGGTTTCTTTTTATAAGGATATTTCTTTCTTTTGTGTTAAGAAGGCGAAAACGCGGTATGGCCACCCTGTTTGGATTATAGTTTTTCCTTTCTGGAAGGGTGATGTTTTTTGCGAACATATTTACAACATGCTCGGCAATAGCAGGGGCCGCTGTAAGACCGGGAGATTGGATGCCTATTATATTTATAAATCCGTCAGGGCCTTCCTTGATATAAAAATCCCCCTCTCTTGTTGTTGGCCTAAGCCCTGCAAACGCAGCAATTAACAGATCTTCGTTGATTGAAGGTGCGAGTTTTTGTGCACCTTTCAACACCTCCTGTTTATTTTCTTTGGTAGTTGTCAAATCCTCTCTGTCAATGATTTCATTTGAGGTTGGGCCTATCATAGTATTGCCGTCAACAGTAGGTATTAGTAATATGCCTTTGGTATGCTTTCTGGGGACCGGGAATATTATTTTCTTTGTTAGTCTGTCTGCATGCCTGTCAAGTATGAATTCCTCTCCTTTACGTGGGATTATTTCGGGGGATATTGTGCCTGCCATCAGTGAAATTTTATCGGCTGAAAGGCCTGCGGCATTTATAACGTAACGGGATTTATACTCTGCTTGAGATGTTTTTACACTCCAGAGGTTGGGTATTTTTGTTATGGAAGTGACTTCATTATCGCAATATATATTAACGCCATTGGATATGGCATTTTCCGCCATTGCATAAATAACCTCATAGGGATTAATGACCGCTGCGGTTGGGCCGAGGAGGGCATACTCTATCTCTTTTGAGAGCATAGGTTCACTTTTGTCAAGCCATTTTCCGTCTAAAATTTCAAGGCCTGGAATTCCAAGTCTTTCACCATTTTCCTTGATTTGCTCAATGCTCTGTCTTTCGCCTGGAAAGGCTACTACAAGTTCACCAGTAGGAATGAATGGAAAGTCAAGGAGCCTTGACATTTCCCTGTAAAGCTGGTTGCCCCGTACAGCAAATTTTCCCTTTAGAGAATTGTGGTCATCCTGAAATCCTGTGTGGATAATACCACTGTTGGATTTTGACACACCAAAGGAAAGCTCCGCCTCTTTTTCAATAAGAGTAACATTAAACTGGTACTTGGCAAGCTCATATGCCATTGAAGCGCCTACAATTCCGCCTCCTATTATGATAAAATCAATCATTTACACCTATCAAAATATAATAACAATTCAGCCCGTTGAAAGGTTGGTCTTTGTAAATGCCTATATAGACCTAATCTCTTGTTTCATAAATACAATATAGGATATGGCAAAGCAAATAAAGGTTATGGCTATA
>JAYEMW010000287.1:0-13116 GCA_034718555.1 Thermodesulfobacteriota bacterium
ATTCGCCTTCACGGTCATGGACGCTGAATACCGAAAGCGCATTTGTAATGATTTTTTGCCTGGTTCCTCGCTGAAGGTCTTTTTCGTCCAGATCATATGTCAGGTGCATGTATGTGTGACCTTCATCTGAAAGAATCCAGCCTCCATTCTCTCTTTTCAGGGTAATCGCCAGATGATCGCCATCTTCGAACATAAAGGGGGTAAAAACTCGGAAACGGTTTATACCCTCTGTTGATATTGTAACTTTCTCGCACACCTTTTCGCGGAAGTTACGTTCAATCATTTCTTTGTCCATGACTCATGCCTCCTCAAATAGGCTTGTCTGAGGATTAAAAGGGGTCTCAAATCCACATTCATTAATCATACACGAAACAGCCTGGTTAAAGTCAGAAAACCCTTTCGTTGGTTTAGCGAATGTATCCTCTCTCGCGCCAAGCTCTTGGTATCGTTCAGTTGCCTGATGAATATGAAAATCGTAAAATATGTTTCCCTCGATAGGATTTGTATGTTCGTGACTTTTCCCATTATATCGTCGCAAGCGGAAGAATTGGTTCGAATTTTCAGGTCTGTAACCAAGAATGATCGAGAAATCGAGAGGATTGAAAAGACTCTGCCGCACAATTAAGCGAAAGTCGCTGCCATCAGAACCTTTAACATCCAGATCACGTTCCTTGTGTCCTCTTTTGGGGTGCACTTGTATCTTTTTTCGATAATCAGCAGGAAGAACTTTCTTTTCTCCTATTAAAAGTGCGATATCCTGATCTGTTAGCATAGCGCTCATTTATTGTCTTGCTCCTTCTGGTTTATTTGAAATCGACAAATTTCTTAGCCCTTTGCCATTTTCCCTTTCATACTTCACGACTACATTATACCATTGAGCTTTGGGAGACAAGTCCTTTGTTATTGGTCAAATTAAGGCAATTATTGGTCAGCTGAAATTCTCTGAAAGCCGGCCCGGGAATTCCCGCGACGGTGCCGACATCTTTGTTTCTGAGACCAGTCCCATCCGGAGGTCTGTTATATTATGATTTGTTCATCCGAAAAAACAACCATGTGGATCTGCATCTATCTCTGCAATCAACTCAGCAAGATCTCGAGACGACTTAAACGGGTCGTACGCGTGCCACTTCATATCCGCCCTCTGCCAGAATAGCTTCCAGACAATCTGGATTCGTAGGACTCCCACGGGACGTTCGTGCAGAACGTTCATTAAATTTGTATGTTGCCTTTCCCCTATCACTTTTCTCAATGAAACAAGCGCCATCTCTTTAATCGCGAACCTTAAGTTCTTTTTCCCTGGATCATCCATAATTTTAAAAGTCAGCCATAACTTTGATATCAATACTATGCAAGCTTTTTAAGCTGAATTCTAAATGCTTTTCTTCATCAACAGTTGCTTTGAAGGTCTTCTTAAGATGTCTCGGGCACAGATTTGTTTATATTCAACTGTTTGAGATTCTTTATTCGTCATGTATCATTCTCCTGCCAGATAATAATATCTCTGCTCTTGATGTAAGAAATGCATTCAAACTTCGAATAATCCTTCAGTCTCCACCTTGCAGCAGCGCTCAAATCAAACAAACAAATTAGAGACAGCACTTAAGGAATGTAATGAGAGACGACGCCAGAAGGTACATCTAACATATGGTAAGGCAAGGAGGGAAAGGGGAAAGTGGCGGCATATTGCACAATGCTAATTGGATGGCCCATGAAGAAAAGGCGAGATAGTTCACTGGAACATCCAGACAATTTTTGGGCTTATTATACCCCGAAAGGCCACAAATTGCGATTTTTCAATGGCCCTGAGCATCAATAGCTGTGTTGTTCAGGCTCGCAATAGCGCGCTATTACGAGCCTTCAC
Organism: Thermodesulfobacteriota bacterium; assembly: GCA_034718555.1. Lineage (GTDB taxonomy): Bacteria > Desulfobacterota > DSM-4660 > Desulfatiglandales > B25-G16 > M55B121. The sequence continues at coordinate 1,862 of JAYEMW010000287.1, forward strand.
GCCTTGCTCTTGATGCTCATTGCTCACCGAAAAAAACACAATTTATAACCTTCCGGGGTATATCTAATGGAATGTAGACCTATAATAGCAACACACTATTGCTTTAACAGATCAGACCAGTCTATTGAGGTAAATTTTTCAGACAGTCGGTGATCGTCATCAAGAACAGAAAAGTTCAGATTTGTAAAAACCTTTCTTGAAATATCTTGAATATCCTTAATGGGAATAATTTCATCTTCCCTTCCGTGAAATACGTAAACCGGCATGCTAATTGTTTTTGATAGGTATGGATTAAATTCAGATAGATTAATAGCCGGCGCAAGAAGTATGAGCTTTTTAATTCTTTCTTTATTTTCAAATGAATATAAAGCAGCCATGAGCCCGCCTAAAGAAGATCCTATCATTGTTATTTCCTTTTTATCTCTGAGTAGTTCTTCAAGCTTCAACATTCTCTCCGATACATCGCCTGAAAAGTCTGGAATTATCATTTCCGGAAGAAGGTTTCTGAAGAAGATCCCTTTTGTTCCCTGGCTGCTGCTTTCCTGACCGTGAATAAATATTGTTGTGTTCTTCATTGCTTATTATGACCTTTTGCTATCCTCAATTTCCTGAATCTTTTTCTCCAGCCTTAATATCTTCTTTTCCAGCTTTTCTATTCTCTTCTTTCTTTCTTCCTTGTCACTTTTTTTAATGACAGCCTTTGGACTCGTTTCCGCAGTCTCATCTTTAACAATCCTATGAACGCTTGAAACACTTACCCCGAATTTTCCGGCAATCTTTCTCATAGATTCCCCATTTGCATGGGCTTCTGAAATTTTTTTCTTCACATTTTCATCAATTATTTTTTTTGCCATCTTAAACTCCTCCTAAAATTTTGTTTTTTGAGTCTTCAACAAGCATTATCAATTGGTATCCTTGAGTTTTGTTACACTGCTAATATCAAAGAATTCAAATGCAGGGTAAAAGCTAACCCTATCGCCCTTTTTTATAACGTGTTTAAATGAGACTGATTCGCCATTTATAAGCACAAGATCAATTTTTTCAGGTGGTATTTTCAGGCAGGAAACCGCATCTCTAATGGTAGTTGAACCTTTTATGGGAAAACTGAAATCCCTTTTTCTTTTTTTGTCTGGGAGATAATCATTCAGTTTTTCATACATTCTGAGGTATGCCTTTAATCCCATAAGAATATACCCTATTATTTATTGATAGCTTCTTGAAAGGTTCATTATATAGAAAAGACTATCATATTTTTATATATTCTGGCTACTAATTTTTTGTATCTGCTAAATAAAGGTAACCGTTCACGGCTCAACGTTCAGGGTTCAGGGTTCAGGGTTCAGGGTTAGGAAAGAGACTGGAATTGGATACCCGAAATGCTCGTAAAAAATGCGGGTTTTTAGCATCATTGCCAAGCACCATATTCCTGATTTGCGGGGACATGGCAGCGGTTGGTTTCCGGTACAAAACGCTTACAAAATGGCATATGGTGATGAAAACACAACCGTTGAATCCCGCTGTAAGCTGGAAACCTTTGAACCCGTGAACGGTTACAAGTAGAGTTAGCTATCTTTTATCCTGACAACAGTTATGGTGCAATTAACCTACATCTTTCCTCTTCATCTGGTCTAATTCCCTCTTCATCTCTTTTTCTTTTAGTGAGTGCCGCTTATCGTACTTCCTCTTACCCTTTGCAAGAGCCAGCTCAATCTTGATTAACCCTCTTAATAGATATACTGATAAAGGAATCAGAGAATATCCTTTTTCCTCTGTCTTTCCTATTAACCTCTTGATTTCCTTTTTTTTCATCAGGAGCTTTCTGGTCCTCTTGGGATCCATATCTAAATAGTGGGTAAATGGATAGGGGGTTACATGCATGTTAAATAAAAACAGTTCACCATTTTTGATCTTTGCGTAACTATCACTCAGGCTGGCTCGGCCTTCCCTTAGAGATTTTACCTCCGGGCCATGAAGAACAATTCCTGCCTCATAAACATCATCAATAAAATAATCGTGCCTTGCCTTTCTATTCCGGCAAACAATCTTTTTCCTCATTTCAAACATGCTTATGCGTTCCCCGATGTTCTGTACCTGAATAAGTCTTCTTTGAAAATATCTGGCAATATGGACTGGGCCTTTTTTAAAACAAATTTTTCAATCTTATCACTGGTTGATAGATTCAATACTCCTTTAAAGCTACCCTTAACTTCGATTAACGGCAAAACCCTTATTATTTTTTTTATCAGAGGGATAGACCCTATATTCATACTAAATTCCTCTAACCCTAAAAAAAGAAGCACTAAAATTGCAAGGGGATCACCAGCTATCTCGCCACATATTGATACGCCTATTTTAGCCTTTTTAGCTGCCTCTACCGCCTGTTGCAACATCTTTATAACTGCAGGATGGAAAGGTTCATACAGATGGGCGACATGTTCATTGTCCCTGTCTATAGCTAATGCATATTGAATTAGGTCATTAGTCCCAATTGAGAAAAAATCAGCATGTTTTGCAAGGATATCTGCGATAGAAATAGCAGATGGTATTTCCAGCAAAATCCCAATTGGTATCTCCCTGTTATATTCAACGCCTTGTTTATCGAGAGATCGCATAACGCCTTTAAGAACTCTCTTTGCCTCTAAAAACTGTGACAGACCTGATATCATTGGAAACATAATCCTGATTTTTCCAAATGCGCTTGCCCGTAGAATCGCACTCAACTGGGTTTTAAACACCTTTTTTTCTTTAAGGCAAAAGCGAATAGACCTAAGACCTAAGGCTGGATTCTGCTCTTTAATTACATTCTTGTTTGATACAATATTGTCGCTTGCAATATCTAAAGTTCTTATAGTCACTGAACGGGGGGCTACGGTTTGAGCAACATTCCTATAATCGTTAAACAGGGTCTCCTCATCTGGAAAGTCTCTTCTAACCATATATAAATATTCCGTCCTGTAAAGCCCTATGCCCTCTGCCCCGTTCTGAATTGCCGTTTTAACCTCTTCTGAAAATTCAATATTCGCCTTGATTTTTATCTTGTATCCATCCAGGGTCTCCGCAGGAAGGTGGCTTACACTATGTATGGCAGATTTATAGATATTATAGTGCTTTTTTCTCTCTTCATACTCTATGATGGTCTCAGGATCAGGGTTAATAATAACATCACCTGTATTTCCATCTACTATCAATATATCACCGTCCACTATCTTATCAGTGGCGCTTTCCAATCCAACTACTACCGGTATCTCCAGGGCCTCAGACATAATAGCCATATGCGATGTTCTGCCCCCTACATCCGTCAAAATACCTATTACATTGTCTACATTCATCTCAACAATATCGCATGGAAAAAGCCTGTGTGCTATTACTACCACTTCTTTTTTTATATCAGCAAGGCTGTCTATATGCACCCCGGTTAAATGCCTTAATATTCTCTCACTTACACTATCCACATCATCCATTCGGCCGCCGATATATTCATCACCAATAGTCTTAAAAATCTGCTGAATACTATTCACAGATTTCTCCAACGCCCATTCTGCATTAATTTTATCCTTCCTTATTTGTTTCAAGGATGAATCAAATAATGCGTTATCATCAAGCATCATTAAATGAGTATCTAAAATAGAGGCGAACCCCTTCACCTGCTCAGGCATATTGGATTTCAGATTCATAATCTGGTCTCTGGTCCCTTCCACAGCATGCCTGAAACGATCAATTTCCCTTTCTATTTCCTTTTTGTTAAATAATCTCCTTCGAAATATCTTAGTCTTGTATCTGTCCAGATGATGAGCCTTTCCAAAAATGATACCTGGAGAAACCGGGAATCCTTTAAGCATCTTTTTTTTGGAACGAGACCTGCTTTTAACATTTTCTCCAAAACGGCCCTTAAAAAGCCTTTCCAGTTCATCCATGAATTCTCCGGAATCCATTCCAGTTATCCTGACTTCAATTTCACTTCCCATTGGGCATGCAAGTGAGAGAATTGACAAAATGCTTGATCCATCGACCTCCCGCCCATCTTTCTTTAAAAACAATTTTGATTTATACCGGTTTCCTAACTCTACTATTTGGCCTGCCACCCGTGCATGCATTCCAAGTTCATTAATTATTTTTAATTTTCTTTTTTCTTCCATAATTATTTCTATTTAAGATGAGAAAATATTTGTCATCTCTCATTCTCCCTTAGACCTTCAACAACAATCGTATACTCGCCCCTGATATTCTCATCTCTAATCAGGGATAATACCTCGCTGATCGGCCCCCTCGTAACCTTCTCGAAAACCTTTGTAATCTCTTTGGCAAGGGCAATATTCCTATCACCAAAAATTTCATTCATATCATCGAGCATCTTTATTAGCCTATGGGGTGATTCAAAAAATACCAACGTTTTCCATTCAGTCTGAAGTTTTTTCAACTCTTTTCGGCGACGTCCACCTTTGTTTGATAAAAAACCGACAAAAACAAACCTATCTGTTCGCAATCCAGAAACGGAAAGTGCTGCCAGGGATGCTGATACGCCTGGGATAGGCGTTACTGCAATATGTTTTTCTACAGCCTCCTGAACCAATTTGGAACCTGGATCAGATAAACCAGGTGTTCCTGCGTCGCTAACAATGGCAATATCAAGCCCGGATTTAACCTTTTCAATGAGTTGTGCTCCTTTAAAGTGCTTGTTATGGCTGTTATAACTAATTATTGGCGTTTTTATATTATAATGGGAGCATAACTTTCTTGTGTGATTCCTGTTTTCAGCAGCAATTAACCCTGCATCCTTTAAAACCCTCAGTGCCCTTAATGTAATATCTTCTAAATTGCCGATTGGGGTAGAGACAATATAAATCCGACCTGTATTTGAGTCATTGCTTTTTAAGATCATTAAGATTAACCCATTCTATGCATAAATAACCAATTAGTAAGCCAGATCAAATGCATTCCTTATAATCTCAATTTCTTTTTTTTCATCAATTAACCTCACAGCCGCCACATCAAATCGTGCCTTAATCCCTGTAAGATTGTTGGACTGCATATAATAAAGGGCCGCCTTGGAAATCTGTCTCTGCTTCCTTATATTGACTGCATCCTTAACCTGACCTAAAGGACTGTTTCTTCTTGTTTTTACCTCTACAAAAACAAGGACATCTCCATCTTTTGCAATTAAATCTATCTCGCCTAATTTACATTTATAATTGGTTTCTAAAACTTTGTATCCGAGATCCTTTAGTCTTTTTCCGGCTAAATCCTCACCATATTTCCCTAAAGCAATCCTTTCTTTTGTCATGGGCGAACACGTTTAAAGCTAAGTCGATGTATAGGGCATGGGCCATAACGAACTATGGCATCTATATGTTTAGCTGTCCCGTAACCTTTACTTGAGGAAAAGCCATACTGGGGATATATATTATGGTAGCTGTACATAATTCTGTCTCTGTAAACCTTGGCCAGTATAGATGCCGCTGAAATTGATAGAGACAGTTGATCGCCTTTTATAATACACCTTTGACTGATGGGATGATCAACGGGATGGGTTCCGTCTATCAGTAGATAATCGGGTCTGGGATTTAGGGTTAATATTGCCTTTTTCATTGCCATTAACGTCGCCTGTAAAATATTAACCCGGTCAATCTCTCTGGAACTAACCACGGCAATTGAAATCGCTAATGAACTTTTTTGAATAAGGGGAAAGGCCTTTTCCCTTGCCTTTTCAGACATCTTTTTTGAGTCCTTAACCCCGTACAATACAACATTTTCCGGTAAAATCACAGCTGCAGCAACAACCGGCCCAGCCAAAGGGCCTCTTCCCGCCTCATCAACACCGGCTATTAAAGAGTACCCTTCAAGCCTTGCCTGATATTCGTAGGAAAGATTGTTCATGTATATTTACATCAGTTTCTTCTTTCCTTAAGTCTGGCTGCTTTACCTCTCAATTTACGCAGATAGTAAAGCCTCGATCTCCTTACCTTGCCTTTGAAGCCCACTTCTACCTTATCTATTGTTGGAGAATGAAGGGGAAAAATCTTCTCCACTCCAACACCATAGGAAATTTTTCTTACAGTGAATGTTGCGCCTGTAGTGCCTTTTTTCTTCCTGATCACTACCCCTGCAAATACCTGTATCCTCTCTTTATCGCCTTCCCTTATTCTGCTGTACACCTTAACGCTATCTCCAGCCCTAAAGGGGGGTATGTCTAATCTCATCTGCTCTTTTTCAAGCATTTCTATTTTATTCATTACAAAATTCTCCTTCACTCCAAATTACATATCTATTTCCCTAAACATGGTAAACTGGGAAAACAACCGATCCAAAATTATTGCAGAGGCTGTCCTTACAGAAAGATGGTTGTAATCAGATACCCCAAGAATAGGCTCTAAAATATAATCTGATTTTTCTATAAGTTCTTTTGATATTCCCCAGGCCGTACCAAACAAAATCATAACCTTTCTGTCAGAGGCCACAATCTGTCTTGCTAATTTATAGCTAATACTTTTGCCTTTGTTTCTTCCTGCGTCAGTGGCCATTAAAATTGGCGTTTCACCTTCATCTTCTTCAATCTCTAAAATGGCTTCCTCAATTGTTGATGCAATTGAAATTAGAGACATTGCCTCTTTTCTATCTTTATTATAATCGGCACCAAAACCCTCCGTCCAATGCCGGCAAATGCGATTTATCAGTCTTTGCTGATCTTCAAGGGGATTGATAATATAAACTCTTTTAGCGCCATAAGTCTCGGCACATCGCGCCAAGTCATGAATGTCTAAATTAGTTATGGCTGAAGCAATTATCTCTCCATTTTTATTATAAACAGGATAATGAAGCAGCCCGATATAAAAAGGATATCCTTTCACAGGTTCCAGATTCACCATTCATAGTTACTTTTGTGATATATACCTGAATTTTCTTTGATTTCTTCCTTACCTCTCAATTCAGATTTTTCTTGCTCCCGTTTTATTTCTTTTAGAATAGCCTTGTCTTCCTCATTAAAACATATCTTGCTCAATAAATCAGGTCTTCTCTCTAATGTCCTTTTAATAGACTGGGTTCTCCTCCAAAGCCGTATCTTCTCGTGGTCGCCGGATAATAAAACAGGCGGCACCTCTTGGCCATGAAAAACCCTTGGCCTGGTATATTGCGGGTATTCCAGTAAATTACCCTCAAAGGACTCCTCAATATTGGACCTGACGCCTCCTAACACACCGGAAATCAACCTGCTGACAACCTCTATGATAATCATTGCAGGTAGTTCACCACCGGTCAAGATGAAGTCCCCGACAGATATTTCCATATCTGCGTATTCGGTCCTTATCCTTTCATCTACCCCTTCATATCGTCCGCATACTAATGTAATTTGCCCGAACTTGGCCAACTTCCCGGCTAATTCCTGATTAAAGGATTGGCCCTGTGGCGTCAGGAATACAATCTTTCTATCATCCTCTACATTTGAAATTGATTTCAAGGCCCTGAAGATTGGGTCAGGTTTCATGACCATGCCATCACCTCCCCCAAAAGGCCTGTCATCCGTCATCAAATGAGATCCCTCGCCAAAGTCTCTAATATTAACCAGGTTTACATTTATCTTTCCATCCCTTACTGCCCGTCCTATGATACCATAGTTTATAAACTGGCCGAACATCTCCGGGAATATTGAAAGTATATCAAACCTCATCAAATATCCAGCAGGCCTTTTACTGGTGATATAATCATTTTTTTATCACCAATATTTATCTCCTTAACAACATGATGAGTTGCCGGAATTAAAAATTCCTTTCCCTGGCCTTCTACCACATAAACATCATTTCCGCCTGTAGGAAAAATATTTTTTAGCACCCCTAAATATTTACCTGATAGCAGATATACATCCAGACCTATAAGCTCATACCAGAAAAATTCATCCCCATCTTCCTTTAACAGAGATTCTTTCTTTATCAGTATCTCGGACCCTTTATACTTCTCCGCCTGATCAATTGAATTAATATGGGATAATCTCAGGATGCAGACTGACCCATGAGGTTTTGCAGAAACAACCTTCTCTTCAAAGAATTCCTTTTTGTCCCTACTTAAAAATACAGAACCGGCCAGTAAGAATGTTTCCGTAGACTGAGCATAAGAAACAATCCTTAATAGACCGGTCAGCCCGTGTGGGCGGATAACATGTCCTATAAGAATCAAATCTTTAAGGTCTTTTTGACCCAACTATTCTAAAATCTCCAGGACAGATCTCTTCCTTATTTTGGTTGAGGCCGCGCCAAGTATGGTCCTCATTGCCCTCGCTGTTCTGCCTTGTTTGCCAATTACCTTTCCCAAGTCTTCTTTGGCAACCCTCAGCTCAATTACAGATGTCTGTTTCCCCTCAAGTTCAGTCACTATGACTTCATCCGGATTATCAACAAGAACTTTAGCAATATATTCTATTAGATTTTTCATCTCCATAGCTCCACCTCACCTCAAATTTTTAAAAAATATGGCTTAACCTATTCAGGAGGAAACTGTTTGGGTCTCTTCCCTCCTTAAAAGAGAACTTACTGTTTCAGATATTTTGGCGCCCTTTTGCACCCATTTTTCGACCCTGTCTTTATCAATTTGAGCCTGACCCTGATCTTTAAATGGATCATAGTATCCCAATACCTCAAGGAATTTTCCATCTCTTGGTGATTCCGAATCAGTGGCAATAATACGATAAAAAGGCCTTTTTTTTGTCCCTTTCCTTGTTAATCTTATTTTAACTGGCATGTTTTTGACTATCACCCTCCTTTTTTATAATTATACTGTAAAATTATTATCCCTTAAATTGTCATTTAATCAAATAAGTGTTTCATTCTCCTAAAATTATTTACTTTTGTCAATGATTAATATTGATGCCCTCATAAAAAGTCTCGAAATCGTCATCCCGGACCCCGCATCCGATACGGGGCAGGCCCGATCCGGCATCCAGAACCCAGCACTTTCTAAACTGGGTAATCACATAGAAAGTGCTGGGTAAATTTACTGGATTCCGGCTTAGTCGTCATCCCGGACCCCGATCCGGGACGGAATCACGGAAAAGAGAATTTTGCGACTTTTTACGGGTTTATCAAACTTAACAGTTTCTTTCATATATAACCCTGAAGCTTCGCTCCCAGGAGTCTGTCCGAGAATAGTAATTTTTTCTCAAATCGAGGAATGCGAAAAAAATTACCGCAGGTATATAGTTGATATTCCGAGGATAATTTTTTGAACATGACAAAGAGTTGAGGAAAAAGGGCATTCTCGGACAGGCTCCTGGGTCATTTGCTGAACATTTACCATTATTTAAAGTTAAACATAGAAGACAGGCCCTTCATATTTCCCTTCCTAAACTTCTTCAGCATAGTTTTTGTTTGCGCAAAATTCTTCAGGAGCCTGTTAACGTCCTCTACCTTGTTTCCACTGCCAAGGGCTATCCGTTTCCGCCTGCTTCCATTTATTATTTTGTAATCTTTTCTCTCCTTCGGGGTCATGGAGTTTATTATAGCCTCAACCCTTACAAGTTCCCTTTCATCCGTCTTTAACTTGCCGGCCTTCATCATCTTTCCAACGCCTGGTATCATTCCTAAAATCTCCTCCATTGAACCCATCTTCTGGACATAGGAAAGTTGTTTTTTAAAATCCTCAAGATCAAATTCCGCCTTGCCTATCTTTTTCGAAAGCTTAATGGCCTCCTTTTCGTCAAATTCAGATTGGGCCTTGTCAATCAATGACAAAACATCTCCCATACCTAAAATCCTGGAAGACATCCTCTCTGGGTAAAACGGCTCTAATGCATTAAGCTGCTCTCCTGTTCCTATGAATTTTACAGGTTTATTTGTAACACTCATTATAGAAAGAGCAGCCCCACCCCTTGCGTCACCCTCCATCTTTGTTAAAATAACACCTGTAATGTCAATTTCTTCGTTAAACTTTTGAGCCAGATTGACAGCATCTTGGCCCGTCATTGCATCGGCTACAAGAAGGATCTCCACGGGCTTAATCCTGCCCTTAATTATTGAAAGTTCCTTCATGAGCTCTTTGTCTATATGGAGCCTTCCCGCAGTATCAATAATCAAGGTATCTGATCCGGCTTTTGGCGCAGCCTCCAATGCCTTAACACATATATCTTCCGGCCTGTCGGTACTTTTAGAGGGATAAACTGGAATGCTAATCTCTTGTCCTACTTTCTGGAGCTGTTCTATGGCTGCCGGTCTCTGGGTATCTACAGGCACTAAATAGGGATGTCGGCCATTTTTTCTTAAATAATTTGATAGCTTACCGGCGGTTGTTGTCTTACCCGACCCTTGCAGTCCAACAAGCATCAAACTAACAGTGCCTTTGCCTGTAATGTCTAAATCCTTCTTCCCTTCCCCCATCAGCTTAATAAGGCATTCATTAACTATTTTTATAACCTGCTGACCAGGTGAAAGACTTTCCATAACCTCCTGGCCAAGAGATCTCTCTCTGATTTCCCCTAAAAAGCCTTTAACAACTTTGTAATTAACATCCGCTTCAAGAAGTGCCAACCGTATCTGTTTTAGTGCATCCTGTATATTTTTTTCGCTCAGGGTCCCCTGCCCTTTCAAACCCTTAAAGACCTTAGCAAGTTTTTCAGTTAATAACTCAAACATATCTTATAACCCTTAGGGCTCACTCAAAAATAACTTCACATTTCAGGCGCCTATACATACCGTCTGACTGCGTTGTGAAAACTCGGAATATGACTGATATTCCTGCGTTTCCACGCCTTGTCAGACGGGCGCCTCAACACCTGAAATTGCGAACTTATTTTTTCGTGAACCCTTACTGTTTATGCATTATATGTTATTGCTTTTTCCAGTCTATGTCAATAGAATCATTTTCACCCTCAGGGAAACATCAAAGCCGGCACTGATACTATGGTTTAAGCAGTTTCTTTCCAGTGCCATTGCACTCCGGGCATATTGCGTTGGCATAATCAGCACAGCAGCATCCCGGCGAAATTTCCGGTTCACAAGAACAGATCAGGCCTGTCCCTGAACAACGTGGACAGATCTGATTTTCCAGAATTTTCTCGCTTGAAGGAGTCTTTTTTATTTGATGTTCTTCCTGTTTCATAAAGGCGCTCGCCTGTTTCAATGTTTTTAAATATTATATTCAATATACCAGTGATATATAAAACATATAACTTTACACAGATTAATTTATAAGCAATTTACTATGTTATGTCAATTGACAATTGTATGTAAGCTTTTTTTATTGACAAGATAATATTAATAATAAATTATAAAAAG
>JAYEMW010000288.1:0-2561 GCA_034718555.1 Thermodesulfobacteriota bacterium
TGAACTCGGCGAGAAGGTTCTCGATGAAGAATTGTCTGTCCTGAATATACTTTATCATGAATTTCAACCACAGTGGAATTATGTGGTCAAGCGTCGCGAAATGTAATATTTATTATTTTACAATTCCTTACCATACGCAAGAGAACGAAAGGGGTAATTTCTCAATAAGTTTGGTTTGATTATATTTTGTGACTACCCGGACTTATTCGTCATTCCGGCGTAGGCCGGAATCCAGAGCTATTACCCCTAAATATTGAGAACATCTCGTCATTCCGGCGAAAGCCGGAATCCAGTGTGGAAATTGGAGTCGCTAACTTATTGAGAATTAACGCTTAACGTTCTAAAAACATGTGTTTCCATGACCTATATCGCCTTTTTTGACGCCAAAATGGTCACATAAGGGATAGAGGAGGTTCTTAAAGTTGATAGGATTTTCATGTTTAGATTCTTTTTCTTCCTAAGGCCAGTAATTACAGTATTGACTTTCCCTATCACAAAAAAACCAGTTCCCTTTGCTAAATGTGAAAGATGCTCTTTTTGCCCCTGTAAAGATCTATATAGGGCCTAAACAAGGGTATTTCAATGTCTTTTCTTTAGCAGTTTTAGATAGTTAGCGTGACCCCATTCCATTTTCTCCTATCGGCTCAATTCACTCCTGTTAATTATTAAAAGATCACGTTTGCCGTGAATAATGGCAAGGATCATAATTCCATCTGGTAGTATTTCATAAATGAGCCGATAGGAATATATGAACAATTCTCTCACGTTCGAATCGTCTGTTTCTGGTACGATCCTGCCTATTTCAGGGAAGCCTTTAAGGTTCTCAGATCTTGCTACAATATTTTGCACAACATTTTTTGCATAATATTTAGAATCCCTGGCAATGTAGTCATAAATTTGCTTCAGATCCTTTTTGGCAGGGGCAGACCATCTTACCATGATTCAATTTCCTTTTGTAATTCCTCAGCAGGCACGGTATCACCCCGTTTAACAGCTTCCCTGCCTTTTCTAACTTTGTCGATTACATAAAGCCTGTACATGATATCATCAATTTCTGCCGTATCAGGCATTTTGGAAATAACATTGATGGCTTCCTTTTTTAATGCTTCCATTTGTGTTGTCCTCCCGTTCTTTTTTTTCGAGGATGAAACTCCCGTCTTGCCATAATTTATCCCTGTTATAGTCAGGTAGTACGGCAAGTTAATGGAATCTTACTCCTCGTCCGTTATTTTACACCCATTTGATACTTAATGTCATATTTATTGGCAAAATCCATTATGTCCTGTCTGCTAATCACTTTTTCCTTCCTTCGCCCAGTTGGCGGGCACCCACAAATTCCACGCCGTGATTAGTTTATCAGCCGGCATAGACGGATCAACCTTTGCATTTCCCTTGGTAAGACGGGTCCGGCATGTTTCATTAACGTTTGTTCTCTTGATACAAATCGTGTTGCGATAAAACCTAATCGTTTAAATACAGCACCATTACCCAAGCGTACTGCATACTTAGTCAACAAGTACACATTTTATATTTTGACGCCATGTAGGCATTAAATACATCCACCATGAGGCGCAGTCCACCGCCTAAAGTAGGATCATTCAACATATTAAATATGGTACGTGTGGGATCAGATATCTTTACCTTTACCTGCCCCCGCCAGACTGACTACATTACCGCCCTTGCCATGGCTTCGCATAATTCGTTACCTCATTATACGCATGGTTCAGTTCCGTGCCGGTGGTTAACCGTTACACGAGCCGGATTGACCGGCTTGCTTATATTAGCTTTGCTTGGCGCACTCATATTTAGATTCAGTTTCTTCCTGAGTCCAGTAATTACAGTATTGATTTTCCCTAACACAAAAAAATCAGTTCCCTTTGCTAAATGTGAATAATGCTCTTTTTGCCCCTGAAAAGTTCGATATAGGGCCTAAATAAGGGTGTTTTAAAGAGTTTTCTTTAGTAGTTTTAGATAGTTAGCGCGGCCCGACCCCATGCCACCAGCGCGGCCCGACCCCATGCCAATTGCCCCATGCCAATCTTCCGAATTCATGAGTTTCTATCATTTGGATTTTCATAATTAATCCCCTTCCACGATTTTTATTTCTTCAGGGGTGAGGCCGTAGAGTTTGTAAACAAGCTGGTCAATTTCACGCATCAAAGGCACTGGGATTGGATTTTTTCATTTTATGGTTTTGACACGAATTCACTAATTTTTCTTTAACCTATTTTCCCAATATAATTTATCTTCTTCAATTGGCACAGCCATTACCAATAACTTTCTTGGGCGGGTAACACCTACATACACAATTCTTAATTCCTCACTATCAGTTGTTCTTTTATTCCCATTTAATAAAGTCTTATAATGTTTTCTAACGCCTTTTTGTTTTAGGAATAAAAGCACGGCTTCAAATGTCTCACCCTTTACAGAATGAACAGCAATTCCCGATCACCTTTAAAACTCTTTAAAACAGCGAGGTTTGGATTTTGTCTTTCGTAAACATTTCATTAAATTTAGTCCAAAACCAGCAACTTTTCTTGTTTATCTTACTTAACATATTT
>JAYEMW010000289.1:0-2559 GCA_034718555.1 Thermodesulfobacteriota bacterium
TAAAATGTCATTAAAAATAATAGACATAAAAAAGCTCCACTAACACTGCGTTGGTGGAGCTTTTTGGAAAAATCTTATGTTTAAATTGTAAAACAAAATCCCTCCTTAAAGAGCTGAATTTATGTTGCGGCAAGCTTACGCCTGTGGCTGAGGGTTGTCAAGGAAATAAGGCCTGTATGCCCGCATATGCTGGCAGCTCCCCGGTGAAATATGCCCCAGTTAAATAGCCTTTGAGGATTTAACGGGGTAAACTTAGCTGTCACAGGTGTAAATTTCACCCCGATGGAATAAACGGAAAATTAAAATTTCATTGGGCAGCCGGGGTAAACATAACTGATAGCATATAGCTTTCAGCAAAATTAATCGACCCTTTTTCCGAACGTATCAATTTAAGAATATCTCAAGAGACTAAAAGCGGCCGGCGCGGACACTACTCAATACAAAACCATCTGGTATAATTATTAAGCAAAATGCGGGATACAAGAAGTGAGATATATCAAACTGTTTGCAGAAATGCAGCAATTCTAATTATAGCGAAATAAGAGACTTAGCCACAGACCTACACAGACATTTTAGCCTAAGAAGTCGCTCGGCTAAAATAATATCATCGCTTCGCGAAAAGAGGTAGAGGCTATAGGCTAAATAATTTGTCCGTGTCCGTCTGTGTGTGTCAGTGGCTAATAAATTATCCAAAAATGAGAATTGCCGGCAGAAATGTTTTTTTACTGCAATTTTGCAAGTGTATTGTTAAGATGGACCGTATCAGAATTCATAGGATTTAAAGTCAGTTCTTTTACCGCATCCATAAGGGTCTTAACGTTAAAAGGTTTGGAAATGGTAAAATCAAATCCGTTATCATTCATAAGCCACGGGGTTCCTGACATAGCAATGATTGGTGTTTGCGGTTTGTCGGAGCTTCGAATGCATCGCGCTACTTCAATGCCGTCAATGTCAGGCATGCGTATATCCGTTATCACTAAATCAAATGATCCCACCTCGAACATTTGGAGGCCATCAGACCCTCCCGATGCGATCTCTACATTATATCCGTATATTATTAAGGCCTGCTGAAGGAATTCCGAGATTGCCTTCTCATCATCAATAACCAGGACATTACGCATAATCCGATCTCCATTAATGAGGATTTTGTACAGGAAATACTACATTATTCATTATCTGACATATATTCCCATACACTATATAATTAAGGATTTCAAGTAAATATTGTATAAATTCTTAGCATAAATACTGTATATGGTTTTTTATTGCTTGAAAACTTGGCGGAGTAAGCCCTAAATGCGACCGATTATTTTTTCAATGAAATGAATGATAGTGTAATCAAGGAATTCAACGGAATAAATCTGTTCTTGACTCATGTTCTGCTTTTCCTGTTAAACAGCACATGTCATTCTTTTATGGTAAGAATTGCGAGAGTAGTGGCTCCGGGTTTTCCCCACCACATAAGCCAACGTGGAAATCGTCGGCATGAAACTTTTTTCAACGATGCGGATTATCAGGCATACATAGACCTGGTGTCTGAATTTCATAGAGTTATTTAGTTATTTCAGACCTCGTCATTCACATTATACAATCGGCTGGAGACCTTTATGTCCCGCGGGATTGCAAATTAATTTGACATCAGTTCGGTCTGGGTTCAGGGTTTCCCGCTGAAAGCGGGATTCAAAGTTCAAGGTTAACCGCTTTGCACTTTTTCCCTTAGCCATTGATTTCATTGGGTTAACACCACGAGAGCTCAACCTCTGAACCTCTGAATCCCGCTTTCAGCGGGAAACCTTTTAATCCCGCCAGGGCGGGGTTGGAAACAGTGGTTTATGTCCAAAATATTACACCATTATACGTTATAAATTACGAGGTCTGAACATATAATAAGGGTTAGCAAAAATTTTATTTCCTTCTTAATTTCAATTTGTTATATATATCTATCTTGTTTATTTACTTCACTTCGAGGATAAGCCATGAAACAGTGGATTAAACGGAAAGTTGTAAACCATATAGTTCGCCTAACCTCCAAGGAGGGATACAACCCAAACCTGGATGTTCATTTGAAACGCTCGGATTATAAACATACACCTATTCGTAAACGGTTTCCCCGATAACCCCCTTAGCGTTGAATCCTTTTCTTGTCAGCAAAAAGATATAAAATGGGCAAGAGGGCAATTGCATAACTGATTCGTAGAAATATAAAAAAGATAGGCTAAAGGAGATTGCTTTATCCCAAGTTTACCACTTATATACCACCATGCACTATAATTAATTGAAAATACAAGGATTATATTTTTTGTCCTCAAATTTTACGTCTAAGAATATTTTTATTGACTTGTAAAATATAATATGATATCAACTAATTGATAAATATTTTTTACGTCTAATAGGAGCAAGAATGGATTTAGCAGATCTTCATCTTCATTGGAGAGCCAGCAAATACAAAGGGAAGTTATATCGTTCTTACAGCCTGGCACGGGCATATAGAAAGGATAAAAAAAATCGAAAAGAAATTTTTCTCAAACTTGGGAAATTGTCTGATGAGGCTGCGGACAG
>JAYEMW010000290.1:0-13078 GCA_034718555.1 Thermodesulfobacteriota bacterium
AAATATGTTAAGTAAGATAAACAAGAAAAGTTGCTGGTTTTGGACTAAATTTAATGAAATGTTTACGAAAGACAAAATCCAAACCTCGCTGTTTTAAAGAGTTTTAAAGGTGATCGGGAATTGCTGAGTCGCATTGAAAACCCAACTATTTTCGGCGGCAACCCGTTTATGTCATTTCAAGACGCCCGCAGGTTAGGTGAAACCATCCGCACTCTTTTTTGGGAATCGCATCTAAAATTGCCAGCACGTGTCGTAATTCATAAGCAAACGCCATTCCGCAAAGAGGAGCAGAAGGATTGAAGGCGGGTCTCGAAGGTGTGCATAATCTAGAATTAATAGAGATCAACTTTGAATCTGCTCTTCGCTACATCAGTTCTCAGCAAACGAAAGATGGATTCATAGAGGGTCGATTTCCCGTTTGCCGCGGCACGACCATAAAGCTCACAGACCACCAAGCACTGTTATGGGTACATGGATCGACAGAGGCCGCCAGAACAAATTGGACATATTTCCAGGGAAAGCGACGTATTCCCGGACCGGTAGTCCTGAGACGATATGCTGGCACATCCGACCTCGCAATTTTGGTAAACGAAATTCTCGGATTATCTAAGATGGATTGGAACTCAGGTGACCTATACGGCAAGCTTCCAGCGACGGTTCAGTCATCAAAACGCATTGCACGTATCGGCTCACTTTTGGATCGTTTTAGCAACTCATCTTACGACTACCGTCTTTTTATGTAGGATAGGAAAATAATTATGAAAAAGCATTTAACGTTGTAAAATCAAGTGAAAAGCGGCTTTATGAAAATGGCTTATAGAAATTTCAGGAAATATTGGTGGGCACTTTTGATTATTAAAGGCAAACGGGGAGCAGTATATGGCTGATAACATAAGGTGAGGGTTGGATAAACCACATCCTTTTTCAGGGTTTGGGGGTAAGGGTTTGGGGTCAAATCTTTATCAAATCTTTATCATTGAATTTACGGGGATCTGGCATTTATAGTAACGATTCGCGGTGATAATATTAAAGAATAAAGATTTGACTCCAAGCTCTCCCCAGGGTGTTTATGAAAGAAACAATACTATAATCATAACACGTTTTGTCAAAATCAGATACACAATGGAGAATTTCAATGACTGATAATATGCGCTGGGGGTTAGACAATCCGCATCATTTTTCACAGATGAAGGCGGAGCTGATCTGGGAGGGAAAATAAGCTATGGATAAAAGATCGGGTTTTTCGTCTTTCACTGTTCGTGATTTACCAAAATCAGAAAGACCGCGAGAAAGACTCATAAAATTTGGGCCGGAAGCACTCTCTGCTCAAGAACTTTTAGCTCTCATTATTGGGCGTGGAATCCCAAAAAAATCTGTGATGAACATTGCGCAGGAATTATTGGCAAGATTTGGCAACATTAAGGCAATAAGTCAGACATCAATAGCAGGGCTTTCGGAGATAAAGGGTGTCGGATTAGCCAAAGCAGCGCAGATCAAAGCCTGTTTTGAACTTGGCAAAAGACAAGATTTAGAACCAGAACTTAAAAATTATGATATCAAAAACCCTAAAAGTGTCGTAAAAGCTATCCGCGCAAGTATCAAGGATAAAGCCAAGGAACATTTCAAACTCACCCTGCTTGACACCCGCAATAAGATTATCGGTATTTCAACAAGGGGGGTAGTCAACTAGCTCCTCCCGCTTGACTTCGGCTCCAATTGTAGCCAAATGTAACATCAGTTTCTGTAATAGGTCCAGTAATCATAGCTTGTTCCATCAGTCGGCGAAAAACAAGGCCGCGACTACTGGAGGTACGTCTATTAAATCGGAAAGTATACTCCTCCAAGTATGACTGAAGGTGTGCAGGGACAAAAGAACCCTGATGAGTACCAAGTATCCAGCGCTTAAGGAGACTTGCAATCCGATGCACACCTGGCATTGCGACGTGTGCAGGATCATCTGATGAAGATAACACTGTCCTTTCATGCCTGTACTTCTTTTTCGACAGGCCGTTATATCCTTTCCAGCCATCTGTCATAACAACAGATCTCCTATCCACAACATCACAGATAAAGGGCTGGAGATTTACAGCAGAAGCATCTGGGATATGACGCATCCGAACTCGTCCAAAACCTTTTGGTTCTTTGACTTCTACAGCAATCACAACGATAGACTTACTGCTTCCTCGTCCACGTTTTCCTCCTTGTACAACACCGCCAATGAAGGTCTCATCGACCTCTACTCCGCCCACCAAACGGCCACGTTCGCTACGTACCATAGAGACACGATAACGTTGAAGCATTGTCCACGCCGTTCGGTAGCTGGTGCCTAATGTTCTTTCCAAAGTTTTGGCCGAAAAACCATTCTTGGCAGTTGTCAGATGCCAAGCTGTTTCAAACCAAGTAGTCAAAGGTGTTCGCGTTTTTTCCATGATCGTACCAGCCGTCACGGAAGTTTGGTGACGGCATGCAGGGCAAACTAAACGGCCACGTGTTTGTCGCCACGGTTCCACATTCATTTGACAGTTTGGGCAACAAAACCCCTTTGGCCATCGCAACTGCTCCAAATAGTGAGCACATACATGGTCATCGGGAAAATACGGTACAAATTCGCGATATGTGTTGGGAAAGTCAGCGCCTTTAGTCATGCACCTGAGCATACCACAGGAGGAGCTATTTGACTACCCCCCTTCAACAATATCCATTGGCACACTCAATGCGGGTTTGGTGCATCCCCGAGAAATATTTAAGGAGGCAATAATCCATAATTCCGCATCTGTAGTCTTGGCCCACAATCATCCTTCCGGTGATCCTGAGCCATCGGAAGAAGATTTGACAATTACTAAAAGATTGGTTGACTCCGGAAAAATATTAGGCATCGAAGTTATTGACCATATTATTATTGGGAAAACCAATTTTTCCAGTTTTAAGGAAAGAGGATTAATATAAGACTATGGAAAACACAAGTTACGATATCCCAAAAGAAAAAGTCAGGGCTGATGAAATATTAGACCTTATCTTTAAAGATGCTTCGGTGAAACACGGATTGCATGAATTCTCAAATAAAATACTGAGAAAAGTTAAACCTTTTGAAAAGGAAACCGGAAGGTTTTATGTACGCTGCTTAAAGAGAAGCAAAGATATTTTTATCTATGACAAAAATAAAAAGGCCGGTAGGCCTGAAGAAGTTATTCGTCAATTTTAGCTGATAAAGTTAACACGGGAATATCAATACCCATTAGATAGAATAGAGGTTGAAAAATCAGTTCAGTTTGGAAGAGAAATCAGGAAAAAAGCCGCTGATATCGTTTTATACAAGGAAGACAAAATAACACCTTACATTGTCTTTGAGCTTAAACAACCCAATGCCAAAAAAGCAGAAGAACAATTAAAAACGTATCTTAGCGCAGAAGGCGCAGAAGGCGGTGTGTGGTCGAACGGTATTCAAAAGTTTATACTTTACCGCCCATGGCCAAAGGAATACATAACCACCCTTTCTGATATCCCAAGTGCTAATCAGACATGGGACGATCTCTTTGAAGAAAAAAAGACCTACGATGAGCTGAAGGACAAGTTTGATCTGTCGTTTATCATCTCCAGGCTTGAAGAAATGGTTTTGGCGCAGGCTGGTGTAAATGTATTCGAAGAAGTCTTTAAATTGATTTATGCCAAGCTTTATGATGAGGATCAGGCAAAAAATATCAGACCTGAAAGAGAAGTCCATTTTAGACAATATAAGGAACCCAAAAAGACATATGCTATTGTAAATGATGAACTCTTTAAAGGCGCGCTTAAGGAGTGGCCGGACATATTCAATCCTTTATCCAAGATTGATTTAACCCCCGAACAATTGCAGATATGCGTTCCTTTCCTGGAAGAGTTTAAATTTTTCGGTTCAGATAGAGAAGAACTGGAAATCATTGACCGTGCCTTTGAACATTTAATTGCAGAAGTTTCCAAAGGACAAAAAGGACAATATTTCACGCCGCGCAATGTGATTAAGATGTGCGTAAAAATGCTTAACCCCAAACAAGACGAGTATATTGTTGATCCTGCATGTGGTTCCGGCGGATTTTTACTCCACACTATGTATTGGGTATGGGACAATCATTTACATTCCGCCACACAAAAAGCAAAACGAAGATATGCCAATCGCTATTTATACGGCGTTGATTTTGATGACAATATGCGCCGTATCTCTCAGGCATTGATGCTCATTGCCGGCGATGGCAGACACAACATTTTCAAGCGAAACTCTTTAGACGGACGAGACTGGATAGGTGAACAAGCAGAGAAGGCGAGGACATCATTAAAGTCACTGTTACAACATTTCGAAAATCCCAAGGAAAATGAAGGAAATCTTAGGACATATCGATATATGAACTTTGATATCTTGATGACAAATCCTCCATTTGCCGGTGAAATCACAGATTCTGGATTACTGCGCCAGTATGAATTTGCCAAGAAGAATGGAAAACTTAAAGAAAAAGTGGAGAGACACCTCCTTTTCATAGAGCGTTCCTTAGACGCACTCCATCCTGGCGGAAGAATGGCAATTGTTTTGCCCCAGGGAGTTTTTAATAACACCAGTATGGAATGGCTCAGGTTGTGGCTTTTTGAAAAAGCGAGAATATTAGCGGTGGTGGGTTTGGAGGGGAATAGTTTTAAACTTCCTGCACCTGCCAAGGGAACGGGAACAAGAACATCTGTTCTATTTCTACAAAAATGGGCGGCCAATGAACGGCCATCGGAAGATTATCCGATATTTATGGCTGTTTCAAAAAAGTCGGGCAAGGATAATTCCGGTGAGTATATCTTCATAAATGATGCAGGAAGACGAGTAACCGCTAAGAACGGTATTTTTGAAGCTCAGGAAAATTTAAAACTCGACGATGATTTAGATGAAATTGCCGAGGAATTTGTAAAGTTTGCGAAAAAAGAGAAGTTTGAGTGGTTTAAATGATTACCTATTCAATAATACAAAAATCCCAACTTGAGAGTGCATATAGACTGGATGCGGGATATTATCAGCCGGAGTATTTGGAACTGGAAGAAAAAATTTATGCTACCGGTTCATATAAGCGCTGGAAAGATATACAAGGTCAGTTTATTACAGGCCCATTTGGCTCAGAATTTAAGGTTGATAATTACATTCCCGATGCAGAATATAGATATATTCGTGGCAAAGATGTTAAAGAATTTTTCCTACTCGGTAATGATAATGTCTATATACTCAGGAAAGATTATGAAAGACTAAAAAAATATTCGCTAAGGGAAGGCGATGTTCTTGTATCCGTTGTTGGCACGCTCGGAAACACGATTATTGTTGATGGTTCTGTGATCCCCGCTATATTCAGTTGCAAAAGTACAGCTTTTCGAACCGATACAATTGATCCGTATTATTTTATTGCTTATCTCAATTCACGGTACGGACAAAAACTGCTGGAACGCAGTGTTCGAGGTGCCGTCCAAACCGGGCTCAATATTGATGATCTCAAGTCATTACCTGTTTTTGTACCGCCACAAAAAGAACAAGAACTAATAGCTACGATTGTTCTGAGAGCAAAACAAGAACAAGACAAATCGAAACTTCTTTATTCTAAGGCAGAAAATCTACTTCTGGAAGAATTGGGATTAAAGGATTTTGAACCAGAGGATGAGTTATCGTATGTCGTCAATTTTTCTGATGTCAAATCTGCTCACCGTGCCGATGCCGCATTTTTTCAGCCAAAGTATAGAAAAATTGAGGAGAAATTGATTGAAGATTTTAATGGCCAAAAAATAAAAAACTTGGATTTTATTAAAGTTACGACGGGACAATATTCTGACGAATACACAACGCAAGCTGGTGGCAAACCGTATATTCGAGGTACCGATCTATCAAAAGGGACTATTGAAATAGACGATTTAGTTTATATTGACCCCAACAAACAAAAACCATTAAAAAAAGCTAAGGAAGGCGATGTAGTCGTTACCAGAGTGGGTACAATTGGGATTAGTGCCAGATTGCCTGAAGAAGTGGAAGGAGGAACCATAAGTGACAACTTGATAAGATTACGTTTCCGACAGGAAACTTTAAATTCTTATTACGTTAGTTTGTTTCTAAATACTATTGGTTCGCAACTAATGATTAGAGCAAGCAGGGGAAGTGTCCAGGCTCGACTCAATCAAGAAACATTAAAAGAAATTGTTTTGCCAATTCCTCCCAAACCCACTCAGAAAAAAATCGCTGATTTAGTTATCCAGTCCCAGCAGGCTCGCAGAAAAACAAAAGAACTCTTAGAAAAGGCCAAAAGAAAAGTAGAAGAATTTATTGAGGGAAAATATTAAAATAACGAATTCTTATTGATCTCTTACGCTGCTGCCTGGATTATGTGCGTACTACTCGAGGGAAGGTTGGAGGTGTTTTCGAGGCCGGGAATTATGCGATCCGAAGTTTGCGAAGTAGGCACTTATCCAGTGGGCAAACGGGTTTTAGATATGGAATTGTCCTTGAGTAATACTTCACAATATGTGGGTTTTGGCCACGCTAACTATCTAAAACTAATACAGAAAAAACGAAAAACACCCTTATTTCAGACCTCGTAATTTATAGCGTACAATGGTGTAATATTTTGGACACAAACCTCTGTTTCCAACCCAGAGTTTGGGTTAAAAGGTTCACGGTTCAGAGGTTCAGAGGTTGAGCTCTCGTGGTGTTAACCCAATGAAATCAATAGTTAAGGGAAAAAGTGCAAAGCGGTTAACCTTGAACTTTGAACCCTGAACCCAGACCGAGCTGATGTCAAATTAATTTGCAATCACGCGGGATATAAAGGTCTCCAGCCGATTGTATAATGTGAATGACGAGGTCTGTATTTAGGCCCTATATCGATCTTTTCAGGGGCAAAAAGAGCATTATTCACATTTAGCAAAGGGAGCTGATTTTTTTGTGTTGGGGAAAATCAATACTGTAAGTACTGGCCTCAGGAAGAAAAAAAATCTAAACAGGAAAATCCTATCAACTTTGAGAGCCTTCTCTTACCATTTAAACGAATTAACGCGAATCCTGACCACTACAAGGATTGGCCATTTGATGGATATTCAGGGTTGCCGGATGAGGTAATGGAGTTGTTCACCGGATGTGATTGGAAGGATATCACTTATAAATGCTGTTTACCTCATTACCTGCGCTATGGGTACGGTGATCCGGGAAATGATATTAAAAGAAAACAGGTAGGCGAAACATTTTACAGTAATCTTGTTATCAAGGCCGGCATGCGTAAATGGTTAGCCTCTACGTTTTTTTCTGCGGTTCGAATGGGTGGAGCAGAAAAGTTCGGGTTGTCCTTTTCATGGGGATTTGCACATAAATAAAGGCATTCCTGAAACATATAGAGGCGAAACAAAAAGGGAACAAACCTGATCTTCGCCCATTTAAATAACATCATTGAGAAAATGGCCAGAGCCAAACGAATAGCGTTATATGTTGATATGGGTTTTATTTCTTACCAAGCATGGTATAAAATATAGTATCCGTTCACGGGTTCAGCGTTCTGCCCGCCACAAAAACGGCGGATAAAGGTTCAAAGGTTCAGTAGTTAAAGACAGACTCCATGAGCCGGAACGTCAAGCTTGGGAAGCTAAGAGGCTTAATGCCAGGATGTTGCACTTAACCTGTCCGCGTCCGTGATGTACTTCTTGCCTTCATCATACATTGCCTACTTAAAGGCCTGTCTGCGTGCATCGCACTGGCAGGCAAGGTTAAAGAGGGTGAGGCAACCCTGAATCCCGCTTTCAGCGGGAAACCTTTTAACCTGTGAACGCTTACTGTTTTGGAACTTTTTCTATAATTGCTCAGTATAATGGAATTAACTCCGCTCACTCAATAGCTGGTGTGCGTGGGAGTTCATTAAGATTTTGACATCATTCCCCATTTGTGCTACAATCTGATTTAATGGAGGTGAATCATGAATAAAACTTCGACAGTAAGAGCCAGAATCAAACCTGAGCTAAAAAATAAAGCAGAGAAAGTGTTCAGTAATCTCGGGTTGAGTACCACTCAAGCGATCACTCTTTTTTACAGACAGGTCGAGTTGCAAAACGGCCTTCCCTTCGACGTCGTCATACCAAATGAGACTACACGCCGCACTTTTAGCGATACGGATGCTGGTCGTAATTTAGTCGTATGCGAGGACGTGGAAGATATGTTCAAAAAATTAGGTATCTGATGCTTACTCCAATATACACCCGACAGTTTGATCGAGACGTTAAACGGATGCAGAAACAGGGAAAGAATATAGAGAAGCTCAAAATTATTATACAGTCTCTGCTGGCGGAAGGGCAATTAGACCCTATCCATCGGGATCATAAATTGATCGGTAATTGGCAGGGGCGGCAAGAATGCCATATTGAATCTAACTGGCTTCTCATTTACAAGGCTGAAGCTGATCGTATCGTTTTTGAACGTACAGGAACTCATTCAGACTTGTTCCAAAAATAATCAAAGAATGGCATCCCCAACAAGGGCATTGAGATAGACTGTGTAAAGCTGGCGCTTTCCCCAGCTACTCATCTCCTGCGGTCGCAATTGCGGTCAAGCCACTGTCAGGCTATCGGTAGAGACGCATGCAATACGAGAACAACGGCGTTAAAGGATACTTATGGATTGGGATATCTTCTATGACACAGCCAAGTTGTCACGCCCTGAGCAGGAGACCATGCTGCGTAAGGCGCATTCCATCGGCGAAAGATGGTGGTTTGACAAGCTGGATACCTCTGAGAGTTTTGCAAGACAGCGGGTGAAAGACATCTCGTTCGAGGATGCCATGCGCCACTTTGTCGAAGGTTCATTGATGAATGTCATCCGCCGGCGACAAATACTCTCGCTGGGGAAACCTCATTTAGAAGTCGGCTTTCGTTCGATGAAGTCACCCGTAGACTACTTCCTCTGGATTATCGTCCCGCTGAGCCGTGCAGACGATATCGTGCACGGAATGCCCCAACTGTCGAGAAAAGTGGGATCTGCTTTTGGCTTTTGAGGCATTTTAATCATTCATGATTCTAAAATGATTCCTTGGACGGTATATAACATCCAAAGGGAATCAACGGCAATTTGAAATGGAGGGTGAATACATTGAACAATTAGGGCAGATACCTCTATCGAACCGCCTGCTTAAAGCAACACACAAAATCCTCCTTGAGGGCGTACGCGGGGAAGGGAAGCTCCCCGGTGAATTTCGTAAAAGCCAGAATTGGATCGGCGGCGGCAGACCGTCGAATGCCGCCTTTGTTCCGCCACAGCATACGGAAGTGCCGGACTTGATGAGCGATTTGGAAAAATTTCTGCACAATGACACCATCCATCTTCCCCATCTGATTCGGATCACCATTTCCCATTACCAGTTTGAAACCATTCATCCGTTTCTCGACGGCAATGGGCGCATTGGACGTGTATTGATCACTCTCTATCTCGTGAGTAAAGGTATCCTCAAAAAGCCGACGCTTTATCTGTCGGCTTATATTGAAAAGCACAAAGTCGTCTATTATGATGCCTTGAATCATGTTCGGGAATTCAATGACCTTGGGCATTGGGTGCGTATTATGTTGACAACAGTTCGGGATACCGCGCAGAAGGGGAAAGAGACCTTTCAGTCAATACTTGAGATTCGTAATGAGGTTGAAAAAGCAATTTTATCTTTAGGCAAAAGAGCTGCAAACGCAAGCCTCTTGCTAAATTACCTTTACAGCAGCCGATTATAACGAGGTAAGACGAGTTGTTGTTTACAGGTTGGTAAAGAGTTATGAGATTGTGGCAGACTTAGTTATTGAAGTAATAGAGAATGCAAAGACAAAGCCTTAACAACCCGTCAACTCGGATTGCCAAAAGTGCCCCAGCTTCCGCTTCGCCGGATTATATGAAAAAATTGAATTTGAACTTGAGATGAACCTCTTTTGAGTCTATAATTGAAACACGGTTGGAGGTGGTATCATGAAATTTTTAAGCGTTAGAGATTTAAAGACAAAGTCTTCACAAATTTGGAAGGAGCTACCTGAACAAAAGGAAATGATCATCACAAGTAACGGCGAGCCGATTGCAATCCTGTCCTAAAGCAATGAAAACAACCTGGAACAAGTTTTATCCGTATTTCGTCATGCGCGCTATTACGAGCCTTCACGCCTTGCTCTTGATGCCCATTGCTCATCGAAAAGAACGCAATTTATAAACTTCCGGGGTATATGATAAATTAAGAAAAATGAGCAGAGATAATTTAGAAAAATATATTATACGTTTTTTGAGGATAACGGGTATTATTTTTTTCGTTTTCATAATAGCATTTCCATTTTACTGGATGATTGTCTCTTCTTTCAAATCCTTAAGCGAAATAATGCTCCAGCCGGCCAATCTATGGCTGGACTTGAAAAAAGTCGATTTTCATGCGTACTATGAAATTCTATTTGAACATGGTTTTATTCGATACATATCCAACAGCATTTATGTCTCTATAATAACAGTAATATTATCTGTAACACTGGCGACAATAGGGGGTTATGCAGTTACCAGACTGCATTTTAGAGGCCGGAAATTTATGTCTTACAGTATATTGTTGATCTATATGTTTCCGGCCATTGCACTTGTGGTTCCTTTGTATGTTATGTTTTCCTGGATGGGTTTACGTGACTCAGTTAATCTGCTTATAATAGTGTATTTAGCACAGACCCTTCCGGTAGCCCTGTATATGCTGCACAGCTATTTTAAGACCCTTCCTTTAGAGATGGAGTATGCAGGTTTGATTGATGGGTGTGGCCGCCTTGGTGTCATCTGGAGGATCATTCTTCCTTTGTCTGCACCGGCCCTTGCCAGCGTGGCCTTGTATACCTTTATGATAGCATGGAACGAATTTCTCTTTGCCTTCATGTTCCTGGACACACCTGAAAAGTTTACCTTATCCAGGGGGGTAGTTGAGCTTGCAGGGAGTGTTCATTTGTCTAAACAACTTGTAATGGCCGCCTCTGTATTGGTGACTATACCTATTCTGGCGCTTTTTCTTTTTTTTGAACGACGTCTGAACGACGTCTGGTGAAGGGACTGACCGCCGGGGCAATGAAGGATTGAATATGGCATCATTGGAGATAAAATCTATCACAAAGAGTTTTGGCAATGTCCTTGCCCTTTCCCAAATCGACCTACATGTAGAAGATGGAGAATTCTGTGTGCTTTTAGGGCCATCTGGTTGCGGGAAGAGCACCCTATTGAATATTGTAGCAGGTCTTATTTCTCAGGATGAAGGCTTTGTTATTATTGACGGGAAACCTGCAGACAGGCTTTCCCCCCGTGAGCGTGATGTGGCCATGGTTTTTCAAAGTTATGCACTTTACCCTCATATGACAGTGGCCCAAAATATTGGGTTCGGCCTTCGTATGCGCAGACTCCCAAAGCCAACAATCGAAGAGCGCGTACTTGATGCGGCTAATATTCTGGGAATTGAGGATCTTTTGAACCGCAAGCCAAGAGAGTTATCAGGAGGACAGAGGCAGAGGGTAGCCATGGGAAGAGCCCTTGTCCGCAGACCAAAGATATTTCTGCTTGATGAGCCTTTGAGTAATCTTGACGCACGTCTACGGGCAAAGGTGAGGCTGGAACTAAAAGAATTGCATCATCATATTAAAGGCACAATTATTTATGTTACCCACGACCAGGTTGAGGCAATGACCCTTGGTGATAAGGTTGTAGTTATGCGTGATGGAAAAGTCCACCAGGCGGCAAGTCCTGAAGACATATATGAGCACCCTGCAGATAACTTTGTGGCCGGTTTTATTGGGTCACCAGAGATGAATATGTATAATGGAAGGGTAATTTACGGAGATAAAGGGCCGTATTTTCAAGGCGCAGATTTTTCCATAAATCTTATGAATAGTCAATATAACCTTAAAGATAGCGTAATTGATATTGGTATACGACCTGAAGATATAACGATTAGCCATAGCCGGGATGAGACATTGCAGTCACGGATAGAGATGATTAGCAACATTGGCTCTGATAAGTTTATTCATGCCCGTACCGGCAAATCCAGTTTTACCGTACGTGTTCCAAAAGAGGTTGATTTCAGGGCAGGGCAGATTATCACACTGAAAGTTGATCCTAATAAGGTTCATGTTTTTTGTAATGGACGTCGTATTTGATTGTATTTCGATCAATAAAACGACTACAAATATTTTTTTTAATCAAGAGCTGGGAGTAACAGATCAAGAAAACAGGGGTACTATGAAAGGCTCACGCCTAAATTCCTTATTCGGAGTTTACCCGTAAGGGTCTTACCACGATTTATTGAGCTGTTACATCTGGGAGGTGAATAAACACGGACACTGTTTCCTTTATGATTGTAATAATAGCAGGATTCATCTTAGGAATTATTGGGGCAATAATAGGAAGTACTTTATTGGTATTGGTTCCCATGTTGAATCTCTTAGGCCTTCCTATTCACGTGGCGCTTGGCACTGCTAAGTTTGCAAATCTATTCCGGGAAATTATACCACTTATTCAATTCAGGAAGAATAAATTACTAAATCTCAAAATAATAATTCCCTTTACCATAAGTGGTGCGATTTTCTCTGCTATAGGAACACATATAGCCCTTATCCTTAATGAGAAAATTCTATCAATTTTGATCGGTCTGTTTATGATAATAATCTCTTTGATTATTCTCTTAAAACCAAACCTTGGATTAACAGAAAGGGAGGTTCAGTTTTCGACGAAGACTACCGTATTAAGTTTAATTTTTGGATCTTTAATTGGATTTTATCAGGGGGTATTTGGCGGTGGGACAAATGTATTTATTATATTCAGCTTTATATTTCTTTTTGGGAACGATTTCTTAAAGGCCGTTGCAAATTCTAAATCGGCAAATTTTATTTTACTTTTTCCATCTTCACTTATCTTTTTAATCAAGGACTACGTTAATTGGCCTTTTGCCCTG
Source organism: Thermodesulfobacteriota bacterium (assembly GCA_034718555.1). GTDB lineage: Bacteria > Desulfobacterota > DSM-4660 > Desulfatiglandales > B25-G16 > M55B121. The sequence continues at coordinate 12,954 of JAYEMW010000290.1, forward strand.
CCTTTAATGATTAGCACTGTAATTGGCTCCTACTTTGGTGCAAAATTAGCCATCAAGAAGGGAAGCAGGCTGGTAAGTATTTTATTTATAGGTCTTGTTATAATAATGGGAATAAAACTTCTTCT
>JAYEMW010000291.1:0-13053 GCA_034718555.1 Thermodesulfobacteriota bacterium
ATATGCAAATATGGACCTATACCACATTTTTTTTTACATTACGTAACCGTTCACGGTTCAAAGGTTTCCCGCTGTAAGCGGGAAACCTTTGAACCCGTGCACGGTTACTATATTTTATTAATAATCAACTATTTGAAGGGGGAACTATGAAACACTTAAATATCTTAGCAGTTGTTACTTTTTTAGTACTTTTATTTACTCCTGCGGCCTTTGCAGCTGATAAAAACACCCTTGTAGTGGGAGTCTCTTCGGATATCCACACCCTTGATCCAGGTGTTTCGAGCGACAATTACGACTGGAGACAAATCTATCCCTGCTACGACAGGCTCGTGAAGTACAAAGTAATCAACGGAAAAGGGTCTACCGAGGTCGAGCCGCAGGCCGCTGAGTCCTGGACTGTCTCCAAAGACGGTACGGTCTGGACATTTAAAATTCGCAAAGGTATATCTTTTCCAGACGGCACACCGCTTAATGCTGAAGCAGTGAGGTTTGCCTTTCAACGAACTCTGGACATCGGCAAGGGACCTGCTGACAACATTGGCTCCATCAAATCCATGCAAATTATTGATGATTACACCCTGAAGATTATCCTCAAGAATGCTTACGGCCCATTCCTGCAGACCCTGGCCACAGATGGTGCCTGTATTGTAAACCCTAATATTATGTCCAAGGAAAAAAATGGCGACTTAGCACAGGCATGGCTATCAGAAAATACTGATGGTAGCGGCCCTTTTAAAATGGTGGAATGGACCCGCGGACAGCGTTGTGTGCTTGAAGCCAAACCAGGCTACTGGGGAGGAACACCTGCCATAAAACGTGTAATCATTCGATTCATGTCCGAGTCAGCAGACCGCCGCATGGCCCTCGAACGGGATGATATCGATATTGCGGAAAACATTCTTATCGACCAGATTCCTGCCCTGGAGAAAAACCCGAATGTTGATGTATTCCGATATCCTTCCCAATTGGTGGAATATGTGTACCTTAACAACCAGAAGGAAGGCCTGAAAGATCCGCGTGTACGTCAGGCCCTCTGTTACGCAGTTGACTACAAGGGCATTATCGACTATGTTCTCCAGGGTAATGGCGTTCAAATGCGTGGGCCTGTTCCTAAGGGTATGTGGGGTCACAACAATGACCTGTTACAGCATCATCGCGATGTTAAAAAGGCAAAGGCCCTTCTCAAGGAAGCCGGCGTAAAAAACCTTAAGCTAACACTCATCTATTCACAACGACGGGCTTCCTGGGAACAGATCGCCCTTATTCTGCAAAATAACTTTGCAGAAATCGGTGTAACCTTAAAACTTGAGCTCATGGCCAACCCCACCTTGCGCGACAATGTGGACCGCGGCAATTTTGAGCTCTGCCTGGGTGCCTGGAGCCCGGATTTTGCCGATCCATTTATGTTCATGAACTTCTGGTTTGACTCCGACAGATGGGGACTACCTGGAAATCGAAGTTTTTACAAAAACGATAAGGTAGACAGTCTCATACGTGAAGCTGCCATCTCCAGCACCATTGACAAACGCATCAAACTCTATAATGAAGCTCAGGAAATCATCATGAAGGATGCCCCATACATATTCCTGTATCAGGTACAAACCATTGTATCCCTTAGAAATAATGTAAAAGGATATGTGTACAACCCCATGTTGGAATCCATGTATAATTTTGAGAGCATCTCCAAATAGTAAGATGCGTGGACCGGTATTTTTACAACGGGGAGGTCTAAGATCTCCCCGTTCGGTTTATTAGGTGTGGCAGTGATAATTTCCCTATATAATAATATTTATAAAAAAAGCGCCGTCTCATCGATCTGTTAATATGCTGAGTTGGTTGTATGCGAATTATAAACTATATTCTAAAACGTTTGATTTACATGACCCCAGTGCTCATAGGGGTTACAATCCTGGTATTTATTATCTCTCATGCTATTCCAGGTGACCCAGCCAGAATGATCGCCGGACCCAAGGCCAGCCGCCAGGCCGTGGAAAGCATCCGCAAGGCCCATGGTCTGGACAAACCCCTACCTGTTCAATACCTTCGGTTTGTGACCGGTCTTGCTAAAGGAGACCTGGGGCAGTCCATCCGAAACCACCGGCCGGTTCTGGAAGATATAAAAGATTTTTTTCCAGCCACCCTGGAATTAACACTGGCCAGTCTTTTTCTCTGCCTATGTGTGGGCATACCTCTGGGCATAATTTCGGCCGTTAAGCGAAACAGGCTTACTGATCATATAGCAAGGGTCTTCTCGGTTTTTGGCGTGTCCACACCTGTTTTCTGGTTGGGGCTTATGCTTCTGCTTGTTTTCTACCGGAACCTGGGATGGATGCCGGGTTCCGGTAGGCTTGATATTACTATGTCCCCTCCAGTTCATATTACAGGTATGTATATTTTAGATTCACTGATGGAGGGTAACTTTGAAAAATTTCTGCAGGCCTTTTGGCACATAATCCTGCCGGCCTTTTGCCTCTCGTATGTTTACCTTGCCATAATCACCCGCATTGTACGTTCATCCATGATTGAGGTCCTGGGACAAGATTACATAACCACAGTGCGGGCCAACGGCTTTTCAGAGATAGTGGTTGTGTTAAAGCATGCCTTTAAAAATTCTCTTATTCCCACGGTAACTATTACAGGTCTATCCTTTGGTGAACTTCTGGGCGGGGCTATTCTGACTGAGACTATCTTTGCCTGGCCAGGCATGGGCAAATATGTGGTTGATTCAGTTAACTATCTTGATTTTCCAGCTATTATGGGTTTCACTATGGTTGTAGCACTGGCCTATGTATGTATAAACCTTTCGGTGGACGTGCTTTATGCGTTCCTGAATCCGAGAATTCGGTATTAAGATGGGCAAAGGCCAAGATAAGAACCCAAAGATAAGAGAATTTTTTTTGACTGTAAGGATTCTGAGCCGCAACCCTTCCGCTGTTGTAGGCTCCATCATCGTAGGCCTGATGATATTTATGGCATTGTTTTCCGGACTGCTGGCACCGTATGATCCTATCCGCCTTCACCTGAGTGAAAGATTGCAGGCCCCTGATATACACCACTGGTTTGGCACGGACGAGTTAGGACGTGATATCCTGAGCCGTATCATGTACGGTGCCCGGGTATCCCTACGAATCGGAGTTATCATAATTTTCATATCCGGTGGTATAGGCTCCACTATCGGAGGCATAGCCGGATATTTCGGCGGGCGAGTGGACAACCTACTTATGAGGGTCATGGATATTATCCTCTCTTTTCCTTCGCTTGTTCTGGCCTTGTCCCTGGCGGCAGCAATGGGTCCAAGCCTTACCAACGCTATTTTAGCTATTGCCTTTGTGATGATACCTAAATTTGCGCGCATGGTCCGCGGTGAGGCATTGGCTATACGGGAAATGCCCTTTATAGCAGCTGCCAGGGTTTCCGGTGCAAGACATTTTTGGATCATTTTTCATCATCTTTTGCCAAACTGTCTTAATTCAGTCATTGTTCTGGCTACCCTGACATTGGGTGATGCAATCCTGATTGCCGCTTCCCTTAGCTTCATCGGATTAGGTGCGCAACCACCTACCCCTGAATGGGGGGCCATGATAAGCATTGGTAGAAAATTTCTCATGGATCAGTGGTGGTATGCAACCTTTCCCGGGCTATTTATTCTGATTACCGTTATAGGGTTCAATATTATGGGTGACGCACTTCGCGACGTTCTTGACCCCAGGGTACGCAGGTGAATTTATGCCCACTTTAAATAATAAAAATACCCCTCTTCTTGAGATACGGAATCTCTCTGTAGAATTTTCAACCTACAATGGCACTGCCAAGGTTCTTGAAAATGTCCGTCTCAATCTTCAAGCCGGTGAAATACTGGGACTGGTAGGGGAGACAGGTTGCGGAAAGTCCGTACTGGCCCGTTCAATCCTGAATTTAATTCCCCAGCCACCAGGCCGTACCACCAGTGGTGAGGTTTTTTTTAAAGGCGTAGATCTCAGAAAAATTTCAAATCGTCAGATGCGCTCAATCCGAGGAAATGAGGCCTCCATGATATTTCAAGAGCCTATGTCCAGCCTTAATCCGGTCTTTACAGTAGGTTCACAAATGACTGAATTAGTCCATTTGCACCAGGGCATAGGAAAAAAGCAGGCCAGGGATCTGTGCGTAGATATGCTTCGTCAGGTCCAAATGCCGGATCCAGAGCAAATTATTAAAAAATATCCCCATGAACTCTCAGGAGGCATGCGTCAAAGGGTCATGATAGCCATGGAGCTATCCTGCAAGCCGAGCCTGCTTATAGCTGATGAACCTACCACAGCCCTGGATGTAACAATACAGGGTCAGGTGCTTACTATCCTTACTAACTTGGCTCGCAGGGATAATATCGCTATCCTGCTGATTACTCACGATATGGGAGTAGTGGCCCAGGTCTGCGACCGTGTAGCTGTTATGTATGCAGGTAAAATCGTGGAAGTCGCCCCGGTTAGGGAACTCTTTGCACACTCAGCCCACCCTTATACCTCCGGTCTTATAGGATCCATTCCAGGTCAAAATACAATTGAGAAAAAAGAGCTCACCTCCATACCAGGCAGGGTGCCAAGTCTCATCAATCCACCGTGCGGCTGCCGTTTTCATACCAGATGTTCCAAACGTCTTGAAATGTGCGAGCGGCTTGATCCATGTTTTTTTCATATCGGTGAACACCATGAAGTAGCATGCCATCTCTATCAATAAAGGAAGACCAGCAATTGAAAAAGCCGATAATAGAAGTAAAACAACTGGTCAAGTATTTTCCCGTACATTCCGGGTTTCTTGGCAGGAAAAAAAATTACCTGAAAGCAGTGGACGGAATTTCCCTTTACATTAATCCAGGAGAAACATTAGGACTGGTAGGCGAATCCGGCAGTGGTAAATCCACAGTGGGAAACCTTATTTTGCACCTTATCCGGGAAGACAATGGCACCATCATCTTCAACGGTCTGGATATCAGCAAACTTAAAGAACGTGAATTAAGACAACTGCGACCCAAACTCCAGATGGTCTTTCAGGACCCCCTGTCTTCCCTGGACCCTCGCATGACGGTTAAGAAAATTGTTGGCAGCCCCCTTCTTTTAAACAAGCTGGTCACTCGATCTCAGGCTGATAAAAAGGTTCTTTCAATACTCCAGGAAGTAGGCCTAAGCAAGTCCCACATGGAACGTTATCCCCATGAGTTCTCCGGAGGGCAGAAACAGCGCATTGGAATTGCCCGTGCTCTTGTGACTGATCCTGAATTCATAATCTTTGATGAACCTACATCAGCCCTGGATATGTCTGTGCAGGCCCAGATTTTGAACCTGATAATGGACCTTCAGGAGCGGTACAGTTACGCCTATCTCTTTATTTCCCATGATCTTACTGTAGTGAGGCATGTCAGCCGGCGTATTGCAGTAATGTATATGGGGACAATAGTGGAAACTGCCTCTAAAAATGATCTGTTTTCAAGGCCCAGGCATCCCTATACAAAAGCCCTTATGGATGCAGTCCCATTGCCGGACCCTATGAAACGCCAGAATCTTGCAGTTCTAAAGGGCGATACACCCAGCGCCATAAACATTCCCCAGGGATGCAGGTTTCACACACGGTGTCCAGATTCAATGGATATCTGTCGTCGTGTTTTGCCGTCACGGGTAACACTTGATAAGGGACACGAAGTAGTTTGCCATCTGTACAAATGAACATTTGATTAGTAATGATTAGATTTTATTGGTAATAACTATATAAGGAGAAAAACTATGAAGGTTTTTATCTGTGCTGATATAGAGGGGGTGGGCTGTGTTGTGCGCAGTGAACATTCCTCCCCATCCGGGCGGGATTACACCATGGCCAGGGAACTGATGACAGGTGAAGTTAATGCCGCTGTAAAGGGAGCCTTTGAAGGCGGGGCTACTGAAGTCATGGTTGCAGATTCACATAATGTTGGGCTGAACCTGATTCCGGAAAGATTGGACAATCGGGTTAGTCTCGTCATGGGAGGACCCCGCCCACTGGCCATGATGGAAGGAATTCAGAGAGGATTTGACAGGGTCTTCTTTATAGGCGCCCATGCCATGGCCGGAACCTCCAACTCATCCATCGTGCACATTTTCCATGGACGGGTGGCAAAAGTTCTCTTTAATAATATTTCAATGGGAGAAATTGGCATTAATGCTGCCCTGGCAGGATATTTTGGAGCGCCTGTTGCCCTGGTGACTGGTGACAACAAGGCATGTGAGGAGGCCCGCGCCCTATTGTCCGGCGTTGAGATCGTGGAGGTAAAATTCGGGGTAGGGACATACTCCGCAATTTGCCTGCACCCTGATAGATGCCGTCAGCTTATCCTTGAAGGCGCTAAAAAGGCAATGCACAATTCAGATGTAGGGGCATATTTATTCCCTGAAGGTCTGGTAGTTTTAGAGATCGGCTTCACCACGGCATCTACCGTGGACCGGGTGCTGCGCATGCCCGGTGTAGAGCGCCTTGATGAACTGACAGTGCGCTATGAGGGACAGAACTACATGGAGGCCTTCAAGGCCTTCAACACCATGGTAGATCTAATAGAGCTGGTGGATTTTATTTAGTTTAACTTAAAAAAATTAAAAATAATGACCTCTAATGAAAAAAAGATAATTTTTTTTACCTCTTATTGCCATTTTCTATCTCATTTTTTTATGCTTATTTTCCCCTCTTTGGTAATCCCCCTTACACATTACTTCAAAATGCCCCTTCCTGATGTATTGTCACTTGGTTTTTTCATGTATCTCTTTTTTGGTTTAGGCGCTCTGCCTATGGGCATGCTGGCGGATTTATGGGGGTCCAGGAAAATGCTTTTATTGTATCTGCTCGGCACCGGCATTTCTTCCCTGTTCGCAGGAATAGCAAAAAATCCAACACACTTAATAATCAGCCTAACATTTGCAGGCATATTTGCATCTATTTATCACCCTGCAGGCATGGGCCTAATAAGCAAAGGGTGCAGCAGGAGAGGGTTTGCTCTGGGTATAAATGGAGTCTTTGGAAATATCGGCCTTGGCCTGGCGCCAATTGTCACAGGCATTGTTACGTATAAGTATGGATGGCGCGCAGTCTATATTTCATTAGGCGTATTTTTATTATTATCAAGCATTTCACTGTTTCTCGTAAATTTTCATGAAACATTAAAACATATAGATAAACCGAAAATAATTGCAGGCAATAACAAGACCATGCTTTATTTTTCAATACTTTGTGTATGCATGATGCTTGCAGGATTCTGTTATCGTGGAACATCCGTTGTCATCCCGACATATTTCGAGCAAGCCGTTCCTTTTTTAAATGACCTGATTAATAGCTTTTCTTTTATCAAACTTACCGGCACTAAAACATTGTCTGCCACTATACTTACATCAATCGTTTATTTTGTCGGCATTTTTGGAATGATGACAGGAGGCCGCGTGGCAGATAAAATGGATTTACGCCTTGGGTATTTTTTGTTTCACCTTCTTTCATTGCCGTTTTTAATTCTTATGACCCAGTTCATCAACATCCCTTTCTTTATCTTTACCATAGGCTATCTGTTTTTTGCCCTTGGCATGCAACCTATTGAAAACAGCCTTGTTGCCCATCTAACACCGGAAAAGCTTCGTTCAACGAGTTATGGCGTGAAATTTATCTTCACATTTGGGATAGGCTCTTTATCGGTATTTTCGGCAAAAAGTATAGTTAAAATTTACAGCATTGTGTATGTGTTCTGGCTTCAGGTTATTGTTATCTTTGTTCTCCTTTTAGCCATCACTCTTCTTGCTGCAATCACAAGAAATAAAGAATTTAGAAATTAAGAATTAAGTAAGTCATGGTGTTTAAGGTTAATACAAAAAAATCAATTCTCTTTGCGGCTGACAGCATGCTCGGGAAGCTTGCCAGATACCTAAGGATTCTGGGGTATGATACTGTTTATCAGTCAAATTACCAGGAAAATGAATTATTGAAGCTTTCTGCAAAGGGCAGGATTATCCTGACAAAAAATCAGAAAACTTTTACCTCTTATCCTGATGCCATATTAATAGAACATAACACAGTAAAAGACCAAATGAAAATTGTTGATAAAGAAATAGGTCTTACAAGGGATCATAATGCATGGTTCAACAGGTGTTCTCTTTGTAATTCAATATTATCTAAGGTAGAGGAGGATGTGGCCAGGGAAAATGTACCGGATTTTGTATTTGCTCACCATCCTAAGAATATTCTTTTTTGCCCGGCGTGTAAAAAATTTTACTGGCCCGGCACGCACAAAGACAATATGGTGAAAAAACTCAAAGGTTGGGGTTTTTAAATCCTTTTATATCATGGAACATTAAACAACCCTTTGTATTAATTCATTAATTTATTCTCATAATAAATTAGATAGCCTTTCAAAAAGTCTAATTGTTTGCCTATAATTCCTATTTTGCTACAGAAAAAACTTGACTATAGTTAATTTTGGTTATATTCCACCTCAAAAAAAGAAAAAATTTCACATCATTTTAGCAAATGGCCTCGGCGCTTTGCTCCAGGGTTATTAGCGTAAAAAACTTATAAGTTGCATAGGTAAGGTTACAACCCAACAGGACAGGGGAGTCTCTTTTTTCAGCCGCAAATATTATGCCTCATTTCATGGGGTGCAGATAACATTAAGTATTCTGCCCAGGGAAATTTAAAGGTTATTCTCTCATGGCAACACCATGGAAGATACACGGTTCTGCTTACCTTTGCATAGAAAAACAGACAAAGATGACTTAAACACTCTAAGGCTATGTGTGTTGCGGCCATTCAAAAAGAGATTCCCCTGTCCTGATATACAGGCAATGGTATTTAATATTTTCATTCCTTGCGAAATGGCTTATGAATGTTTTATATAGAATTTGCGAGCATGCCAAACTATTACCATAAAATATTTTTAATAGGTTTTTTCTAAGAAAAATTTAGGCACTTACATGGAAAACGGGTTGGAGAATAAATTCAGCTGGCTTGCACTAAAAATGATTCCTTATTTGGGAAACATCACCTACAAGCGCCTTATCGAAAAATTCGGCAACCCGGAAAATGTATTCAAGGCAAATTTAAATGATTTAATAATGATAGAAGGCCTCAGTAAAAAAACAGCATATAAAATCATAAACAGAGCCTGGGAGGGAAATCCGGAAAAAGAGCTGACATTAATAAAAAAAAATAATTTTAACCTTATAACCATGTCGGATAAATCTTATCCAAATGATCTCAGGGAAATTCATGATCCTCCCCCATTGCTATACATAAAGGGTAATGAATTACCTTTAGATAAGACAATGATCGCGGTTATAGGGTCAAGGAGGCCAAGCCATTATGGGCTCAAAATTGCTGAAGAAATATGCATAAACCTATCTAAGAGCAATATAGCAGTTGTCAGCGGTATGGCCATGGGTATAGATTCTGCTGCCCACTGGGGCTCATTAAGGGGAGGAGGCCCTACTGTAGCTGTTTTGGGCTCAGGCATTGATATCATATACCCTCAATCCAATAGAAAACTTTATAGCCTTATAGCAGAAAACGGGTCTGTTATTACAGAGTTCCCCTTAGGCACACCGCCTGAGGGGAAAAATTTCCCTGTTAGAAACAGAATAATAAGTGGCCTATCCAGGGGTGTTGTGGTTATAGAGGCATCAAGAAAGAGCGGGACCATGATAACAGCATCCCTTGCATTAGAACAGGGCAGAGAGGTTTTTGCCGTACCTGGTAGTATAGAATCCTTTAAGAGTGTTGGTACACATTTTCTCATTAAACAAGGCGCTAAACTGATTGAAAATGCAAATGACATACTCGAAGAGCTTGAGTTGATGTCGCGTAATCCTAATGTCATAGGCAACACCACCAAAGCAGCCTTGCCGCTTATGAGTGATAATGAGAAAGAAGTATATGATATTCTTGGAAATTACCCTGTTCATATAGACCAGATAGTTAGATATAGCAAAATCGAACCAGGCCGAATATTAGGTCTTTTAACAGAATTAGAATTAAAGGGCATTATTAAACAATTGCCTGGAAAAATGTTTATACTTTCTTGAAATGCTACACCGTTAAATAAATAAAACATGGCAATACAGGAATAGATATGGCCGAAAAAAAAACAAAGAATAGTAAAAAATTTTTTAATGCCGAATCAAATATGACAGGCAAGCAATTGGTTATAGTAGAGTCACCTGCAAAGGCACGGACAATTAACAAATACCTGGGAAAAGAATACGTGGTAATGGCATCGGTCGGACATGTGCGGGACCTTCCGGATAAAAACCCTAAAGGGGATAAAAACCCTGTTCCTGGGATAAACCTTGATGACAATTTTAAGCCAACCTACCAGATTATCAAGGGAAAAGGGAGTACTGTTGCAGCGCTGAAACAGGCCGCCAAGAAGGCTTCGGGTATATGGCTGGCCACAGACCTTGACCGTGAGGGTGAAGCCATTGCATGGCACATTGCCCAGGTGCTCCAGATTAAACCGGAAGATGGAAAGCGGGTAGTATTCAATGCAATCACAAAGAGGGATATTGAAAAAGCATTCAATAATCCAAGGGCAATTGACGTAGATAAGTTTAATGCACAACAGGCAAGACGGATCCTTGACCGTATTGTAGGTTATCAGGTTTCTCCATTGTTATGGAAAAAGGTCTCTGCAGGTCTTAGCGCCGGTCGTGTTCAGTCAATAGCACTCAGAATCGTTGTAGATCGGGAGCGTGAAATTGCAGACTTTATTCCAGAAGAGTATTGGAGACTTAAAGGTTACTTTACTACAGATTTAGATAATACAAATACGCTTGGAAAACAATGGCGAAATTGGTTGGATGTTTCCACTGAAGATCAAGAAAACAGAAAGCCTGCTTCCCGCACAATTAATGAAAAAAACAAGTGGCTTATTAAAAATAATTGTTTTACCGGAGAATTGATTGAAATAAATGGCATTAAGTTCAGGCCAAAAAATATTAAAGCGATTATAGAGGCTGCTAAACAGGCAGGTTTTATTCCGGACAAAGAGATAAAAACACAGCATACTGACCCAAACGGTAAGGTCCGGGAAATAATCCGATTACAGGGACACGTCTCAGGTGGACCCCAATGGCATGTAAAATCAATTCAAACTAAACTTACAACAAGTCACCCATATGCCCCATTTATTACAAGCACCCTTCAGCAAACAGCAGCAAACCAGCTTGGATTTACCGCCCAGTCAACTATGCGCACTGCTCAAGATCTGTACGAAGGCGTATCAATAAAGGGCATGGGGTCCGTTGGATTAATAACATACATGCGAACTGACTCTACACACCTTTCCACAGAGGCGATTAAGATGGCCAGGGATTATATTGGCTCTCATTTTGGCAGTAAATATCTACCTGCCAAGGCGAACTTCTTTTCGTCCTCAAATAAATCGGCCCAAGAGGCACATGAGGCAATACACCCTACTGATGTGAAACTTACGCCTGAAATGATTCGATCTTCCTTAGATGAAAGGCAATACAAACTATATAAAATCATCTGGGAAAGATTTACAGCTTGTCAAATGACTGATGCCAAATGGAATTCCACCTCCATATTAATCTCCGGTACTGCTGATAATGTTGAATTGGTATTTCATGCTAACGGCCGTGTGTTGATCTTCGATGGTTATTATAAGTTACTCGGCGTTCCCAATATCTCAGGAGAAGCAATATTGCCCAATATGACGGAGATGCAGCCTGTAGGGGCAATTGATATTGATCCTACACAAATTTTTACTTCACCTCCCCCTCGATTCACAGAGGCGTCACTAATCAAAAAACTTGAATCAGAGGGAATTGGAAGGCCAAGCACCTATGCGCAAATTCTCCATGTTATACAAAACCGTAAATATATAGAAAAATCCGAAAAAAGATTCTATGCAACAGATCTCGGAATGATTGTTACTGATAAACTTATTGAGGCCTTCCCTGATTTAATGAAAATAGGCTACACAAGGGATATGGAGCAGCAACTGGACAGCATTGAGGAAAACCACACGGATTGGGTGCACATGCTCCAGGATTTTTATGGACCGTTCCACAAGAGCCTTGACGCAGCGTATAAAAACATGGGGCATGCCAAAGGTGAAATACAACCTTCTCCCTACACCTGTCCACAATGCGGAAGCCCGGCAGTTTACCGTTTTGGACGCAACGGTCGATTCCTCAGTTGTTCTAAATACCCGGAATGTAAATTTGCATCTCCGATAGACCGAAACGGTAAACCTGCTTCGCCTGAACAAACGGATATTGCCTGCCCCAAATGCAATGCGCCCATGCTTCTTCGTAAAGGCCGTTTCGGTCCCTTCCTTAGTTGCTCCAAGTACCCTGACTGCGACGGCATACTAAACCTCGATAAAAAAGGCAATATTAGCCCACCCAAAATTCCACCATTGCTCACAGACCTTAAATGCCCAAAATGTGAAGCCCCTCTGAATCTTCGCCGTAGCACTCGAGGTCCGTGGTTGAGCTGTTCGAAATTTCCCAAATGTAGAGGGAGAATGGGTTGGTCCCCTCTTGATGCAAAAACAAAGTCAAAATGGGAAAAGGCCCTTGAAGAGCATGAAAAATCCCACCCACAGGTCGTTATATATAAAACAGATGGAACACTCGCCGGTGAAAATTACAAGCCTCAACATCAAAAGCCGGATCAAGACAAAAAGTAAAAATAAATTCGGCTAGGCATACAACATACCAAAAACTACGCCCATCCCCCAATAGCTTACAACACAATAAAGGGTAATAGATGTTTTGCATGACGCACAATATTTACTTGGCCTGATGGGTTATTTTTTTCCTTGATATCTTTTCTTTTCCTTTTTTCTCATCAAAAAATATATTTGACATGCCCTTTTTTTTATAATATGTTGCATTTGTTTAATATATCACATCTGTTTAACATTAATTTAAAAATGGAGATCTTTTGTTAACAAAGAAAGACATACTTACCATCCCGGAAGCAGCCAATTATTGCGCAGTGGATCGGGTAACCATGTGGCGGTGGGTTAAATCAGGGCTTTTAAAGGTC
>JAYEMW010000292.1:0-2528 GCA_034718555.1 Thermodesulfobacteriota bacterium
AAATTGCAACCTTAAATCTATCCACTGCGGCAACCCAAATTTGACTCACCATTCATTGAGAAAATAGAATTATATTTGACTTTTTTATACATATCTGTATTATACAGATATGTATAATACACTACAGTTAAATATTCCAAGAAAAGTAGCTTATGAATCCCTTTAAATACGGAACCATTGTTTCAGGCAAGGATTTCTGTGGGAGGAAAACTTTGCTTAAAAACATTATCGGCTATATCCAATCATCGCAAAACATGGTGGTGCTTGGTGAGCGGCGTGTTGGGAAATCATCCGCAGTCAATGAAGCCATCTCAAAATGTAAGACAGATCGTCTCTTATATGTGGACTTGTTGGGCATAAAATCCATTGATGGTCTATGCAAAAGGATTCTACGTGCAATTGTTGTTCTGGAGCAAGAAACCGGGTGGTTTGAAAAAATAATCAAAACCCTCTCGTATCTTAGGCCCACAATTTCAGTGGATCCCTTAACGTCTTTGCCAACCGTTTTTTTTGATGCATCCTTTGAGATGAAGGCCAATTCAATACCAGAGGTTTTGACCGTAATTGAATCACTTGAAAAAAAGAGGCGACTGGTCGTAGTCTTTGACGAATTTCAAGATATTTTGAACCTCGAAGATTCCCACGAAGCCCTTGCGCTTCTGAGGAGCAAAATACAGTTTCAAGGCGATATCCCCTACATATTTGTTGGGAGCATACGACATGAAATGGATAAGATATTTACCCACCACAACTCACCCTTCTTTAAGTCGGCTATCCCGCTGACTGTGGATATATTACCCTATGGAAAATTTTCACGATTCTTGAAAAAAAAATTTGCTACCGGACTGCGCAGGATTAACGACGATATTTTGGAAAAGGTGTTTAAAATTGCCGATAACATTCCCGGGGATATCCAACAGCTCTGTGAGGCTCTCTGGCAAGTAACTTCCGAAAAAGATATCATAAGCCTGGACAAACTGAAAAATGCCATTGAATTGATATTTTCCAGAGAACAAAAATCCTACGAAAACTATGTCGGCCTCTTGACAAACATTCAGGTCAGGTGTCTTATGGCAATAGCAAAGGAAGGCGGAAAGAGCGTTTTTTCCGTCTCATTCATGAAAGCGGCTGGGTTTAATAATCCGTCTTCTGTTCGCAGAGCAATAATACGATTAGTTAAACTTAATATTCTATTTGAAAGCAGCGGTGAATACAGGTTTATAAACCCATTTTTCAGGGCATGGCTCCCTCAAAAAGGATAGCGCTGATATCTCCAATTTTTCCATCTAATTGCTCTGAACCCACAATATTTTTACCAACCGCAGCTAATCAATATTGACGGTCCCGTAAAAAATCTCAAAATACCGTTTTCCGTCATTCCGGCCTGTCTGCGTGCGACGCACAGGCAGGCGAAAGCCGGAATCCAGTCTTTTCAAACAGTTTCAGACCATCTGGACTCCTGTTTTCACCTGAGCGACATCTTTCTACGAGTGCATCAATGTTGCCCATCCATTTTTTGCGCCTAACTGTATATATTTCACTGCGGGGTTTGGGGGTTATTTAATTTTAATTTTTTCTGAGGTACAAAATCGAGTTCCAATTTAAAGCCATTAGCGTTGATATATTCTTCTATTGTTGATAATTTTGGTGATATTTTTGAATGTACATTCTCAAGCCGTGAAATATTACTTTTTTGTGTATTCAGTCTCCTGGCAAGCTCCTCTTGGGTTAGACCAGCTTTCTTGCGAAGACCAATTAATTTTTTCCTAAGATGATAAGCAGCGGATAGCGATTCGTATTCTGCCCTGACGTCTGGATCACTTAATGCTTTCTTTTTAAAATCGTAGAATGTTGGACGAGTCATTATAATTTCACCTCCTTCATCCGTTTTCTTGCCAAGTCTATCTCTTTTTTTGGTATTTTCTGGGATCTTTTAATAAATGAATGAAGAATGATAACCTCCCGACCTTTGATTGTGCAGAATAAAGAACGTCCAATGCCTTCCTTTCCTTTTGCTCTAATTTCAAAAAGACCGCCTCCTATTGGAGTAGTGTAAGGTTTTCCCAGTGCGGGACCGCATTCTTCCAACATTTCAACAATATGTAAAAAATTGGCCAATATTCCTTTTGGAAATAATAGCGTCTTCTTTTCAACCTTTTCGTTATAAAATGTGATGTGCCAATTCATATAAATAGGTAATTATACATGTTATCACAGATGATAACTTTGTCAATAAAAAAACTTTCAATAACCACTTTACCTCACATTGAAGGAAATCCTCTCAACAGCTTTGCTATATAAAAAGATTAAGTCTAAACGCACCATTGTTCATTAGCTTACTATTACGAGGCGCTACAGAATGCCCCAAAGGGGCCGATTCTTATTGCTTTCCGCCCTCCTTGTCCGCCAATCTTTCTGGAGGGCCTGCCCGCCATCTTTCTGGAGTGCCTGCGGAAAGCAATAAACAAAACAACCTCTGTGTCCTCCGTGTCTCTAACGAGTGAAACGAGTGGGTGGTGAATTATTAC
>JAYEMW010000293.1:0-12965 GCA_034718555.1 Thermodesulfobacteriota bacterium
GTTCGTAAAAAATATGGTGCTCGCCACATTATTGCCAAGTATCAAGTTCCAGGTTTGTGGGTATGTAGAAGCGGGCGGTTTTCCCATACAAAACGCTTACAAAATGGCTTAGGGTGATAAGAATACAACCTTTGAACCCTAAACCTTTGAACCCGTGAACGGTTACAAATGGAGGTCTCCGACTACAGTCAAAAACCTCCATAGGATTAATAAGAATAAGCTAAACAAGATCGTTATAGCATTTATGCCTGTAGGGCAGCGGCCTCTTTCTGTGCAGCAGACAGTCTTTGAGCTGCATCCTTCTTTTTGAATACGCTGACCCTGTCTGCATCAACATACTCCAGCGCCCCTACCTCACAAAATCTCACGCACTGTGGATCTCCATCGCATAGGTCGCACTTTATTACCTTTTTTCCGATGGCGTCAAAACTCATAGCTCCAAAAGGACATGCTGTAACGCACATACGGCATCCTATGCATACATTGTAGTCAACCACCATCCTGTTTAGTGTTTCGTCCCGAGAGATTGCCTTCACCGGACAAACATTCATGCACGGCGCATCTTCGCACTGCTGGCAGGACATGGGAATATAAAGACCTTCAGACTCCCATTTCATAACCTTTATACGGCTTCTGGAGGGGTTAGACACACCTTCGTGCATAACCGAGCATACAAGCTCGCAGAGCCTGCAACCAGTGCATTTTTCATAATTTATCATAAGAACTTTAGCCATTTATCTACTCCTCTCAAATAGATTAAACCAATCCGGACGGCTCTTTATCCAGACCAAGCCTCTTCAATGTCTCCGGCAGAGGGATGCCATTTTCATCCCAGCCGTGATGTTCATAGTATTCATCTATCATTTTTTTGAATTTTTTCCTGTCAATCTTGGCGCCAATAACATCCGGCGCCCCACGGAGACAAGGTTCGTCAAAATACCGATGATTCAAGGTATCTCCCTTTTTAGGATCATCCCTTGTCAGGCCCTCCCTGATATTAAACAACCTCTCTATATTGTAGGTCCTCTCTGCAACATCCCAGATCTCCTTTGGGGATAATTCCAGACCTGTGTTGTAATAAATAACCTTGCTCCAGTCCTCAAAATTTGGGAGCGTTGCCCCAAGGAATGTGGTGTGATACTTACAGATACCAAGACAATCCACACCCATATAACACAGTTCCTGCCAGAAAACCTCCCATGCCTTACCAACGTATGATGTATGCTCAGAGCTTAAAGGCCCATCATATGGAACAGGATTGCTGTATACCTTCCTTAGCACCTCTTCCGGCAAATGATAAAGGTCTATTGCAGGCCGGCTCCTCAAATGATCGGAACCTCTTGAGCCCGTGGCAATGTTAAGGGCCAATGCCGGGGTTGCCCTCTCATCGGAGTGCAGGTTGCTCATGCCCTTTACCTGGATAAGATATTCAAATGAATCCTTACCTATCTTCTCAGAGGCCTGTATTCCCCCATCAGCCAGGACATCACCTAACCACCCATCTCTAAAGCAAATACGTCGAATCATCTCAAGGAGGGCCTCATCATTTCCAAAACTTAAATCAAGGCCATCCGTATCCTTGTCTGTGAGAATCCCAAGCTCATAGAGTTCCATCGCCCACGATATAATGCTCCCTATCTCCAGATTGTCTACGCCCCACTGATCTACCAAATGGTTACCCGTTAATACGGTGACCGCATTCTTGCAGTCCGGTTCTCCTCCAAATGCGCCCTGTGAGGTGTATTCCGGCCCTTCATCGTATTTTCCTGCATAAGGCCCTGAAGGAATCCTGTACTTGGCGCGGCAGTGAACCTGGCAGCCAAAACACGCTGCCATATGATATTTTCCCATAGTCTCTTCGGCAATTTCATCAAGCCTTTCAGGTTCAATATCATCAGCGTATTCACACTGATTATACTGAAAATTCCTTGTACGTATTCCTCCCCATGAATTGGTCGCCCCCCATATAAAAGGGGTTCCAAGGGTTCCCTGTGTCTGGTTTACCTTTGCGCTTACTATCTGATTGATAAATCTCTTATTATAATCAAGGGCATCTTTTGGATATGATATTTTTATATCCATAGTGCCTCTCACAGCAATGGCCTTAAGGTTTTTAGAACCAAAAACTGCGCCCATCCCGCTTCTACCGGCAGAGTCTTTAATGCCGGTCATGACATTTGCATACGTTACCAGGTTTTCACCGGCAGGGCCTATTACAGCGCTTTTGATATCCTCATCTTCAAGTTCTTCCCTTATTGCCCATTGTGTTTCAGTTGTGGTCTTTCCCATCAGGAAATCGGCATCCCTAATCTCTATCTCACCATTATGAATCCAGAGATAAACCGGCTTCTCCGCCTTTCCCTTGATTACAAGATGGTCAAACCCGGCCCATCTAAGCTCAGGGCCAAAAAAACCACCCATGTTTGCACTGCCAAGCAAACCAGTAAGCGGAGATTTTGCCATAATATGCGTCCTTGAGCTTGCAGATGCCAGTGTCCCACCAAGGATGCCTGCGCTTACCATAAGGGTATTTTTTGGACCTAACGGGTCAGCGCCCTTTTCAGTATGATTATACAACAAATAGGCATCCAGACCTCTCCCACCAAGGAATAGTTTGCGGACCTTAAGTGGTATTGGTTTTGTCTCGATCTTTCCTGTGGAAAGATCGATATACGCTATTTTTCTATTTAATGCCATATTACCTTCCCCCCTTCTTTGACGACTTTTTTGCCGCTACGGCCTCTTCCGCTATCTTTTTGTTTACATCCCAGACTGGTCCCCGTATTCGAGGAAAATCAGGACGAACCCATGCCACGCGGTATTCAAGACCACACTTCGGACATTTGCAAGTAGCGGCTCCCGGCTCTACCGTAATCCTTGCCATACAGCTTGGATTGTGGCATCTGAACTTTCCGTATGTTCTCGTTTTTGCCAGGCTTTCCGCCCCTGACATTCCTCCCTTTTCAATTGCCATAAAATCCTCCTTTCTCTTAATTAATCTAATTTAAATACGCCCTTTCATAGTTCAGATCTAAATTTTGAACTATGCATGCCAATCTCGTAAAAAGTCTCGAAATCGTCATGCCGGACTTGATCCGGCATCCAGAACGTATTGAATTTACTGGATTCCGGCTTTCGCCGGAATGACGGAAAAGAGAATTTTTCGATTTTTTACGAGTCCATCAAGAATTATTTCCTCTACATTTCTTCCTGTATATAATTTGTAACATCTCAATAAATCCGGGCATCTTTAGAAAAAATCCCCCTCAATCCCCCTTTTTAAAAGGGGGAAGTTATAGGAATGCTCTGCCTTATTGAGACTATAATTCCTGCAAAATTTTAACCTCCACATTACGTCCTTTAACTGACTTTTTCCCATCTCCTTGTTTTTGGGTCCATTCTATGAAGGGTCTCGGCATAATTCTTTTTCTTGCATTTATGACAAGACATCAAATATTCATTGGCCTTTTCCTCGCCAAGGGTCTTCTGAATATACTCAAACTCCCTCTTTGGCATAATGTATTCACCGCACACAGGACAAAAAAAGGCATTTTCCCTATACCCATTATTTAGAATTAGCTCCCTGAATTCAGTCATAAAATTTTGGAACGATACACCTGCCGGGCAGTAAGTTGTGCACTCCTGACAGGTAAGGCAATACCAGAAGGCATCCCTGCCAATATCCTGAGGGGCCAGCAAGAGGCTTTCTATAACACCCCTGGGAAAGCTTTCATAGGTGTATCTTCCGTAAACACCCGGCATTGGGCATACGGCGGAACATTTGCCGCACTCAAGACACAACTGCAGGCTGTTTTCCTCTATGAGCTGATTTACTTTTTTGCTTATATTTTCCATTTTATTTACATTATAAAATGCTCTTCCATGGCACTAACAGCATCCATTATCCCCTTATCTGAAAATCCCTTTACGTGAATAGCACCACTCAGACATGATGCGGAACACAATCCACACCCCTTGCATTCAGCAGGATTTATATAGGCCACTGGCGTCCCACGATTGTCTTTCCAGTCAATTGCTCCGAATGGGCAAATATTTATACATCTCCCGCAACTTGAACACATTTCGCTGTTTACTACTGAGATCAGGGGCTCGGTCAGCACCCTGCCCTGCGCCATAGGCACGCCTGCCTTAGCCGCTGCAGCAAGCCCCTGCGTAGTACATTCTGATATTTCCGAAGGGTACCGGGCGCATCCGGCAATGAATATTCCATCGGTTGGAAACTCAACCGGCCGAAGTTTTTGATGGGCCTCAAGAAAAAACCCGTCAACACCCAGAGGAATCTTCATCATCTTAGACAATCTCTCGCTGTCATCCCCCGGGACAATTGGCGTTGTTAAAAGGACTAAATCGGCCCGTATGTCAATATCCGCTCCAGTAAGCCCATGGGAGACTTTAACGTTATCGGCCGTACCATCGGAACCGGTAATAACCGGGGGCTTCTCAACACTATGTCTTACAAACCTCACTCCTATTGACAGGGCCCTTCGGTAATAGTCCTCGTATATTTTTCCAGTGGCCATAATATCTCTATGCAGCACAGTTATTTGGGATTGGGGGTTGGCCTCTTTTAACAATATTGCATTCTTAAGTGCTGTGATGCAGCAAAATCTACCGCAATAGGGTCTTTCATCAGTTCTTACCCCTACACAGTTAATCATCACAATATCATTAAATCCCCTGTAATCAGATTTATATCGCTGCTCAAATTCAAGCTGGGTCATAACATTATCAAACCGGCCGTAGCTGAAAAGTCCCTTCGGCTTCAGCTCATCCCCACCAGTAGCCACTATTATGGTCCCTGTCCGTAGATCCTCATTCTTTTCATCCTTCTGTATGGTAACGGTAAAATTACCGATAAATCCCTGTGTATTGACCAGTGCAGACATTAAATGGACATGAATTTTCTTATGTTTTAATACGGAATCTATTAAAGGATCTAATACCTCTTTAGTGGGCTGGTCTGTGGGGAATAACCTGTTTATACCCCTTAAAAGGCCGCCTAACTGCCCTTCCCTCTCGATTAATTCAACGTCGTATCCCTGATTAGCAAGGCTAATCGCCGCAGAAAGCCCTGAAATTCCACCACCTAAAACGAGTGATGAAGGTATAACATCTGTATACTGATCTTCCACCTCTTCCAGAGACTTTGCCTTGTTTACCCCCATCCTTACAAGGTCTTTAGCCTTTAATGTTGCTCCATCAGGCGAGTTCTTATGTATCCAGGAACATTGCTCCCTTATATTGACAAACTCAAACAGATATTTATTGAGCCCTGCTTTCTCGCAATTTGCCCTGAAAAGAGGTTCGTGGGTTCGAGGGGTACAGGAGGCCACTATCACCCTGTTAAGGTCATGCTCTGCAATTTTTTCCCTTATGGATGACAGGCCATTTTCCGAACATGTATAAAGATTCCTCTCTGCCCATGCCACATTAGGCAGCCCCTTTGCGTACTCTACCACCTCTTCAACGTCCACTACACCGCCTATATTAGTACCGCAGTGACAGACAAAGACTCCAATTTTCAGTGACATATCTATTCCTCAAGAAAAATCTCTAAGTATCTCTGCTACCTTAGAAGCAGCCGCCGATGCATGAATAACAGAATCCGGCACATCCATGGGGGACTGACAAAATCCGCAAACAAACACGCCTTCCCTGCTTGTCCCCGCCGGGTTGGTCAATTTTTTAGGTGTCTCCACGAACCCAAACTCGTCAAGATTTATATTCAACTTCCCGGCTAATTCCAGATTACTTTCGTTGGGTATAAGGGCCTGTGCCAGTATAACCATATCAAATTCCTTATCTATTAATTCCCTTGCAACTGTATCTTCATAAGATATAATAGGATTCTGATTCTCCATGTTTTCAGAAACCCTGCCAGGTCTCGCCCTTATATATTCAACTGAATACTCCTCCCTGGCCCTCTTCACATACTCCTGAAAACCCTTTCCAACTGCCCTAAGGTCTATATAAAATATAGTTGAACTTATATCCGGATAATGCTCGTTTGCCAGGGTAGCCTCTTTAGTGGCATGCATACAGCAAACCGCTGAACAGTACCTCATATGTCTAACATCCCTTGATCCAACACATTGTATAAAGCCAAGCTTTTCAGGATGCTTTCCGTCTGACGGCCTTTTCAGAAGCCCTCCAGTTGGCCCGGATGCACTTATCATTCTCTCAAATTCCATGGCGGTAATGACATTTTTTATCTTTCCCCAGCCATATTCAACAAGGGGAGCAACATCATAGAGATCAAATCCAGTTGCCATTACTACAGCGCCAACATCCAATTGCATTATGGTGTCATGCATGGCATGATTTATCGCCCCAGCCTGACACGCATCCTCACACCGGTAGCATTCAGAGCATATCCCGCAGCTCAAACATCTCTTTGCCTCTTCCTGTGCCTCTTGAGGAGAGAGTGCAAGATTAACCTCATCAAAATTATCTATTCTTTTTAACGGATCAACCCGTTTCGGCCTTCTGCGATTTTCTTTCTTAATGTCCGTTTTATCTGGAATTGCAATCTGAGGCATATATCCCCGTCCATCTGAAAGGTTTTCTCCCATCAGAAACCGGTTGATTGATACGGCAGCCTCCTTACCAGCAGCTATAGCCTCTATAATAATTGCCGGCCCTGAGACTGCATCTCCCCCGCAGAATAGCCAGGGTATGCTTGTCTGGAAGGTTAGACTATCAACTACAACTGTGCCGTTTTTATTGAGTTCCAGCCCGATGTCCTTTGCTACAATGTCAGATCGAACCTTCTGGCCAATGGCGCTGATAACATTGTCAATATCAATGGCATATTCCGACCCTTCTATAGGTACAGGCCTTCTTCTCCCGCTCTCATCAGGTTCGCCCAGTTCCATTCGTATTAGCTCCAAGGCCTTTACACATCCCGAACTGTCACCAACAATCCTTGAAGGGGCAGTTAGAAAATGAAACTGAATACCCTCTTCCCTTGCCTCTTCTATCTCTTCTTTATTTGCAGGCATTTCCTCCTCGCCCCTGCGATAGATGATAAAGGCATCTTCAGTCCCCAGTCTCCTAACTGTTCTAACTGCATCTATGGCAGCATTACCGCCCCCTATGACAGCCACTTTATTTCCAACAGATACGTTTTCGCCAAGGTTTACCTTCCTCAGAAAATCGACTGCCCTATGAACACCTTTCAGATATTCCCCGTCTATATTAAGATCTACACCATCCTGGGCTCCTATGGCCAAAAATACAGCGTCATACCCTTGATCATGAAGTGCATTGAGAGATAATTTCCCCCCTATTGGGCTGTTAAGTTTCAATTCCACGCCCATTTCTATTATATAGTCTATTTCATAATTAATAATACCCCTGGGAAGCCTGTACGAGGGTATGCCAACTGTAAGCATGCCTCCTGCAACGGGCAGCGCCTCAAAGATAGTCACAGAATATCCCTCAATGGCAAGGTAATAAGCAGCAGAAAGGCCAGCGGGCCCAGATCCAACGATGGCTATCCTCTCTTTTCGTTTTTCCTTTATTTGGGGAAGTGCTCTTTCTCCAGACTGGTATTCATAATCTGACGCCACCCTTTTCAGATCATTAATTGCTACTGGTTCGTCTACCTCACCCCTCTGGCAATTTGATTCACAGGGGTGCGGACATGCCCTTCCACATATAGCAGGCAGGGGATTATCCTTTCTGATAAGGTCCAATGCCTCCTGAAATCTCCCTTGGGATATGAGGGCAACATACCCCTGAACGCTAATATGGGCTGGACATGCAGCCTTACAAGGCGCTATGCCCCTCTTTTCTATGGTATAAATTGCAGGAACGGCCTGCTGAAACTCTTTGTATATTGCCTTTCTCTTATTAAGGCCGGCATTAAACTCGTCATTTACCACAACAGGACAGGTCTCAGTGCAATCACCACAGCCTACACATTTGTCCTCGTCAATAAAACTTGCCTTTTTTCTGATCTTTACCTCAAAGCTGCCCGCCTCTCCCTGGATTTCTTCTAATTCTGAATATGTAAGGAGCTCTACATTAGGATGGTTAGAACATTCGATCATCTTAGGTGATAAAATACACATAGAGCAATCATTAGTGGGGAATGTCTTATCTAATTGGGCCATCCTACCGCCAATAGAAGGGCCTTTTTCAAGGAGGTATACCTTAATACCCATGCCCGCCAAATCCAGAGATGTCTGGATCCCGGCCACACCGCCTCCTATTACAACAACAGATTTATTAGCCAAAAATTACCTCCGTTGATTAACCAAGGACCTTATGCCTACAGGTGTTTGCTAAAATAAACAGCATACCAAAAACCCTTTTTCTTACCTTCTTATTCACTTATGCTGCCCAATAATCTATAAAAAATGAGCGTTTATCTCTTTTGCCGCACTTTTTAAAAAAAGTGAGAATTCCGGCAAAATATCATCTTTAAGCTGACTGCTCAAGCCTACAACCCACATTGAAACCAAGAGCCTGCCCTTTCCGATTTTCAGGGGCACAGACATCGCCCTAATGCCTTCAATATACTCTTCCCTGTCAATTGCTACACCATTCTCACGTACTTCTTTTATTATCTCTTTAAATTTCTTTACATTGGTGCAAGAAAAGGGTGTATACTTTTTTATCTTTTCACTGGATAAAATTCTATCTACCTCAGAGTCAAGCATTTGGGATAAAAAAACTTTTCCTGTAGCCCCGGCAAGCAGGGGAATACTCAATCCTATTTCAGAGCTTACCCTTACCCCATATGGAGAATCAACCTTATCCACAATAACCACACTGTTCTTGGAAAGAATACCTAAGAATACGGTTAATTTTGTCTTTTCCGCTATTTTCTCAAGATATGGCCTTACCTTATGTATAAGCTCAGACTCTTTGCCTGCTGCCTTTCCAAGCACATAGAGTTGTCTGCCAAGCCTAAATTTATTTTCAGAGCCGTTCTCTACAATGGCAAGGCCATTCAACGTGTAAACTATATTAAAGACAGTGCTTTTATTGTAATTCAGGGACCTGGATATTTCGCTAATACTCAAAGGTTTCTTTGAGCTTGCAAACAGGTCAAGGACTTGAAAACATTTCTCAATGGCAGGTACATTTTTATATTCTGTCGGCATATTCGGATATATTAATTGTTCTCTATAGGAAACTTTCATTTCCTATATAAAATAATCTTCCTAAAAATGTCAAGAAAAAATAACATGATTATAAAAATCAGCCTTTTTCTTTTCTCTTCCTGAGTATCCTCTTATCCCCCACCCTGACCGTCAATTGAATTTTATCAAAGTATTCTATGAGAGGTATGGTGTACTTTCTCGAAACTCCGGTAAGTTTTTTCAATTCAGGGGTAGCTATCTCGCCCTTTTCCTCTAAAAATTTTACAAGTCTCTCCTCAAGCTCCGTGATTGCCCTCTGATGGAAATAAAGATCCTCTTTCACCTTTACAAGGGTATGGTCCTTGACCATAACCTCTAATAAATCCTTGCCGCCCTTTTTTATTATATCCTGGTCCAGGTCTTTAAAGTAAGGTGGCTCTAACCCATTCTTTTTATAAATTTCCTCTATACTGCTAAGAACCTGTTGCTGATCTTGAAAAAGCTCTACTTTATGGTTCTTCACTCTAATGATATCTTTTTCTCTTGCAATCACATCTTCCTTTACAAGGACATCAAGTATACGGTTAAAAAGTTTTTCCCTAATAACAACGGACAAACGGGATTTTAATTCCTCCTTCATCATTCCTTGCTTTAAAGGAAAACGGCTGTGATAATCATGAAGCGCAGCCTCAATTTTTTCTCTTGCCTTATAGTAATATTCAATGTGTATAAATACCCCTTTCTCCGTTTCAAATTTAAAAATAACCTTATCTGATAAGAGCTCTTTAATTATCTTGTTAACATCAGTTTTTCCTAAATTTGCCAAAATACAAAGTTGAATTATATCTAATCCCATTAATCTGGAGCTTTTTATGTGCTGTTCTACAATATCCCTGTCAGACCCCTGGTTTAAAATGGACAACTCTCTCAATGTATCCTCTGAAAACTGCTTTTTCTTCTTAGGTAGCGGGTTTAGGATAGAACCACCTCCAATGGTCCTTATCGGTGAATAACTCCTTATTACAAATCTGTCCTTTGCAACAAATACAAGAGGTTTCTGCAAGCGTAGTTGGGCAAAGCATTTTTCTCCTTTTGACAAACTGTCTCTATCTAACAAAATAACCGTGGCAATTACCTCAGACGTGCCATAATGAAACCTTACCTTTGCCCTGTTCCGCAGTTTTTTAGTTACACTATCCAGATATTCTAAGATAGTGTCTACCATATAGGTTGGTCTAAGAGAATCATTCTCAGCGATCACATCCCCCCTGGTAATGATCTCTTTTTCTAACCCCTGGAGGTTTACTGCCGTTCTTAGTCCTGCTCCGGCAAGCGACACCTCCTTATTGTGAACCTGTATCCCCCGAACCTTACTCCTAATGCCCTTCGGGTAAACAATCACATCGTCTCCCACCTTTATCTGTCCTGATACCGTAGTTCCCGTGACAACCGTACCAAAACCCTTCATGGTGAAAACCCTGTCTACAGGGAGTCTTAAGAAATTTCCCTGTTCTCTTGAAGGGACTTTTTTAGCAAGCTCATCCAGCGCTCCCACCAGTGTGGAAAATCCTTCTCCAGTCTGCGAAGACACCTCAACTATTGGGGCATCTTTAAGAAAACTTTTCGATAGAAAAGAAGAAACATCATCCCTCACAAGACTAAGCCATTCTTCATCAACTAAATCTATTTTAGTTATTGCAACAAGGCCATACCTAATTTTCAGCAAAGAGCAAATCTCCATATGCTCCCTTGTTTGAGGCATCACTCCCTCATCGGCAGCAATAACAAGTGCTAATAAATCTATGCCCGTTGCCCCTGACACCATGTGTTTGACGAACTTCTCATGGCCAGGAACATCTACAATGCCGACAACGATCCCGCTTGGAAGTTTGAGATGGGCAAAACCAAGCTCAATTGTTATGCCTCTCTCTTTTTCCTCTTTTAGCCTATCTGTATCTATATTAGTAAGGGCCTTTACAAGGGCTGTCTTGCCATGATCGATATGACCTGCTGTGCCAAGAATAATCTGTTTCACAATTTTTCCTCTTTACTCTCCATTATTTACACGATAGCCTAAAGGTACTTCTATCTCTTGTCAAGAAACAGTTCATTTAAAAAAAATTTATTTAAAGAAATTTGTTGACCTTCAAATTTCTTTTTGGTAGATAGACGAATGATGCATGGTAATTCTTATTCCCTGGTAGCTCAGTTGGTAGAGTCCCGCTTGCAGCGGGATTAACCACTTGGTTTTGGAAATTAGTTAGATTTAATAATAATATTATTCCCCGGTAGCTCAGTTGGTAGAGCGGGTGGCTGTTAACCACTTGGTCGGCGGTTCGAGTCCGTCCCGGGGAGCCACAATAAATAAAGTTCATCTTCCCACAAGCAACCTTTTTTTTAGGTACTATGTCTTTCTGGGTTTACATCCTCCAAAGTGAGACAACAGGCCGACACTATTGTAGGTCTACAAGTGATGTTGAACGCAGACTGAGACAGCACAACGACCCGGAGTACCGACTTTCAAAAACCACCAAACGCTTCAAAGGCCCTTGGATAACGCGCTGGACTCGTGAATGCGAAACACGCAGTGATGCTATGAAAATAGAAAAGGCAATCAAGAAAAGAGGCATCAGACGCTATTTGGAATCAGCTCAGTTGGTAGAGTCCCGCTTGCAGCGGGATTAACCACTTGTTCGTTCCCGCTTTCATCAGTGCCTCGGGCAGCCAACCACGAATGAAAGCCTTTTCCAAACTGTTGTGGGCTTTTTCACATTCCTTCACGCATTCTACATTCCCCCTAAAAATCATCACAGCCAAGAGAGAGGGCAGCCATCTCCAATTCAAGAGGGATATTCGACGATTCATTGGCCTTTATTCTCCGTAATCCGCACAAGGTACAAGCCGGGCGAGGAGTGAACGCGCCGGGCGTACCTGAAATCCCGCCGCTGGTCTTCGAGGAATTACTGGTCAATGCACTGGTGCATCGGGATTACTTGGTGAGCGCTCCGATTCTTCTTTTCATCTTCGATAACCGAATAGAAATTGCTTTCCGGTTGCCTGACAGTCGAAAAAATTCGGACCGGCAACTCCTTTATCCACAATCCTATTCTGGTTTCCTACAATGCAGAGGGGCCATTGCCCTACCGTGGACTCGGTTCCGGCATCAAACAGGCATTGGATGCCTGGCCGGAAATCGATTTCATCGATGACCGGGGCGGTTGCCTGTTCACGGCAACGGTTCACCGAAAAGACGAAACAAGTTCGGGGAAAACGTCGGGGAAAATTCTGACCGCATTGAAACAGGATGGGAATTTGACTATTCCTGAACTGGCCTCATTAATCGATGTAACAGAACGATCCATGGAACGTAACATCAAAAAATTGCAGGAACAGAGCCGGCTCCGCCGGATCGGTCCTTCCAAGAGAGGCCGTTGGGAGGTTCAATGAGAACTATCCTCATGAATTATCCCCAATATTTAAGGAGGTCCGCCGGCAACTCGCCATGAAATGTCACCGTTAACTTGAAACTGTCATTAAGCTGATGATTTAAAATGCCCTATTATTTCCTCCAATATTCTTCCAAAAAAATCTCTTTATAATCTCTTCTTCTGATGTTCTTCCCTACTTTTTCTTCTCCTCATTTTCTTTCTTTATTTCATTCATAGTATCACCATTGATCCGAAGGAAGTATGAGGCCAATGACACGGAGAATCAAGATAAGAAAGTGCAATTATTTTGGTAATGCTATTTGCAGAGGGCTTTGATTTCGTCATCCCAAGCTGTGCTTTCAATCTATTGTTTTCTTCCTTTAAGCTACTATTCTCGCTTAATAAACGATTATATTTTTCAAAC
>JAYEMW010000294.1:0-2520 GCA_034718555.1 Thermodesulfobacteriota bacterium
ATATTATCCGGTCATAGGCTCCGGGTCATGCCTGACCCATCCTTTCGGCGCCTCCTTGTAACGGATCAATCCATCTACCGGACATATGAATGAACAGGCCATACAGCTTAGGCATCTGTCCTCATCCATAACAGGACGTCGTTTTTCATAATCCCATGTTATTGCCTGGCCACCGGCATCCTGACAAACCATATAACACTGACCACATCCTATGCACCTGTCTAAATCATACTCGACAAACCCTTGTCTCTCAAGGTCAAATTCATCAGTATGATGAACATGTCTCAATGCTGCTCCTACAATCTCTTCAACGCTGTTAAATCCCTTCTCTTCCATGTAATCAGACAGCCCTTCAATCATATCCTCTACAATTCGGTATCCATAGTGGATAACACCCGTTGTAACCTGAATCGTAGATGCCCCAAGGAGCAGAAATTCAAGCGCATCAATCCATGTTTCGATTCCGCCAACGCCTGATATGGGAAGCCCTAAGTCGGGATTTTGCGCCATCTCCGCCATAAATCTAAGTGCAACAGGTTTCACGCATGGTCCGGAATATCCACTTACTGCACCTTTTCCAAATACACTCGGTCTTGGAATAAGGTCATTAAGGCCTATTTCTGTTATGGCACCAATCGTATTTATTGCAGAGATTGCATCGGCCCCTCCCTGCTTAGCATACATGGCCGGTTCATTCATATCTGTAATATTGGGTGTCATCTTTGCCATAACTGGAATGGTTGTCACACCCTTTACTGTTTCCGTAAATTTTTCCAGCAGATCAAAGGCCTGGCCTACCTTTGATCCAGACCCCTCAACAGACATATGGGGACAGGAAAAATTCAGCTCAAGCATATCCGATCCAGCACCTTCTGCGGCCTTTGCAAGCTCTTTCCACTCCTCATTTGAAAATCCCATGATGCTTGCAACAATACGATGTTCCGGATAATTCTTTTTTAGCCAGCTAATATCCCTTAAATTATGTTCCAAGGGTCGATCTGATATCATTTCCACGTTCTGTAATCCAATTACACGAGATGGACCGTAATTATAATTATTCAGGCGAGGAGACGGATGGATAATCTTTGTAGCTTGTGTGGCAAGGGTCTTAAAGGCTACTCCCGCCCATCCGGCATCAAACGCCCTTGCAATCATCTCCGCACAATTTGAAACAGGCGATGAAGAAAGCATGAAGGGGTTCTTAAACCTTATTCCACAAAAATCAATGCTTAGATCTTTCATCTTATCTCCCTCCCTTTCCCTCTAAATAATCAGTAATGGCCTGGGCAGCCCCCTTGCCGTCTGCAACGGCCTCTACAACTAATGCAGGACCCCTTGCAACATCGCCCCCGGCAAACACGCCCGGCCAGGATGTGCTATATTTTTCATCACTTATCTGAATAAGTCTATTGCCTGTCCACTTCAAGTCAGCCTCTGTCTGTACAAGAGAGGAATCTATTTCAGTTGCAAGTGCCTCTATGGCAAAATCCGCATCAATGTTGAACTCGGAATCATCAATTTCATAAGGGCTTCTTCTCCCGGATTCATCCAAGCCTCCTAAACGTGTTCTTTTGCACTTTATGACATTTAGGCGAGAACCCCCTACATATTCAATTGGCTGAGTGAGGATTTGAAAATGAATGCCATTTTGAAGGGCCTGAATCTTTTCCCTTTCATCTGCCGGCATTTGTTCATATGAGCGCCTGTATATAATGTAAACATCCTGGGCATTCTGCCGTAAGGCCGTCTCAGCGGCATCCATGGCCGCAGGGCCCCCTCCGACTACCACTACGGTCTTGCCCGCCATCTTCTCTTTAAAAACAGACTCCTGCCCTGTTCTAACAGCCTCCAAGAATTCTTTTGCGCTTAACACCCCTTCCATATCGCTTCCATTGATACCAAGACGTATTGGTTTCCAGAGACCTGGGGCAAGGAAAACAGCCTTATATCCATCTTTCATGATACCACTTATTCCTCCAAGGGCCTCAAGATCCGTCTTAACCTTAATTTCCACTCCAAGAGACTCTATCTCTGATATCTCCCGATCCACACCCTCCTGGTTTAGACGGAAATCCGGGATTGCAAATCTCAAATTTCCTCCAGGTTCTTCCTTCTTTTCAAAAACCGTAACCTCGTAACCATTTCTTGCCAGCTCCCGGGCACAGGTCAGTCCTGCCGGTCCACTCCCAACAACGGCAACCTTGTCCTTATCTGCAGATATCTTTTTAAGTGGCGCAAAGCCAATTTCCCAGCCATGCTCCACGAGAAAGCTTTGAATTTTGCCTATCTGAATAGGTTTATCTATTGCAGTCCTCGAACAGGCCAGCTCGCACAGTCTTTCCGTGGGGCAGACCGTACCGCAAGTCCACCCAAATGAATTGTTTTCCTTAATTGTCCTGATGGCACCTTTAATATTTCTAAACCTCAGTTTTCTTATAAATGTTCCAGGGTCTGTTCCAGCAGGACATTCTTGGCTGCACGGTGGATCAAAGCAAAGGAGACAACGTGACGCCTCTTCTA
>JAYEMW010000295.1:0-2510 GCA_034718555.1 Thermodesulfobacteriota bacterium
GATTATGATTTTGGCAAGGTGGTAATATTTGGACACACTGCATTTGACAGGCCAAGGATTATGAAAAATAAGATAGGTATTGATACCGGCGCTGTTTATGGTAACTCTTTGACGTGCCTGGAACTCCCTGAAAAAAAATTCCATTCAGTGAAACCCTGACAAGAAACTAAAGTTAAAATTAGCCACGATAAATCGGAATTTACGTTGCGCTTCAACAATTAGCAATTAAAAATTAGCAATTAAAATAGTCAGTTATAAAACTTATAAGTTTCTTTCATAGCACGAATCACTAAACACTAACCAAAGATATTTGAAATTTGAAACTGGAAACTTGAGAGCAGGAGAGCCTAAAGGGGCCTTTTTCCAGTTTCGGGTTTCAAGTTTCAAGTTTCAAATATAGCTCGGTTAGTGCGACTTTGTCTTTTTCCTGCCCTTGACTTTAAATCTTTTAAAGGGTATTTTATTTATGTCATATACAGACATGCGCTTATGTAATAAGGGCTCACTCAAAAATAACTTCACATTTCAGGCGCCGATATATCCCGCCTGACAGCGTTGTGAAAACTCGGAATATTCCTGATATTCCTGCGTTTCCAAGCCTTGTAAGGCGGGCGCCTCAACACCTGAAATTGTGAACTTATTTTTTCGTGAACCCTAAGCACATATTTTACTGAACATTTATATTTAATGAGGGAATAATATTGCTTGAACTTGTCATTAAAGGCGGTCCTTTTATGTACCCAATCCTGCTTTGCTCTGTTTTATCCCTTGCTATATTTTTAGAAAGGCTTTGGGTTCTAAGAAGGAAGATGATTATTCCAAAGGATTTTATATCACAAGTGGAAGAGCTTGTAGGAAGGGATAAAGTAGAAGATGCTGTTTTTTTATGCCATGGAAGCAGCTCTACAATAGCAAGGATTTTTTTAGCCGGGCTTAAGAATACCGGACGAGGAATGTGGCTAATTAAGGAGTCTATAGAAGAGAAGGGCAGAAGGGAAGGCATTCTCCTGGAAAGAAATATAGGGGCACTGTTGACTATAGCTAATTTATCACCATTGCTGGGGTTACTGGGAACTGTCTCAGGTATGATAAAATCTTTTAACACGATTTCAACATATAACGTTAGCTCAACTGCGCCACTTGCAGGAGGCATTGCAGAGGCCCTGATTACAACGGCCACCGGTCTTTTGGTTGCCATCCCAACACTTGTTGTGTATCGTTTTCTCGTAGACAAGGCACAAATGCTCATTTTTCAAATGGAGGAAAACTCTATAAAGCTTATTGATGCCATGGAGGGCAACAAAAATAATGCGATTTAGCAGGCCAAGGAGAGAGGAGATAAGCCTGGGGATAAGCATGGCCCCGCTAATTGATATTGTTTTTTTACTTCTGATATTTTTCATGTTAACCTCGCATCTCGACAGTTCATCAGGCATAGATATTTCATTGCCTGATGTCTCTCAGAGGCTATCACCTAATCCGTCAGACAATCTAATAGTAGTTTTAGATAAACATGGAGATTGCTATCTGAATAAAAGTAAAATCTCTTTAAGCGCACTTTACAGTACTATAAAGGACTCTGCACTGGGAAAAAATATTGGCCTTATCCTTAGCGCTGATAAAGACGTCAAACACGGACGTGTTGTTGAAATAATGGATTTGGCAAAGAAAGCAGGTGTTGAATCAATTACAATTTCTGCCCAGTGGCAGTATAGAGAGAACTTTTAAATTAATGGCCTTTATAAAAAAGTATTTTTTCTATATATTAATTTTATCATTTGCCGGTGTAATCTTACTTGCCTTTTTGAACGAAGGACGAAATAAGTATGGTGAATTAAAGAGGATGCAAAAGGAAAGGGAAAAATATTCGACTATAATAAATGAGCTAAAGGAAAAAAACAAAATGCTCGCCTCTGAGATTAGACGACTCAGGAAAGATAAGCAATACCTTGAATCTACTACTCGAAGGGAACTGGGTCTGGTAAAGGAGAATGAGGTAATTTACCGATTTAAGAGGGGTTTAAGCGAAGACATGGGCAAAAAGGAATCTTTGAAATAAAAAATAGGGGGCTAAAAGTGAATGTATCAGATAAAATTTATGATGAAATTATGGATAAGATAGCAACACCCCAGTCAAATCTTTTGCTTATTAAACTATTAAAGGAACAGGGAAAGACAGGGAGTGTAATTAAGGCCTGCCTTAAATCTTTGGAATTTTCCCCTGACGATATTGCTATCAGGGGACTTTTAGCAGAGACATATTTTGAGCAGGGGTACGCTGGACTTGCTGAAAGCGAAATAGGTAATATATGTTTGAAAATTAATAAGTTATCGGAAATATATAAACTACAGGCTGAGCTTCTTAAAAGGGAAGGCAGGTTTGGAGAGGCAATAAAGTCATTAAAATTATATTCAGCTCATTGCCCGGAAGATAAGGAGGCAAAGGATCTTTTATCCGAGCTTAACGCTAATCTTGGAGAGGAAAAATCTGTTCTGTTAACTCCTACAAT
>JAYEMW010000296.1:0-12849 GCA_034718555.1 Thermodesulfobacteriota bacterium
GCAGTAAGACAGAATCGTTTTGCAAAGAAATTCTTTCCTGGCAAAAACCGATTTATACATTTGACAGTAATTACAACAAGAACCTTATTGAAATGGGCGCCCACCCTGCAAACATGGACAATGTTTCTGAATGGGCAAAGTATTTTGCAACTCAATAAATTTGATATTCTTTGATGGGTTTGCCAACCTGAAATCACAAATTGCGACTTCAAGTTGAGGCGACCCCTGTAGAGCAAACCCTTACACATTTACTACAAAATTGAGGGATCTGACCTTGACTCAATTTAACCATGATATTTTCTGGCAATTGTGTAATGCAGATGCTTAAATAAATAGCCTTATATAAGGAATTAAATTTAACAACAAACATTGTTCATAATATATATAGGGGTGAAGGTAAAGGCAATATCTAACTATGAAGATTTTTCATTTGAGATAACTATCCCGAAGGATCTTTCAATAGATGAAGTTCTGGAGACCTGTCATAAAGAGTGTATTAAAGTAGAAAGGGGTTAATGATTGATTTTTTTCATCAAAGCTGCCGAGCACTTAAAGACAACCTGTCTGCTTTCACCTGATATATAATTCTCGTCATTCATAGGTTTTCTGCCCTTGTTTTCTTTTACATAAAATTTTCCAAACCTGCTGATCATGATATCCTCGCCATTCTCCAGGGTTTTTTTGATAATCTCCAAGAGGGATTCAATCACCTTTGCAGATTTGTTTTTAGGGAGGATAACATTCTTGTAAACAGAGTTTATTAAATCTGACTTGGTGATTGTCATAAAGGGTAACCTATATAGTGCCGAAACGAAAAGCCGGCTCAGGCAAGATTTCAGATTTTGCCCGCCTGCCGTCCGTCGGGCAGGGATTGCTGATTTTGGATTAAAAAACAACGCAACTTCAAAGCCTTGAAGATTTAAGGCCAAAACTTGAAAATTATATTTCGAGGTTTTCGTTCAGACACTATAAAGCTCCTAATATTATGGATTTTTCAGTAATGTACAACAGAAGGAACCCTGTTTTGTTTTTTTCTTTTAAAAGACTTTGTTGCTTATATTCGGCAATTATGATGCCAAAAGACTACCTACCCCTGTAACGTATTGATTTATTTGATAACATTGCACAATAAGAAAATTTTTGTTAGGCCTAATTAACAACCTAAGTTGTTAGGATTTGAGGCCTAAAGGCCTTAAATCCTTTGGTATAAAGATTTGCGAGAGATTACATCAAAAGTTGTAGCTACAACTTTTGATGTAATCTTTGCGGCTTAGTGCCTTTGTGGCATATACCTGAGTAGTTACAAAAATTAAAGGTTTTAAAAGGCCGTAGAAAGCCTTGACAAAATGGTTTTTTAAAAGTAATTTTTCACCCACAATATCTAATTTAAGGCACTAAAAAGGAGGAGCGGTATGGACGACCAGATTTTTTATGAATATAAGGATACCAGATTCGGTGATGGGATTACATTGGATTATTATAGAGGAGAATATTCTCTGGTCTCTGCTAAAAAGGGGCAGGACGATAAAATTTATATGCAATGGTGCTATCCACAGAAGAGGGGTGAGAGTAAGGGGCCTTTAGAAAAAAGTCTTCCATGGAAAATAAAATTAGGAGATAAGGTAGAGGCTGTAAAAGCGCTGGAGTTCTTTTTAAAACAATTAAAGGATAATGCGCCTTCACCTGACAATATGCCTATTGATGTACCGCAAGAGGATGATGTTCCCTTTTAAATAATAAACTTATTTCCTCTCATATTTACACTACTTTAGTTATTATAAGGAATAACTATTATGCAAGCGCTAAAAACCTTTGCCAGCGACAACAACGCAGGCACACATCCGGATATATTAAGGGCTATTAACTTATGCAATAATGGTCATGCCATAGGATATGGGGACGATCAATATACAGATATGGCATTAAAGAAGTTTAACGATCATTTTGGAGACGGAATAGATGTTTACTTTGTTTATGGCGGCACCGGCGCTAATGTGTTGGGGCTTAAGGCGATAACTCAGCCATATAATTCAATTATATGTGCTGATACAGCACATATCAATGTAGACGAATGCGGTGCGCCGGAAAAATTTACTGGATGTAAAATTCAGACAATTCCCTCGGGGAATGGAAAAATTGTACCGTCCCAGATTGAACTCCTGCTCCATGGCTTTGGATTTCCCCACCACTCACAGCCTAAGGTTATTTCCATCACTCAGCCTACTGAACTTGGCACAATCTATACGGTTGAGGAAATTAAAGATATAGCTGAACTGGCACATAACCATGGCCTATTATTGCATATGGATGGTGCGAGAATCTCCAATGCCGCTGCCTATCTAAAAGCCAACCTTAAGGATATAACAGTAGATGCAGGCGTTGATGTTTTATCCTTCGGAGGAACCAAAAATGGCATGATGTTTGGAGAAGCAGTAATATTCTTCAATAAAACATTCTCAATAGACTTTAAATATATTCGTAAGCAAGGCATGCAATTGCACTCAAAAATGCGGTTCATTTCAGCCCAATTTGAAGCAATGCTGACCAACGATCTGTGGTTGCTGAATGCCCAAAGGTCTAATTCCCTTGTACAAGTGTTGGCTAAAGAGATAAGTCAGCTTCCCAGGATAAAAATAACGCAGCCTGTTCAAACAAATGCGATATTTTCAATTATACCGGCGGAAGTTATAAAACCATTACAGAAAGAGTATTTTTTCTATGTATGGGACGAAAATAAAAATGAAGTTCGCTGGATGACCTCCTTTGATACGGAGGAGAGTGATATTTTTAAGTTTGT
This sequence comes from Thermodesulfobacteriota bacterium, assembly GCA_034718555.1. GTDB lineage: Bacteria > Desulfobacterota > DSM-4660 > Desulfatiglandales > B25-G16 > M55B121. The sequence continues at coordinate 2,798 of JAYEMW010000296.1, forward strand.
TAATACCTTAAAAAAATACCTATCATAGAATATTTTCATCCAAACGCCTTAAGGTGATTTTTCTAAAGCATATTCAAAGAGCATCAGATCTTTTGGTGACTATGGAAAGGAGGCTTTTATGACAAAAAAGCAGAAAAAAACACTGGAGTCTATTTTTAGGGCAGGACTAAAGGCTGTAGACCCTGAAAACGCTGTTTTACAATATGTCAGGCGCGAAGGCAACCTGTTATATGCAGGTGAAAAATCCTACAACCTTGATAACTGTAAGCGGGTTTTACTGATAGGGGCAGGGAAAGGAACCGCCCCAATGGCAAAGGCCATTGAAGATATACTCGGAGATTATCTTACTGAAGGCTTGATTATAGTAAAGTATGGACATGGGGTTCCGCTGAAAAAGACAAAGACCATGGAGGCAGGCCACCCGATTCCAGATGAATCAGGACTTAAGGCAACTGAAAGGATTATCAAAAAAATAGAGGCGTGTACAGAAGATGATCTGATTATATGTGCCTTTTCAGGTGGGGGAAGCGCTCTTTTGCCGGCGCCGTGGCACCCCGTTGATCTCGATCAAAAACAAGAAACCACCCGGCTTCTTCTGGAATGTGGCGCAACCATTAATGAAATTAATTCCATCAGAAAACACCTCTCCCGCAGCAAGGGCGGATGGCTTGCAAAGGCTTCATACCCGGCAACTCTAATCTCTTTAATTCTGTCGGATGTTATAGGCGATAGACTGGATATTATAGCATCCGGACCAACAGTACCCGATGAAAATACATACATAGATTGCGCTAATATAATTGAAAAATATGATCTTGTTGAGAAACTTCCTAATGGTGTAGTGGAGCATTTTAAACAGGGTGTGGCAGGCGCTATATCTGAAACACCCAAGCCTGGGGACCAGGCATTTTCAAAGACTTATAATATTATTGTAGGAAATAGCTTGTCCGCACTTTTGGCCGCCAAAGAGCATGCTGTTTCCCTTGGGTTTAATACAATGATTATATCATCTCAGATTGAGGGAGAGGCAAAAGAGGCAGCAAAGTTTTTGGCTGCAATTGGAAAGGAAATTTCCCAGGCAAATCTTCCAATATCTCCGCCTGCCTGTATATTGGCCGGAGGAGAAACAACAGTTACAATTCAGGGAAACGGCAAGGGAGGCAGAAACCAGGAATTGGCGCTGTCATTCGCCATTGCCGTAGACGGCTGGGAAAAGATAGCCTTTATAAGCGCCGGTACGGATGGGACAGATGGTCCTACTGATGCAGCAGGGGCTATAGTTGATGGCCTGACATGCAGGAAGGCCTTGCAGGAAAACCTAAATCCTTATACGTTCCTGGCCAATAATGACTCCAATTCATTTTTTGAGCCTTTAGGAGATCTACTAAAAACCGGTCCAACCCGCACAAATGTTATGGACATAATGTGCATAATCATTGAGGAGTAAAGCAAAATATATCTTGACATTTAACCTGGCTATATTTAAATAACTTACATGTCATTTGCAGGCAGGGATGTTATAATTTTTTAAGTAATTTATTAAAAGGAGGAAAAAATGAAAAAAGTACTATTTTTAACTTTGGTTGTTTCTCTTGCGATTTTCTTAAGCATGACTGCCGGCCCGGTTATGGCTGGTTCCAAGGTGATTAAAATCGGTGTCATCTATCCTTTGACTGGTGGCGCTGCTGCTGCAGGCCGCGAGCTTAGAGCAGGTGCGGAACTTTCTGCTGAGATTGCAAACAATGTCATGGCAGACATAGACATGGATATGGCAAAAAAGGCAGGAATACAGAGCCTTGGCGGCGCAAAGATTGAGCTTATTTTTAAAGATCATGAGGCAAATCCTACCCTTGGGGCGGACCTTGCCAAGAAACTTATCCTTGATGACAAGGTTAATGGCATATTAGGATGCTATCACAGCTCAGTAACAAAAACGGTGAGCGCCGTATGTGAGCAGTATGGCGTGCCAATGATAAATGGTTCCTCTACTTCTCCGCCATTAACTCAGAGAGGGTTCAAATGGTTCTGGAGAACAACTCCACACGACAAATGGTTTACCAAGGACCTTTTTGAACTGCTCAAGGGACTGACTGAGGGTAAGGTGAAGGGTGTAAATACAGTACCTAAAAATGATCTTATGACAATTGCGGCCGCATGCGAAAAGACGGAATGGGGCTCGCATGTAGCTGATCTTATAGAATACTTTGCTAAAGAGTATGGTCTTAAGCTAAAAAAATCCCTCCTTTATACGGCCAAGTCTCCGGATCTGTCAAGTGAGGTCCGGTCATTAAAGGCGGCCAAACCTGATGCAATGCTCTTTGCCTCTTATACATCAGACGCCATCTTGTTGGTTAAGACCTTAAAGGCACAGAAAGCTACGCCAAAGATTATATGGGGGCAGGATGCAGGATTTGAAAAGCCGGAATTCCGGAGCACCCTTAGGGATAATATTGTGGGAATTTTAACGAGAACCGTATTTCTCCCTAAGGTAGCAAGCATTAAAAAGGTAGCTGGTCAGGTTAACGCCCTTTACAAAAAGAAAACGGGTAATGACCTCGGCGGGGCATCTGCCAGGGCATTCACAGGCCTGCAAACATGGGTTTCTGTTCTGGAAAAAGCCGGCTCTTCAAAGCCGGCGGACATTCAGAAGACTGCAAATTCTATACGTATTCCGGGAGAACAACTTGTTGTACCGTGGGCCGGCATCCAGTTTTCAACATCCGGAGATGAGATTGGCCAGAATGTTCTTGGATCAGGCCTTATTGGTCAATACCAGAAAAAAAATGGGAACCTTTCTTTAGAGATTATATACCCATTTGACGTGTCTACTGCAGATATGATCTATCCTTTTAAGTGGTAACAAAACTGTTATAAAAACCCCTTACACGAGCTCCTCACTGACCTTAGAGAGGAGCTCGTGTAGATAAATTATCCACCTCTCCAGAAAAAAGGAAATTTTATGGATATCCTGGTCGGATCTATCTCTGCCGGTCTACTTATTGGCATGGTGCTGGCCCTGATGGCCCTGGGCCTTACCATTATCTTCGGGGTAATGGAGGTAGTGAATTTTGCCCACGGTGAGTTCCTTATGGTAGGCATGTACACTGGTCTTCTAACGGCCCAGGCTACTGGGATGGACCCTCTGCTCACACTGCCTGTTGCAGGAATAGTAGGATTTTCGTTAGGCGTAATCTGCTATTTCGGCTTTGTTAAGTTTCTTCTTCGGGGCCCTATGGTTGCCCAACTCCTTGGAACATTCGGTCTAATGATATTTTTAAGGAACCTGGCTCTTCTCTTCTTTGGAGCAGAAGACAGGGCAATTCACAGCGGCGTTCTTGTAGGAAAAAGTGTTGAATTCGGCATGGGGGTTATTGCCCCTGCCACCAAACTGGCTGCGGCTGCGCTTTCAATACTCTCCTTCGTGGCCGTGTGGTTGCTCATGAATAGGACTAAAATTGGCAAGGCCCTTACAGCGACGTCCCTTAACGCACAGGGAGCCCGATATATGGGTATTCCTACGGAAAGGATGAATGCCCTGGCCTGGGGAATTGGTGGCGGCACAGTTACAATTGCAGGCGCCCTTCTTGTAAATTTCTGGTCAGTCAATCCCTTTATAGGCCTTCTCTTTACCATGATTGCCTTTGCCATAGTTGCCCTTGGAGGCTTTGGCAGCGTGTCGGGCGCTTTCTTTGCCGGACTGGTAGTTGGCATTATTACTGAAATTCCTGGAATATGGGATTTCTTCACCTATGCCTTTGATTCTGACTGGATGTCAAATGTACCAATGACCTCATTAAAGTACATGTGGGTGTATCTGGCATATTTTCTGATTGTAGTATTCCGGCCGAGAGGATTGTTTGGATGGAAACGTTAAAAAGCACATTTGATTTTTCAGATTTTCCCCGTTTAGACATTACAGTTGCCGGCGTTGTTTCGATTTTGCTTTTATTATTTCCAATATTTCCCCACTCTGCTTTTGCCATGGCAACCATGATTCAGTTCTTTATGTTCTCCCTGTATGGCATGGGATGGAATACCATAGGGGGCTATGGTGGTCAGGTAGACCTGGGAAAGGCTCAATATGTCGGCATAGGGGCATTTACAACAACTGTTATGTTAATCCGATGGGATATACCTTTCTGGTTTTCAATGCCCATAGGTGTCTGCTTTTCTGTTATGTGGTCTTTTATGCTTGGCTACCCATTGTTCAGACTTAAAGGACATTATTTTGCTATTGCAACTATAGCTGCATCACTTGTGTTAAAGGATATCTTTGAGGTGTGGGATTTTGTAGGCGCTGCCCGGGGCCTTGAGATATCGCCCATAAAGTATAGCCCGCCGGACTTTCTGAGGCTCCTTTTTAAGGAGGATATTTATTATTATTATGTTATTCTATTCTTTTTTTTCATCGGGATTCTGTATGTCAACTGGTTCAGAAAATCACGATTAGGTTTTCAACTTCGATCCATTAAAGATAATGAGGAAATGGCTCAATCATTGGGCATTAATGTTCATTGGGCCAAGATAAAGACCTATGCCATTGCCACAGCCTTTGTCAGCGTTGTTGGCTCGTTTCATGCTTGTTATATAAAAAACATTGAGCCGGAAGACACCATGAGCCTGGATATATCCATACTTATTGCGCTTATGGCCATGCTTGGAGGCGCGGGTTCTTTATGGGGGCCCATTATTGGAGCTGGTGTCCTAATACCTCTGAAAAGCTATTTAAAGGAATGGTTAGGCGCTCAGGTAGGTTTGGTAGGAATCGATTTGATTATTTATGGGGCAATAATAATGCTCGTTTCAGCAGTTGAACCTCGTGGAATATGGGGTATTGTTGAAAAAATACGGCGGAGGAAAAAGGAATAATGGCATTGCTTGAGGTTCATGGGCTTACAAAGAAATTCGGGGGCTTAACCGCCAATGACGATGTATCTTTTAAGGTCAATGAGGGTGACCTTATTGGAATGCTCGGACCTAACGGCGCGGGAAAAAGCACCCTTTTTAACTGTTTAGCCGGATTATACCCTGCCACATCCGGGCATGTCTTCTTTGACGGCCATGAAATCACAGATCTTAAGTCCCATGAGGTTGCCAGGCGCGGAATGGCACGCACCTTCCAGGTCTATGCAGCCTCTGGAGATTTAAGCGTTGTTGAGAATGTCATGGTAGGGTGCTTTATGCGTACCGGATCAGGATTTAAGGCCAGAAACAGGGCAAAGGATATACTGAAGGAATTTAAGCTCCAGCACTTTTCAGATTATATGCTTAGCGAGATACCAGTGGCCGCACAAAAGCGTGTTACTATGGCTACTGCCGTAGGAACAGAACCGAAGATGCTGCTTTTAGACGAGGTAGCAGCAGGTCTTAACCCATTAGAGATAGAAGAAATAATGGCCACTATCCGCGGTATACACAGCAGTATGGGTATTACTGTTATGTTAATAGAGCATGTAATGGAGCTGGTTATGAATATCAGTGATAGGGTGATAGTCCTGGACTCTGGAAGAAAGATTGCTGAAGGAGACCCTAAGGCGATAGCCAATGATCCTGAAGTAATAAAGGCATACCTGGGAGAGCGTTACGTCCAGGAGCACGCTGAGGAGTTTAAGTAACTTATGGCGAAACATTTCTTTGAGGTAAAGGACATAAAGGTTCGTTATTCCGGTTTACCTGTTATTCAGGGGCTTTCCCTGATCGTAGAATCAGGCGAAACCGTATGTGTTGTCGGAGCAAATGGAGCAGGAAAATCAACACTTCTTAAGGCAATTATTGGATCTGTAGGTGTATTTGACGGCAAGGTATTTTTAAATGAGACAGAAATTCAAAACCTTAGTACAGAGAAAATTGTCTCTATGGGCATTATATACGTACCTGAGGAGAGAATGCTTTTTGGCCCAATGGGAGTTGAGGAAAACCTCCTGTTAGGGGCATATTCATTGCACGACGGTAAACGTATTGAAGATAACCTGCAATTTGTTTATAATCTTTTTCCTCGCCTGAAGGAACGGAGAACTCAAGCGGCCTCTACCCTGTCCGGCGGTGAGCAGCAAATGGTGGCTATTGGCCGAGGATTGATGTCCAATCCAAAGCTGCTTATGTTAGATGAACCTTCCCTGGGTCTTGCCCCTCGCCTGGTAGATGAGGTGCTGGATACCGTGCGACTTTTAAAAGAAGAGGGCATGACTATACTGATTGTGGAGCAAAATGTGAGAGAGGCCCTGGAGCTTTCGGATCGTGGTTATGTGATCCAGACAGGCAGGACAGTGATGGAGGGGCAGGGCAAAGAACTCCTCCAAAGCGATATGGTGCGAAAGGCCTTTTTGGGGATTTGATCTTATGAGCGATATAAAGAAACTCTCTGCCGGTGAATTGCGAAGGCTTATCCGCGATGGGAAATGGAACAATCCCACTGCTGGGTTGGCCCTTGGCTATGCCCAGGCAAATGTTTATATCCTGCCGTCTCGATATGCCTTTGATTTTTTCCTTTTTGCCCAGAGAAATCCAAAACCATGCCCTGTTTTGGATGTATTAGAACCAGGCACATATGAAACAAATTTTCTTGCGCCTAACTCGGATATTCGCAGTGACGTTCCTCAATATAATGTTTTCCGTAAAGGTAAATTAGCTGAGAAAAAAGAGGACATAAAGGACATCTGGCAAGATGATTTTGTAACCTTTTTCCTTGGATGCAGCTTTACCTTTGAGGAGGCCCTTATAAGGTCACAAATACCTGTGCGCCATATTGAGGAGGGAAAAAATGTGCCCATGTATATTACTAATATAAGGTGCAGAGACGGGGGAATCTTTAATGGTCCCCTTATAGTGACCATGCGCCCGATTCCCGCTGAAAAAGTTGTTATGGCAGCACAGATAACTGCCCGTTACCCATTTGTCCACGGCTCACCAGTGCATATAGGAAGCCCGCAGGAAATAGGCATAAAAGACCTATCTAAGCCGGATTTTGGCGATGCAGTAGAGATTAAAAGCGGAGAAACACCTGTCTATTGGGCCTGCGGGGTAACCCCCCAAGAGGCCCTTTTAAATGCGAGGCCTGGTATCTGCATAACTCATTCGCCAGGTCACATGTTTGTGTCTGATAAGCTAAATGAAGAATTCGCCACATCTTAAGATAAACCGTCTTTAAACCTCTTTATCTTATCTTCAATATCCTGCAGGGTTTTGTATGCTTCATCTAAAGATACCTGTTTAAACTTCACTGTATCGCCTGGTTTTAACTGCCCTAACAATGGTAGGTCTGCTGAAATCACTGTGGCAATCTTTCTGTAGCCCCCTGTAACTGTCTCGCCTAATATTATAATAGGCTGCCCGTCTCCCGGTATCTGGATAGCGCCAGAGATAACCCCTTCAGAGATTATCGACTCCCCTGCTTCCGGCATTCTCTCTATAGCCGGGCCTGTTAATCTTATTCCGGTGCGGTCTGCTTTTGGGCTTACATTATACATTGATTCAACAAAGACGTTCTTGCTTTTTTCGCTGAATTGCTCATCTTGAGGGCCAAATATTACCCTCAAAGTCCATTCTTTTCCGTATTGAGGCACCAATTCAATAGGAAATGATCTTTCCTTATGAACTATAAAACAACGAACCTGGTCAATCATAAGCTCCTGCTTGAAGAGTCTTAATAGCAATTAAAGGCTATTTTTTTATAGATGATGGAAGATTATTCTTACAAAAGGAAAGTATATCACCCCAGGCAACCTAAGGCGTCTCCACTGTGGAGGTTGTGTAACAACCATTATGAGGGCTTTGAGCAGTGCTATGAAGAAAGGTTTGAGAAAAAGTACGGTTTCTTTCGTCCTGTTATAGGAGAGGTGGTTCGACAGTATCTGACATGTGGGGATCTGAAGAATGGTTTCGCCAGAGTACGTTGTATGGAGTGTAGAGATGAATATTTGCTTGCCTTTAGCTGTAAGGGCAGATGGTTTTGCCCTTCCCTGGCCCAGACCTGGTCTCCTGTGTTAATTGCAAGGGACCGTTTCTTGAGCAATAAACCTAGATCTTCACTTCAAAATGGAGTTAGTCGCGCCAGGGCGGGCCTGCCATGCCAAAAAAGTATTCCAGTTCGGAGAATCTTTGCGGGATAATATCCTCTACCCAGCCCCCCATAGGCAATATGTCTTCACTATCCTTATTATGCTCCGTGTCTACTTTAAGTATGACAGGGCCCTCCTTACAAGGCTATGCCATTGTGCTTATGAGAGCCTACTTCTGTTTTTCCGAAAGACAATAGGGCTTACCGATGGAGTACCTGGTGTGGTTATGAGCATACATAGTTTCGGGGGTTATCCTGATAAGTTTCATCCACACATTCATGCCATAGTCTCCGATGGGCTTTTTGCAAGGACTGGAACCTTCTACGTAATGCCAGGGGTTGACTTGAAGCCCCCTGAGAAGACCTTTCGTGCCAGTGTCTTTAAGATGCTTAAAGAGGAGGGAAAGATAGGCGATGATTTAATCAATAGGCTTATGGGCTGGAGAAATTCTGGCTTCAGTGTCCACAACGGGGTAAGGGTTCGAAGAGATGATGATGGGGGGAGGGAGGCCCTGGCCCAGTACATTATCCGCAATACCTTCTCTGTTGAGAAGCTTACATATATGGACAAGACCGCTACAGTTATCTACCGTTCTAAGATGAGCCATGGTAATAATAAAAAGAATTTTGAGGTATATAAGGCTGAGGACTTTATAGCAGCTATTTCGCAGCATATCCCTGAGAAATCATTTCAGATGGTACGTTATTACTATGGATGGTATTCAAATAAATCACGAGGGATGCGCAGGAAACAGGGGATTCAGAGACCTGGTGATGAACCGGTAGCAGTGCCTAAGAAGGATGTGGAGATAATAGACGTATCTGACTATCAACCACCACGTATTCCATCAAAGACCTGGCGTGAATGTATCAAAAAGGTCTATGAGATGGACCCCCTCTGTTGTCCTCGCTGTGAAGGAGAGATGAAAATAATAAGCTTCATTACCGATCCTCAAGTAATACGGCAGATCCTTGAACATCTTGGGCTCTGGGTACAAAAATCTTCCAGAGACCCGCCCAGACAAGAAACCTTTGATCAAAATGGCCAGATAGTCTATGAACCCTTCGATGACGGTTGGCCCGGCTATGGAGATCCATCTATTATGGTAAACTTGTGCTGAGCTTGTCGAGGCATTGCCCACCCTTTAATTTGGGCCCATAAGGGTTACAGGGGAGGTCTACACATCTTCTGCCCATTCTCTGGTAAAATAACTGAAACTAATCGCAAAATTTCAAGCCTGCTACATTTTCTGCCTTTACATTGGTCTTGAAAACGCTTCTTCTGCTTGCAAAGGGTCAATTTGGGGAAAATTAGAAAAAGAGGTTACAATTTTCTCATTTTTTTGTTAATGTCCCCTTACGGTTTAAAAAAGGAATTTCTTATCATCTTCACAAACATATAAAAACCATCAAAAACCATCAAAAACCATTTTAAAGGTCACACGGGATATTTATGGAAAAGAAAATTGTAGTAGAAAATTTATTTAAAATTTTTGGGCCGAACCCACAACGGGTTTATAAATTAATAGAAGATGGATATGATAAGGACGATATTTTTAAAAAAACCGGACTTACTGTTGGTGTTCGAGATGCGAGCTTCAGCGTTAATTCCGGAGAAATTTTTGTGATCATGGGACTTTCGGGTTCCGGCAAGTCTACACTGGTTCGCATGCTCAACCGTCTCATAAAGCCGACATCGGGCAGAATTTTCGTTGACGGCGAAAATGTGGCGCATATGAATAAAAAGGAAATTGTAAATTTGCGGCGGCATACCATGAGTATGGTATTTCAAACCTTTGCCCTGATGCCTCACCTTTCAGTATTGCAAAATGCTGCCTATGGTTTGAATGTAGCCGGTGTGCCTTCCAAGGAACAGGAATCACGCGCCATGGAGGCCCTGGATCAGGTCGGACTTAAACAAAACGCAAAGAGCTATCCGGCAGAACTTTCCGGCGGCATGCAGCAGCGTGTTGGATTAGCAAGGGCGCTTGCACAG
>JAYEMW010000297.1:0-12730 GCA_034718555.1 Thermodesulfobacteriota bacterium
TGATGGCTTCCATTTTTTCAGTGACAATAATTTCAATTTTATCGCCAGTATGCAATTTCAGAGATTCTCTGATTTTTTTTGGGATTGTTACTTGCCCTTTAGTTGTGAGAGTAGCTAATGACATTATTTTCTCCTTACCTTTTAATAATATCTTACTAAAGTGTAAGGCAGAATTGTTTTTGTGTCAAGCACTTTTGCGGATTTAGGTAGTTTGCTGTGATATATTTCGAGACATAACGAAAAGCTCACCTGCCTCTATGGACGCAGCGGAATAGCGGTCAAGTGCAGTGAATGGTTATGAAAACGCTAATTCCTCTATTCTTTACCTGTCACAACATAATGCCGAATCTTTTCAAGTTTTTTGGGGCCAATTCCCTTCACTTTGAGCAAATCATCCACCGTGCGATAGGGACGACCAGCTATAATCCTTTTAGTAAGAACAGGGCCTATTCCTTTGATAGACTGAAGCTCTTTTTCAGTAGCAGTATTTAGGTCAAGTAAACCTTCTGGAGATTCAGCTTTCTTCACCTGAGTCTTTATTTCCTGCAATTCCTGTTCTTCAACACGTTGTTTGGTACGAAGTTCAGCAATTCGTTCAGGATCACTCTTTAACCAAATGCCAGTGCGTTTCAACATTGCCGAAATCTCTAAGTCTCTCAATCATTTCATTGCGTAGTATACCGTCAGGCGTTTTCCTGCCTATACCGTGAGTACGAGAAAGGCCATTTTTAACAAGTAAATTTGCCAAATTATCTCCATCAGATGTAGTGATAAATCCATATACTCTCCCTTTAGATGATCTTCCCATCGCACTTGCAAAGGCTGTATAAACAGTAAAAGGCTTAGCAAGGATACCCTCAACAAAAGTTTTTGATTCGTTGCCAAAATGAATGGTGTGCTCTGCATTGGTTAATCCAAAATAACGTGTTTGTTCCCGTACACGACGGGCATCACTTTTAGAGCTAATGGAAGTTTCAGGACAGTCAACAAAATAAAGTCTTACATGGAGGGGTTTTCCATCTGCTTCCACAAGGAAGCTATCTCCATCGTTTGCTGGATTATCTATCAATATGGCATTAGTGAACTTCTGTAACTCAGCAGCATGTGATAGAAAGATTCCTCCGAACATTAATACTGCTGTGAAGAATAAGGATTTGTTGAGCGATTTTATCAGTCCATTCATAGTGACTCCACATTGAAATGGTTTGGCTTAACGCCAAGGTCACCTGCCGGTTTGAAGCGCAATGTAACACCGGCAGGTGAATTGACAGGTTAGTTCGCCTTAAAATGCAAATAACCGTTGTAAAATAGAAACAACCTCTAACTGAGTTTCCGGACTAACAGAACCAAGCTTTTTTATAAGTCGTCTTTTGTCTATTGTTCGTATCTGATCTAAGACGATTTGCCCGTTTTTCTTTTTAAATTTGCATGGTACCCTTGTGGGATAGTCTCTTCCTACGGTAGTCATCGGAGCAACAATGACGGTGCGGATATGTCTGTTTATTTCATCAGGTGAAATAACTAAACAGGGTCTGGCTTTCTGAATTTCAGATCCAACGGTAGGATCAAGATTTGTCAAATATACATCGAATCTATTGACTACCATTGCCATTCTTCTTCATCCCAAGAATGTGAGATATTTTCGGTTCCATGTATCAGCACGTCGTCAGTTTTTTCGGACATTGTTTTGAAAGCAATATCCCAACCATCTCTTGGATTTGAAATAGGGCGAATAATGATTTGGTTTTTTTCTACTTCGAGCTCAGCATCCTCCATAATCCCTGTTTGTTCAAGTATAGGTTTCGGAATACGTATGCCTTGGGAATTGCCAATTTTTACAACACGTGCTCTCATAATTTACCTTTTTGACTTAATAAGTACCCACATTGTAATTACATCGGTATGAAAAGTCAATAAATAATAATCCACCCTCTTTGAGGGTGGATTATTAATATCAGGATTATTTTCCCTGTAATGTCTGCGTATGTCTGTGTGAGTCTGCGGCTAAGTTGTTTATTTAAACTTATCAAACTGCATGGTATTAAAGGCAGAATGGACGGTTAGGTGCTTCACTGCTCCCTTTTTATCTCTGAAAATATCTACTTGTGTACTGCCGACAAATTTCCAAGGGGCAATAAAACAGTTTTTTGTTAAAGGGAATGGCTCAGTTGTTTGACCAAATATCCGGCCGTAGAGCTTATCCCTTTTTATTCACGGATAGGCCGTGGCATTTGACCGTCCACGTCAAAATAACGATGAGACAGAGAGGTAATAGTTTTGAATGTTTAAAAAAATATTCTCTCATTTTTCTCCTCTCATTTATTTTTTTAATAAGGCTAAAACACCTTTCAAGAAATTCCCTGCATAAAAATCATTTTAACAGCATCAAAAATAAATTTTCCACTGAAAAACAAGAGAAAAACCCCGCATATCCCAAAGCTAATTTTCTGAAATCCCTTGCCAAAGAATTTGCCTCCCTTAAATGAGAGCGCCGATAGAAAATAAAACCATACAAGGTCACACAACCAGTGAACAAACATGAAAATTATAAATCCTAACACACCGAATTTAAAGGAATTAAAAATCAGGGCAGCCCCTATCGTAGCCCACCAAATAAGAAAATATGGATTTCCTATGGTTAGGAGAACGCCGGCCATAATTGGAGAATGGGAATATTTACTCGAAGTGATCTCGGGTTGTGTCATACTGCGAAACATGCCGATACCCATAAATAAAAGGAACAACCCACCTACAAAAGCTATGCCGGCTTTTATATAAGATAATTTGAGAAAATATCCAAAGCCATAAAAAATGGATATCATAAGCGGAAACTCAATGATCCCATGGCCTATTGCAACAAAGGCCCCGACATGGGGGGAACTGCTACCTTTTCCTAATGTGACGGCAGTAATGGGCCCAGGCGCCATTACACCGGACAGGGATATAAACACTGCCTCAAGAAGAAAGGTTAAAAGAGACATATTTTTTCCTTAATCTATACTTTCTCCCAGTTACCAGGATTCATAATGCCATTTGGGTCTAAGGAAGCCTTTATTTTTTTAATCAGCTCGGCAGTATTTGGATCCATTTTTTCCATTGTCATTTGTTGTGCCTCTCTCTCACCCTTCCACACCATGCCGCCTAACTCAAACGTCACCCTGTTTGACTCTTCAATTGCCTGTCTCGTTTTTTCAATATCCTCTTCATCCGCCCTATTAAAGGAATAATTAAACCCAAACATTATGCTGTTACCCATTAATACCTGATGAACATAAGAACACAGCATTCCATGTTTATGTGCTATCTCTACCCCCCTTCTCCATGCCTCGGGAACCTTATCTATTGGAAGTATGGCCCCTGTATATTCAAAGCCTCCGCCTTTTCTGAAATCTGCGGCCAGGGCGGCTAAAGGTGGAACATCGAGAAATCTTTTTTTTAGAGCCGGGTGAAGATCCTTTACAAAGGAAATCTTTTCCCCGCCCTTATAATCTCTAAATAAGGCCTTATACATATTCTTTTTTAGTTCCAGCTCCTCCCTGGTATGGCCTGACACGATAATGATGTAGAAAATATGGTTCATCCAGTCCGGCTTTTCCTGGTTTATAAGGAAGAAATCCTCAAGTAGGTCCAGATACGTGACCTCAGCGATAACGTCTGTTATTGAATCTATATTATCTGCTAAAAAGGCCAGGACTTCCCTGTATTTTGGCTTGGGATAAATTTTAAGGGAAAGCCTTGTAACAATGCCGGTTGTTCCATACCAGCCTATAAATAAACCTGACAAATCCGGCAGAGGACCCCTTGTAAACCAGTATGGGCTGACAGAGGAAGATCCTGTCCTGCATATCTCGCCTGTTGGCAGAACTACTTCCATACTGTTTATCATATCGGAGTTAACCCCGTATCGCGGTGATATATGGCCGTGCCCCTGGATAAGCGCATTGGCAACTACAGTTACTGTAGGTGGAGACTCCGGGGTTGAGTGTTGGAATTTAGGGTGGTTTTTTTCAAGATATGTCTTTAATGCCGCCTGAGACACGCCTGCCTCGATTATGGCATATCTGCTTATCTCGTTTACCTCGATTATCTTATCCATCCTTTTCATGTCCATTACAATTCCGCCTTTATTGGGCACGACAAGGGCAGACAGGGTGAAACCTCCGCCTAAAGGGGTAACGGGGATTTTCTCTTTATTTGCCAGGGTAATAATACGTTGTACCTCGTCTATAGTTTCCGGCATGACAACATAGTCAGCATTTCGATGCATTTGTGCGCCTGAGTCTCTTGAGTAAATAAAAAGTTCCTCAGGGCTGTTTGATACCCTTTCTGCGCCAACAATACTAACTATCGAGCTATAAATATTCATAAGATCTCCTTAATTTCAGAAATATTTGGCAAGATTTTATTTTTTTTGACTATCTTCTTAGTGTGGCTATCAACCTATGAGGTTCTATCAAAAGATCGAGGGCATCGTTAATACCATGTACAACTACATTCGATGCTATTAATGCCTCTGTTGCAGTCCCTTCCTTTCCTAATACACAGATTCCAATGGCAGATTCCTTAAGCATAGAGGCATCATTGGCTCCGTTTCCTATGCATATTGTTTCGGTTTTTCCTTTTTCTAAGACAAGACCGAGTTTTTGGGAATCTTCGTCTCCTTTATATATCTTAAATAATGTAACGTTCAAGCCTTTTACCAATTGTTGTGCATTTTTATTTGTATCTGCAGTAACGACAAAGATATTCACATGGTTGGTCAAGAGGGACAATCTTTTCTTTACGCCTGTTATGATATTTCCGTCAAAGGCAATTGTCCCGTTAAGATCCAGGATTAGATTCTTGATTATAAATTCACCTCTGCCTGGGATATTAAAATTTAACATTTATTATCATCTCCTTTTACTCAGAAATTTACAAATTCATATTCAGCTATTTTTTGACAGGATTAACATGATTAACATGATAATTTTTCCCGTGACTTCTTTATATTCCATATTATCCCGAGGAGGGATTGCAGGATATGGTTTTGATTTATCCTGTTAAATAGGGTTCCCTCCGGGAAATTTAACAGGGTAAACTAAATTAACCCGCAGGACTTATGGCGGATAAATATAATGTCTATCTATGCCTTCCCCGCGGGACGCGGGGTTATCCTGTCAAATGTTTACTTTTTGTGAAAGGGATTTTTTAAGTTTGTAAATTTCTGATCATTTTATCAAGCATCAAAGGAGAGGACAAAATTTCCGGGGATAGCTTTTTTAAAATGAGTGTCATTAGAAATAAATAATTCCACACCATTTGATAGACCGGAAGCTATTATCAGGCTGTCGGTAGTTCTCAATCTTGACCAGTTGATCAGGTTGTTTTTTCCCATGCGACCTAAAACACCCATAGTTATTTCCTGACAAAAAATGTTTGGAAAATTTATAAGATAATTTTTAACATCCTGGGCATTTTGGTGGCGCCCTTTTTTTATAGGTCCCTGCATAACTTCCGCAACCGAAATGATTGATAACACAGCAGACGCGTCACCAATTTCAATCATTTCAAATATTAACCTGGAAAGAGGTTCATAGGGTTGTATCATGTCTGTTAAATAAATTATGATATTGGTATCAATCAAAATTTTCTTTCCGCTTATTCTTTTTTTAAGCGCCGAGGGTGTAATTAATTTCATTGCTCTTTCCGTTCCTCATCAATATATGCTTTAATTTCATCTGGACTTTTGCCGAAACTCTGCGCGGTCAGCCCTGCTAATTTTTGTGTAAAAGAATTTATGGGCTGTAAAATAATTTTATTTTCTTCCTTGTGTAATAAAATCTTTTTGCCCGGTTTTATGTTCATTTCTTTCCGGATGCCGGCAGGCAAAACAATGTAGCCCCTATTTGAAACTGTTACACTAATTGATTCCATATGCGAAACTCCTTTTTATATGTTAAATTACATTTTAGCAGCATTTTAATATATGTCAAACAAAAAGGACTTTAATAGGTATAGAGTTGGATTACTCTATGATAACCATCGATGAAAAAGGACATTCTCGGACAGTCTCCTATGCCAGATTGAGATAGTCATCAAAGAACTGCTGGGATTTATAGGTGGTGTGCAAGGGGTCTCCGACTGCACCATCCTCGGGGACGGTGATGTATACAGAATGCTGATGGAAAGGTCCTTTGAGGATAAAATTAACACAAAGGTATTATTACAAGAATTCTTTAAAAAACAGCTACCCTATCCATGAGATTTGGCGTTTTGATAAAATTTATTGACCCTTGCTATGTAGGTTCTGGTCTCGCTGGGTAATTTGCCGGGGTTTCTCTCAAGGTTTCCCATGCCCCAGTTGTAGGCAGCCAAAGCGCTGTTAGTGTCATTGTCATACCTTCTTAAAAGGCCTTTGAGGTATTTTGTTCCGGCCATGATGTTTTCATAGGGATCATAAGGATTCTCCACTCCGAGCTCTTTAGCCGTTTCAGGCATTAGCTGCATGAGGCCCATTGCTCCCTTTTTTGATGTGCATTTTGCATCAAAATCGCTTTCAGCCTTAATAACGGATGTTATGAGGTTACGGTCAACATTATAACAATTTGATGCGTGATCTATGATGTGGTCTAAGTCCATTTTTGGACTCATTTCTTCCTTTGGCTGGTAGGGGTGTCGGATTTTTGACACATCTAATACAGGAAGGTTGCCCTGTCCCCATAGATTGCCATAAGACGTGTCCCCTGTTACAGTCTTTACCAAAGAATAGTCGATCTGGGCTTGAATGATCTGTATTAGTTTATTGACTGCATTTTTATCTAAGGACAGACCCTCCGGCGAAAGGTTAATATTAGAGTAACCATCTATCATGCTGCTTTGCAGCCATGTGTTAAATGATTTTACACGGTTTTTGTTCCCCTGACTTGACTCCCCATCACCTTTGCTTGCCTGGTATATGTTGGGTGTGTTTAGTTTAATGCCTGCGAAATTATCATATTTAATATACATGCCTGTATTTTCCATAAAAATAATATCCTAAAATTAATGCCATTTTCGTGCCAGAATGCTTTCAATATAGTTTATTAAAAATTACATGCCCAGAGGACCTGGCTTTGATTTGGTCCCAGAGGCATCTGTGATCTTGCATAGCCTTAACCCTGAATCTCGCTTTCAGCGGGAAAACGTGAACGCTTAAAAATATTTTTGATTGACTCAGGCATGTTTACTCGTATATGCTCTAACTCAAAAATTTTACAGGGTAATGCCTATGCTTTCATTAAAATTTGATGAAGATACTTGTAAAACCTGCCCCACGAGCGATTGTCTTGTTAAATGCCAGTATATGGATTTTAATAAGAAAGAGGCAAAAGTGGAGATGCTAAAGGTATTCAGGGGAGAAGATTCACCTGTATTGCATGATTGTGTTACATGCTACGGCTGTGAGGAGTATTGCAAACGTGGCAATCACCCCTTTTATCTCATTACGGAAAGAAGACAGGAGAAGGGCATACTAACAGCGCCAAGGGCTATAACCAGGCAGTGGATTAATATTGGGGAGCCTTTAGGAAAATACAGATTAGGTGATATTAAGAAGAAAATCCTGTCCTTTGGTTTTATGCCGGAGTTTTTAAAGTTAGTCAAGGGCAGGCTCTTTGAGGATGTGATGCCCTCGTATATTTTTGGCCAGGAGTTTTTCTGTAACGTAGTTTACATTCATTTTTCCAATACCGCCATAATAAAGGAAAGACTCCCTGTAATTATGGATAATTTCAGGAAACTTGGTGTTGAAGAGGTTGTGTGTATGCATGATGAATGCTATGGCTCCTTCACATCCCTTGCGCCTGCCTATGGCATAGAGGTTCCCTTCAAACCTATCCATTATTTTGAGTATCTATATAACAGGCTAAAAGAATTAAGCGCTGACATAAGGCCCTTGAACATTAAGGCAGCCTATCAAAGGCCCTGTTCGTCAAGGTTATCTTCTGATAAACATCATTTTGTAAGCGATATTATGGAGCTGATCGGGGTTGAGCTCGTGGACCGAAGATACCAGGATGAAAATGCCCTTTGCTGTGGGGATATTTTTGGGATGATGTCAGGCTATGAGCTTAAGAATGATGTGCAAAAGAGAAATATTGATGACATGGTAGATAACGGGGCGGAATATTGTTTTTTTAATTGTCCTGCATGTCAAAACGCCCTGTCCGAAAAGGTTATTAAGAGGGGCATTAAACCTCTTCACATAATAGATCTCTGTAGAATGGCCATAGGTGAAGAACCGGAAATGGAGGTATGATATTATGAGCGACATTTATAATGCCCTTGCTAAAATAGTGGGGGAAAATTATGTCTCTTATCAACCTGAGGAGCTTTTCTTCTATGCACGGGATCCAGGTTTAATGCCGGAGAATAAGCCGGACTATGTGGTCTTGCCAGAGACATCATCAGAGATACAGGAAATAGTAAGGCTTGCGAACAGAGAGAAGATATCAATTGTGCCGATGGGCGCAGGGCTATCCTTAACCGGGCTTGTGATTCCTCTGAAGGGAGGAATTGTAGTTGATATGAAAAGAATGAATAAAATAATAAAGGTAAATGAGCGGGCCCGTTATGTAATAGTTGAAGGAGGTACTTCCCAGGGTTTTTTGAAATCGTACCTTGAAAAGAATCATCCAAGATTGCGTCATAGTATTCCAGATGCCCCTCCGGCCGCAACAATAGCTTCAAATGTAATAATTCATGGGCAAGGGAGGTTGACACAGCAATATGGATTTAATTCCGACATGGTTAGCGGCTTGGAGGTTGTGCTTCCGTCCGGGGAGATATGCAATATAGGGTCTCCTTCCATATCTCCAGACTGGTTTTCAAAAGGGGCTCCCCTCCCTGATCTGTCCGGCCTGTTCCTTGGCTGGTTTGGCACAACCGGAATTATCACCAAGGTAGGACTAAAGCTTTACCCCAAAAAGAAAATAAGAGATGTAGAGATCTTTGTTACGGATAATGAAGACCTTGTTCCGGATATGGTATATGAAATCACCCATACTGAAATGGTGGAGGACGTTCTAATTTTCAGCCAACCATTGCCAATGATGCTTAAAGATAACCACCATGTAAGTTTTTATTTAACCGGAGATACAGACGAAGAGATAGAGTTTAAGAGAAAAATGATCTGGAATGCCCTGGATGGATTTATAAGAAATAAAGACGGGGGTTTTATGTCTATTCCCCCTGCCATGAAACCATCACTTTTAGAGATGCCCCAGACAAGCGCCAGCAGGTTGGCGGACGTAAAAAAAGGTGGCGGATTTGAGTATTCAGGGCCTATTATTACTGTGGAAAAGTATCCGCAATGTTCACGAAAGCTTGTTGAAATGTCCTCTAAATATAATCTTGCATATTCCGGTATGGTTAGGATAATAGGCAGAGGCCACAGTATGATGTTTGGTTTTGCCTTTACCTTTAACAGGGCGGACCCTGATATGATGGATAGAACTAGAAATGCCCTTGAAGAAATAAGTGAATATGTTCTAAAAATAGGCGGAGTCTATTGGAAGCCAACGGTTGCCGAACAAAAAGTTGCAATTGAGAGAATGGATCCAAATACACGTTATCTTATGAAAATGATAAAGGATGGTTTAGACCCTAATGGAATAATGAATCCTGGAAACTGGGAGGTTAATTGAATGAAATATGAAGACATTGTCCACAGGTGTTTCAGGTGCGGCTACTGTAAACTGACAGGTGATTATAATGATTTTAACTGCCCTGCTTATAGAAAGTTTATGTTTGAGACCTACTCACCTGGCGGAAGGATGTGGCTTATCAGGGCGTGGCTGAATAATGAGATAAAAAATTCAGAACGTTTTCAGGAGATAATATATTCCTGCGCCACCTGCGCCAACTGTGTCGAACACTGCGTGTTTACCTTTAGAGAGGATTTGGTAAATATATTCATAGCGGCCAGGGGAGAACTTGTAGATAAAGGTATTATACCCCCAACGGTGAGAGATTATTTTAAGAATATCAGCATAAGCGGCAACCCCTACAAAGAACCTGCTGAGGAAAGAGGAAAATGGGCAGAGGGCACCCTTGTTGAAGAATACAAAGACCAGGAATATCTTTTTTATATTGGAGATGTTGGATCTTATGACGAGAGAGGAAAAAAGATTGCAAAGGCCGTGGGAAATTTACTAATTAAGACAGGCCTGTCTATAGGTATTCTTGCAGATAAGGAAAACTCCGATGGAAATGAGGTGAGAACCCTGGGCGAAGAGGGTTTGTTTAAATATCTGGCAGAGAGCAATATCTCCCTCTATAAGGAAAGGGGTATAAAGAAGATTGTAACCCTGGATCCCCATGCGTTTAATACCTTTAAAAACGATTATCCGGACCTTGGAGGGGCATTTGAGGTATATCATTATACGCAGGTTCTGGCGCCATTGATGGAGTCCGGAAAGATACCTTTAAAAGACCTTAAATTAAGGATTACATACCACGATCCATGCTATCTTGGCAGACATAATGGCGAATATGATGCGCCAAGAAGGATATTGAGATCAATCCCAGGTATTGAGTTTGTTGAGATGGAGCAAAACAGGGAAAATGCCTTTTGCTGCGGTGGGGGAGGGGGTAATTTCTTTACCGATATCCTGGGAGGTGGAGAAGATAGCCCGAATAGGATCAGGGTGAGGCAGGCCCTTGACACTGGTGCAAATATCATAGCAGTTGCTTGCCCTCAGTGTGCCAAGATGCTGGATGATGCTGTTAAGGTGGAGGAATTGGAGGACAAAATAGAGGTCTTAGATATTGCGGAAATTGCTGCAATGGCCATGGATTAAAGGCCGGAAGACATTTTAGAGACTATCAGGTTTGATTTTTGAATTTGTTAACTCAGAAAGCCACCGAAAGGTGGTTTTTTATTCATTATTGTTATGGAAGACCAAAAAAACACAAACGTAAAAATTATATTTGCCTTGACTCTTGTTCATTTTATAGGGGATTTCTATTCCGCATTTATCAATCCTTTATTGCCGGTGTTCGTGGAAAAATTTTCGCTTACCCTGGCGCAGGTAGGCATCCTTGTAGGTATAAGCAGGCTTATGGCATTTATAGTTCAACCTGCCGCTGGATATGTGGCGGATCATTATAGGACGCGGTTTTTTGTACTTGGCGGTCCACTTTTCACAATTATCTTTATCTCTCTTCTCGGGGTAGCGCCCTCTTTCTTAATACTGCTACTCTTTGTATCCTTAGGGTCCATAGGCTCCTCGATGTTTCATCCCACTACCGCAGGAATGGTGTCTGAATATTCAGGACGGCATTTTGGGCTTTCCATGTCGATTTTTAATGCCGGGGGAACATTTGCATTTGCAGTTGGGCCTGTTTTTATCACTTATTTAGTGGGCGCTTATGGCCTTGGGATATCTCCATTTACAATGATAATTGGTCTTGCAGTAATGGTTTATCTTTTCAAGATCGTTCCTATCCCACTTGGAGAAAGACTAAAAGGCTTCGGTTTTTTTGGGTCATTAAAAGAGGTGTTAGGCCATGTATGGAAATCAATTGTTCTTATTTGGATAATAATGGTTTTGAGGGCATTTGTTGGCGTCTCATTCAGAAGCTTTATTACAGTATTATTTTCCCAGGAGGGTTACTCGCTTGTATCAATAGGGGCGCTTATATCCATCTTCACAGTAGCAGGGTCTATTAGCGGGCTTCTTGCAGGCCATTTATCCGACAGGATTGGATACAAACCGATTTTCTATATTTCCCATGGGCTTGCAACGCCAAGTCTCATATTTTTGTTATATACGTCAGGCATCTGGGTGTATTTTGCTGCCTTCATAGCAGGATTCATGACAATGGCTACCTTGCCCCTGGGGGTTGCCATGGCACAAGAATTGGCGCCACGAGGAAGGTCGATGGTATCAAGCCTTATGATGGGGTTTGCCTTTGGATTGGGGGGAATTATGACCCCTATAACAGGCAAACTTGCCGATGTATTTTCCATCCGGCCGGTTCTATGTTTACTTGCGATAATACCCTTTTTAACAATAGGACTTATTTATATGCTGAAAGAGGTTAAAACGAGATAGATAAGTTTATTTGTCTCATAATACTGTCAAGAGCGAAGGCCCGAGGCCTTTATACTTTTTATTAAAGCCGGCAGAACCTCCATTGCATCGCCAACTATGCCAAGGTCTGCAACCTTGAATATAGGTGCGTTAGGATCTTTATTTATAGCTATAATGGTTTTTGCTGAGCTCATCCCGACAATATGCTGAACAGCCCCGCTGATTCCCACGGCTATGTATAATTCAGGACCTACAGTGTGGCCTGATTGACCTACCTGCCTGGTGTGGGGAATCCAGTCAAGTTCAACAATAGCCCTTGAACCTGCCGTTACCCCTCCAAGTTCATCTGCCAATTCTTTGATGAGCTTAAGGTTTTCTTTTTTCTCGCACCCCTTTCCAGCCGAAATAATAATATCCGCCTCCTCAATACTCGTTTCTTTTTGCCCTGTTAATTGTTCTATGCCCACAACCTTAGTCCTGATTGAGGCTTGGGATAGCACTACTTCAAAGTCCTTGATCTCCCCATTTCTTATATCACCATGCTCCTCGCAGGGGAAAACATTTGGTCTTACAGTGGCCATTTGAGGCCTTGTGTAAGGAGAAATTATCGATGCCATGATATTTCCACCAAATGCCGGTCTTGTCTGAACAAGTTGCCCCTCTTCGTCTATATC
>JAYEMW010000298.1:0-12722 GCA_034718555.1 Thermodesulfobacteriota bacterium
GCGAACTTATTTTTTCGTGAACCCTTATTGCAATTGAACTTAAATGCGGAGGGATTGCAACGACGAGGCAAACAAACAACCAGCAACGAGCAACGAGCAACGAGCAACGAGCAACGAGCAACGAGCAAAGGAGAACATAATGAAAAATGTGAACGTCTTTCTTGACGTTGAGGCTGATGGCGAATTATTAGGGCGAATAGTGATTGAATTACGAACAGATATTGTTCCCAAAACAAGCGAGAATTTTCGTGCCTTGTGTACAGGTGAAAAGGGCTTTGGGTTCAAGGGCAGCACGTTTCACAGGATCATCCCGAATTTTATGCTTCAGGGTGGCGATTTTACCAATCATAACGGGACAGGTGGCAGGTCGATCTACGGCAGCAAATTTAACGATGAGAATTTCACGCTCAGCCATACGAAACCTGGAATTCTGTCAATGGCAAATGCGGGTCCTAACACGAATGGCTCACAATTCTTTATCACCACGACCGAAACTTCCTGGCTTGACGGCAAGCATGTGGTCTTTGGAACGGTGACCGACGGTATGGATGTAATCAAAAGCATAGAGGCCTTGGGATCATCGAGTGGAGAACCCTCGAAACAGGTTAACATCAGAGATTGTGGACAACTGCCAATAGAATAACAGGTTATAAAGATTTCAAGATTGGGGTAATGCTCAAAATTGCCAGGGAAGAATACGGTTTTACATAGGAGCAGCTTGACAAAATGTAAAGGATACAGACAATGTTCAGCTTTATGTTGTAAATCACAAATCATCATCCTCAGAATCATCCATATACTCCCACATTTCATTTTGGTGAAGCCATATTGAGTCGGCATTTCTTCTTTGTTTTCAAATTTTAGCGTTTCGCCTTTTGGAAAATAAATAGTATATTGAGATTTTGTGTGGGCGAAAGGGACGGTCTTTTACAATTCAATAACTTAATTTATCAGCAAATAATTTCCTTCCCTTGTTATGGATTCTCCCTCTCCACAAAAAGTCCTACTCCGGTTAGACTCATTTCTAATTTCTTTATAAGGGCTGTGTGTCTCACCGGCCTCGTGAAAATGTATCATAAAAACAACGGTTACCTACACATTTGGCAAATGGATTTTATTCTCAATTAAATTCATTTTCTTTTATGTCACAGCTCATCAAGCAATAAAGAATTGATGGATCACAAAAACAACCTATATGATTCTATTCCTATAATGCTCAGGATCTCTGTGAAGATTAGCCACAGCGGTAATTAAAATATTATCCTTTTCTATCGCTTAGAAAAGAGTATAAGGAAAACCTTTTAAGATGCAACGTCGTGTTCTATTGCCTATTTTTGTCCATGCTTCTGGCATAAGCCTTATTCTTTCGATGGCAGCATCCACTTCTTGAAAAAAGCGGAAGCCTAAACCGGGTAACTGGTGGTCATACTACCTTACGGCTTCATCAAATTTAATATTAGCTGGAGAGACGAACCGAACCTTCAACGTTCATACCTCTTTTTAATCTCCTCCCAATCAATTGCATCAATCTCTCCTCGTTTATAAGCTTCATATCGAGCTTCTGATTCGGCAATCCAACTCTGCTCAATGTCTGGATCGGGCTTGTCAAGGCTATATAATATTGCCTCAACTAACCGAATACGTTCAATTGGTTGAAGCCCTGCAGCTTTCTTCGCCAATTGATCTACTGATTCCATAATATTTCTCCTATTCTATTATATCCTAACTTTAATTTAAACTGCCTTAAAGACGTATTATTTTACGGCTATAATGTACTCTAAACAGAAAAATACGCCTATTTAGACTTATATACAGACCTCGTAATTTATAGCGTATGATGGTGTAATATTTTGGACACAAAACTCTGTTTCCAATCCAGGAGTTGGGTTAAAAGGTTCACGGTTCATAGGTTCAGAGGTTAAACTCTCGTGGTATTAACCCAATGAAATCAATGGCTAAGGAAAAAAGTGCAAAGCGGTTAACCTTGAACTTTGAACCCTGAACCCAGACCGAACTGATGTCCAATTAATTTGCAGTCCCGCGTGATATAAAGATCTCCAGTCATTTGTATAATAAGAATCACGAGGTCTGTATATATCAACATATCCAGCCCATCCTGTTATCCTGTCAGAAAACATATTTGAACCCTTACCAATATTTAAAGCCAAAAGCTATTCCATCTTGCTACTCATCTCAGAGATTGCCTTTTCCAGCCTTGAGGCCTCCTCAAGAATAATCTTTGCATACTGGCCTCCCTTTGTGTCTGAATCAACGAATTTTGCCAGTTTGCGGGCAAATCCACCTACCGCAAGAAGGGGATTACGAATTTCATGGGCTACTGCCTGAAGGGTATGCTGCACTATTTCTTCTCTTCCATTCAGCGACTCAAAGGAAGGTAACGGTTTTTTGTCATTCACCTCATCGTAACCTGACATTTTTTCTGAAATATCACTGAGGGTCTTGTTGGCCTTCTCCATAATCTCCAGGAGGTCCCTTTCTTTATTTAATTCTAAATTCAGATTTTCCGCAATATCCTGAACCTGGTCAAAGGTCTCCATCAACATATCATTAATCCTATCGCTTTTTAGACCAAGAATCCTTTCAGCCTCTATAAAGGGGGCGTGGAAGCCTGCTGAATCATGTGATATAAGATGTGAAAACCTTCCAGACAACTCATAAATCTTTGACAGTAAAGGGGCATTCTCGGAAAGGGCATTTTCACCATAGAGCAATTGGCTCTGCACTATTGAATCCGGGAATTTCCAGCATTTAAGGGCGGCTTCTCCCACCTGCCTGTGATCTATGCCGTAACGCTCCCTCTCCCATCCGAGCAGCTCTTCTAAAGGCTCTATTTTAATAGAGGATACTCCTGCGTCTGTCTTAATCATTAGATCGAAAAGGATGAGAAATCCTATCTCCATAATTAATGCAGAAATAAATATCTCATCAGGGGAACCTTCGCCTAATTGCTCACTTATGCATTTGGATATGAGCGCCTTGTAAAGACTATTTTTCCAGAATTGTTCATAATCAAACGGCCCTACCTTTCCCATGGGAAATGTATCTCTCAAAGAAAGAGACAGCGCCATTATCCTCAGGCGCTGAAACCCCATTCTCACAATGGCCTGCCTTAAGGAGGTTGTGGGCTTTGAAGAATGAAAAAAGGCGCTGTTTGCCATCTTTAAAACCCTGACCGTGAGCGAAGGATCCCTGCCTACGGTAGACGATAGCTCCTCAGCAGTACATGAGTCATCTAATGCAATTTCAATCAGTTTCATTGCAACCGGTGAAAGCGATGGAAGAGAGTAACCTGATTCAATTTTCTTAATAAGATCTTCCGGCGTCATTTTATCCATATTGTGTATCCGTTCACGGGTTCAGCGTTCTGGGTTCAAGGTTCAAAGGTTTTAACACCTGACCCCTGGTTTCTCGTTGCTGGTTTCTCGTCTCTGCCCACTGCCCTCTGGCCCCTGATCTTGACTTAAAAACGCACCCTTTTGTCCAAAATATTATCCCAAAATTAGCTAAATTTTTCGAGGTCTGTATTTATTGAAACACTATAGGAGATTGTTAGATTGCCACCTTTACAGGCAAAGGCTTTAATATATTAAACAGATCCCCTGGTTTCATCTCTGCGAGCAGACCTCTTTTGCCTGCATTAATATATATTTTTTCCAAATCCATAATTGTCGCCTCAATATAGACATTGAGTTTTCTTTTTGTTCCAAACGGAGATATGCCTCCTACAAAATATCCTGTTTGATTATGTGCCTTATCAGGCTCACAAGGCTTAACTGTCTTGACCTCCAAAGATCTTGCAAGGGCCTTGGTAGAAACCTTCTTATCTCCATGCATTAGAATCAAAAATGCATGACCCTTTTCGTCTTCCATGACAAGGGTCTTTATAACGGAACACTCACTCACATTAAGCTCCTTTGAGGCCACTGCTGTTCCCCCTTTTTCCTCGTATCTATAGAACCGTAGGGAAAATGCCGCATTCTGTGCCTTCAACACCCTGATTGCCTGTGTAGTGGGAAATTTTTCCTTAGTCATTCTACCTTTCCTTTGCTATTTTGCTATTTTTCCACGGATTTCATTATTGCTCAAAGGCCATTATGCAATTCTATAGGAGGCTGTCCGAGAATGCCCTTTTTCCTCAACTCTTTGTCATACTCAAAAAATTATCCTCGGAATATCAACCATATACCTGCGGCAATTTTTTTCGCATTCCTCGATTTGAGAAAAAATTACTATTCTCGGACAGCCTCCTATCAGCTCTAATTAGTTATTCTGTCTGCGTAAACCCGTTTCATCACTGCCAAATTTCTATTTTCTAATTTCCCCGCTTGGCGGGATCTTCGACAAGTTTCAAGCCGTGAACGGCTACTAATTTTAATTGTCCCGGCACCATTCTCTTCTGAATGCAGAAAATCTCTTCTCTCTTATTGCCATGCGGATATGACGCATTAATGATTCTATAAAACTTAGATTATGAATGGCTGCAAGCCTTACTGCAAAAGGATCTTTAATTTTAAAAAGGTGTCTGATATACCCCTTAGAGTAATTGCAACATGTATAGCAATTGCACTCTTCATCAATAGGCCTGGTGTCATCTTTATATCGGTTATTGAGCAGGTGTATTCTATATCGTTTTCCCCTTTTTGTAAAGACCGTCCCTGTTTTGGCCAGTTTTGTAGGAAAAATACAGTCAAAGAGGTCAATGCCCCGGCTCACTATCTCAAATATATCATCTATCTCACCTATTCCTAAAAGATGCCGCGGTCTGTTTTTCTTCAATAACGGCATAACCCAGTCCAAAACCTCATGCATATCTTTTTTTGAGTCTCCAAGTAAACCGCCAATTGCATATCCATTAAAGTCCTGTTCCGAAATGAATTGAGCGCTCTCCAGTCTCAGATCCTTATAAGCACCTCCTTGAACAATCCCAAAAAGGGCCTGGCTATTAAATGAACTTAGCTGGAATTCCTCTAATGCCCTTAAAGACCATCTGTGGGTTCTCGCCATAGCCTCTTTTGTATACTGATAATTATGAAGAGGAGAGGTGCATTCATCAAGCATCATAATAATATCTGCGCCGAGTTTTCGCTCTATTTTTATAACATGCTCTGGTGTAAAGCTATGTTTTGAGCCATCAATGTACGAGATAAAATTAATACCATCCTCATCCACTCTCAATAAAGATTTCTCTTTTTTTAAATTTGCATAAGGCCTTTTTATCCTGTCATCCGTAAACATTGATGCCACTTTTCCTAATCCGGTTTCTTTTCCAGCGCCAAGACTAAATATCTGAAATCCGCCGGAGTCTGTTATCAAAGGTCTTTTCCACCCCATGAACCTATGGAGCCCGCCTATCTCTTTTATAATCTCTTCTCCTGGTTGAAGGTGAAGATGAAATGCATTTGCAATAATAGCCTGCGTCCCAATACTGAGCAGTTCCTCTGTTGATAAAGGGTTTACTGCAGCCAGAGTTCCGACCGGCACAAATGAGGGGGTTTCAATGGAACCATGGGAGGTCACTAAATTACCGGCCCTTGCCCTCCCTTCCTCTGTCAAAACTTCAAATGAAAACATTGATAACTCTCTTTGCATTCCTTAATTGTCGTAATAAATGGAAGTTCCTTAAAAAATCATATCACAAAGATAGCGTTTTTCGTAAAATAAAACATACAACCTTCGCCTATCCCGAGGAATGAAAATATTTTTAAAAACGAATAACGGGCATTAATAAATAATATTTATTCACTTGACACAAAAAAACCTTTTTCTTATACTTTTTCATATAAAAAAGGGATTCTTATCGCAGAGAAAATGCAAAGAATAAGTAATATTAGATTTAATGTAACTACTCAAAACACCACTCTAAAAAAACACCCACTGATGTGCCGTTCTAATAGATCTTGCCCTTTAAAAATAAATAAGTAACTTGACATAGCGTATACTAATTTGCTATTCATTTTCGTATGCCAAGATTAACTGGTTTAGATGCACCCGGCGTTTTGCACCACATTATCATCAGGGGAATAGAGCGCCGAAAAATATTCAGGGATAATAAAGACCGAGATGACCTATTAAATCGCCTATGTATTCTGCTTCCAACCACAAATACTGCATGTTATGCATGGGCATTTCTCAGCAATCACGCACACTTTCTTTTCCGCACCGGCAATTCATCCATTTCAAAACTGATGCATAGATTATTAACCTGTTATTACCCATAGATATTGATCTGTTAAGAAAAAACTATCATGTTAATCCATGCCTGCCCCGCGCATGGCGGGGTTAATCCTGTCAAAAAATATTTGTAAATTTTTTAGATTGATTTACTTATTTATTTATGCCCCTTTTGTGAAGGAGAAGAACTTACTTGAAGACCTTGTTGAATTATAATCTATCAAAAAAAAAGATTCCCTTATTTATCTCGCCTGAGGAAGTTTACAAGTTTCACAGAGAACTATTAGGATATAATCCTACACCCATTATATCGCTTGAAAATATTGCGAGTGATCTTGGGATAAAAAAATTATTGATAAAGGATGAGGGAAGGCGCTTTGGGCTTAAGGCATTTAAGGCACTTGGGGCATCATATGCCGTTTATCGTTTTCTTTACGAAAGAAGTGGTTATAATCTAACCCCGGACAAATTCTTCTCCGACGAAGGCCGAGACCTGGCCGATGGCATTACCTTTTACTGTGCCACTGACGGAAATCATGGCAGGGCAGTAGCATGGATTGCGAGACTTCTTGAAAGCCAGTCCATTATTTTTGTCCCTTCAGGCACAACCCCTGCTCGCATTAATGCAATCGAGTCTGAAGGCGCGCAGGTGGTAGTAGTAAAAGGGGGGTACGACGAAGCAGTAAGGCGTGCCGGAGAAAATTCAGACTGGGTAAATAATATAGTTATCTCAGATATCTCATATCCTGGAAACATGAAAATACCACTTCATATCCAGCAGGGATACCTTACTATGTTCTGGGAAATATCCCTTCAGCTTAAAGAGCAAGGTGAAAGAACCCCTGAACTTATCTTTATTCAGGCAGGTGTCGGTGCCTTTGCCTCATCTGCCGCAACTTTTTTTAATGATTCTGTAAATGATCCCTGCCTTGTCTCTGTGGAACCTGAATCAGCCAAATGTTTGTTTCATTCTGTTGAAACAGGGGATGGACAACCGCATTCATTTTTATCGCCTAAACAAACGATTATGGCAGGCCTGAATTGCGAAACACCCTCCCTTGTTGCATGGCCTATAATCAGGGACAGATTCAATGCGTTCATTTCTATAGAGGACACCTACAGCGAGGAAGCAATGAGATTGCTGTCCAAAGAGGGTATTGTATCGGGCGAATCCGGAGCTGCAGGCCTGGCAGGCTTAATTGCATTGTGCAGGGAAAATCCTGATTTCATGGAAAATAATCTTCTAAAAAAACGGGATGCAACAATACTAATCATAAATACTGAAGCAGACACAGACCCAAAAGGCTATCAAAGAATCGTTGGTAAATCATCTGAGGAAGTTTCAAAAAACTAAAGATTTCAATGCAGAAGTTTTCCTGGGTCATGCTTGATGCACTCGTAAAAAGTCGTCATTCCGGTGAAAACAGGAGTCCAGATGGTCTGCAACTGCTTGAAAGACTGGATTCCGGCTTTCGCCGGAATGACGGAAAAAGGATCCCTTAATCAGGTATAATGGGAGTGTCTTTATTCACCGGCAGGTGACTGTGGAAAGGCCTGAGAAACAGTAACAATACCTGTTTCAATAACCCGCATGGATTTCCATTTTCCCCCGAGGAATCTAAATAGGAATATTATTCCAAGCACTATGATATAAGCAGTTACAAATAACCAACCACTATATATCCCTGTTGATAGAACAACTAACGCTGTGTAGGTTGGCAAAATCAAAACGAAAATCGACACAATCACAATTGTGAACATTACAAAGCGCGTATCCCCAGCCCCTTTAATTGCTCCAACAAAGACCATATTTAGTGTGTCAAACACAGAGTAAAACGCCACAAATCGCAATAATACCACTGCAACATCTCTAACAGGGGCAAACTGTTGCGGGTCCGACTGTGCTGCAAAGGGCATCATAAAGATATCAGGCAATAGTACATAAAAGAGCGCTACAGAAGTCATGTAGATAAATGTTATATGAAAGGATGAGAAGGTGGTGAACTCTGCAAGTTCCGGCCTGTTCTCTCCCAGACGCTGGCCTACAAGCACTGAAATAGCTATACTCATGCCAATCATAGGCATAAAGGCGAGCGTGTTAATGTTAAGGGCTATATTTGTGGCGGCAAGTGAGACAGTGCCGAGTCTCCCTATAAGCAGTATAAATATGGTAAAGCCGGCAATGTCTATGAAAAATTGTATACCATTTGGAAAGCCGAACCTGATTAACCTTGAAAAGATCGCCCTGTTAAAACGCCATCCCTTTATAGTGGCATATTTATTTGCATATGATGGGCGAGCAAGGATTATAAAATAAACAAACATATTAAAATAAAAGGCGCCTACCGTTGCAATGCCTGCTCCGGCAATGCCCATTTCAGGAAATCCAAAATTACCAAAAATGAGCAGCCAGTCTAGTGTCAGATTTACCGCTGTAATAGAGATGTTTACCCACATCACAGGCTTTGTCCTGCCGAGGCCTGAGAAAAATGCCGACATCGAAGACGATGCTATGGCAGGCATGGCCCCGAAACATAATATCTTAAAATAAATACTCTCACATTTTACTATTTCCGGAGCATGGCCAATATAGGTAAAAATCAAGTCAGACGCCGGCATAATGGCTATCATAACCACCCCGCCAATCGCTGAGATATAAAGACCCTGCCAGAGGGAATAACCACAATGTTCATACTGCCTTGCCCCGTAATACTGGGCTACAAAAGTACCTACATAACTTGCAGTGCCTATAAAAATACATGTTACAGTAAAGTTAAGAATGCCTGCAGGCATTGCTGCGGCAATAGCCTCTGGAGAATACCATGTTAGAAACATCCTATCCACAAAGTGTTGGACTGACCAGCTACCTGTGCTTATAATCAGGGGAATGGCAATCCTGAGTACCTCTCCATACCCTCCTTCTGTATACCATCTATTTTTTACCCAAATTAGAAAATCCATATTGTGTTAATCACATATTTATAGCTATCTTAGAATTTACACATTTTTTATGTTGCCCGAACTATCTTAAAGTAGTATTAAAAAATCCTTATGATACATCCGCCTGTCATAAAGGGACACCGCCTGCAAAAAAACCAAACGGTAGGTGTTATAGCACCTGCAGGCCCGGTAAGCAAATCAGAAATTGAAAAGGGTTTAAGCCTTTTAGAATCCTACCAGTTAAAGCTGAGGCTTGGTGAACACCTCTTTGATACCCTTCAATATCTTGCCGGTCATGACAATGACAGGGCGGCCGATCTTCACCAAATGTTTTCAGACCCGGAGATAAAGGCTATATTTTGCGCAAGAGGGGGATATGGAACAGCAAGGCTCCTTGATATAATTGATTTTGATATTATCCGCAAAAATCCAAAGATAATTGTTGGTTTCAGTGATATAACCGCCCTTTTGAACACCATATATAAGAAAACTGGCCTCATCACGATTCATGGCCCTACCCTTTCACAGCTACCAAAAGACAATAACTGGCAAAACCTATCAAAGCTTATTGCAACCTCTTATAAGCCTGAGGTGTTTTTTGGGAAAGGAAAAAAAATAAACAGGGGTAAGGCAAGGGGCATACTCTTAGGCGGCAATCTCTCTATTATTTCTTCTCTCTGCGGAACGTCTTTTTTACCCTCGTTTAAAAATGCAATTCTTTTTTTAGAAGACAAAGGAGAATCCCCATACAGGCTTGACCGAATGCTTACGCAGCTTCTTCAAGCCAATGTGTTAAAAGAATTATCAGCGCTTATTATCGGTCAAATCAATGACTGCGGAAAAAAAGAAATCATTGAAAGTATGCTTGAGGATCGGCTCTGTGGCTTGGATATACCTGTTATAACAGGTCTGCCTGTAGGTCATGGCGATGAAAACATGTCTTTACCCCTCGGCCTCCCTGCCCTTCTTGATACGGAAAGCATGGTTCTTAGAATAGAAGAATCAGCAGTTTACTAAGGGCTCACTCAAAAATAACTTCACATTTCAGGCACCGATACATACCGTCTGTCTGCGTTGTGAAAACTCGGAATATGACTGTGATATTCCTGCGTTTCCACGCCTTGTCGGACGGGCGCCTCAACACCTGAAATTGCGAACTTATTTTTTCGTGAACCCTAACTTGAAAGGCTTGATGATCTGATAAATGTTATGTCGGACAAAATAATCAAATTTCTAAATAATGGTTTTAAACAAGGGGTTTACCCTGGGGCTGTTCTTTTAGTTTCAAAGGGGCAAGACATTGTATTCCTTTTCAATGCAGGCAACCGTGCAAAAATACCAAATCCCCTTCCCATGGAAAAAGACACAATCTTTGATTTAGCATCCCTTACAAAACCGCTTGCCACAACATTGGCCATAATGAAACTTGTAAATGACGGTATGTTAGATCTTGACGTACCTATTTCATCCATCATTAAACCCTTTCTCTGGAAAGACAAAACTGATATAACCGTGCGCTTGTTGCTCAATCATTCTTCAGGTATTAAAGACTGGAGGCCATTTTATCTGCAACTGATTAAATGCCCCCGACAGGAGAGAAAATCCGTTATCAGGCGTTTAATAATGGAAGAGCCTCTTGTAAATAGGCCTAAAAAGGCGTCTCTTTATAGTGACCTGGGATTTATGTTATTAGAATGGATAATAGAGATAATAAGCGGGAGAGATCTAACCTCATATCTTGATGATGTATTCTTTCGTTTCCCTGGTCTGAAAAATATGTATCTTGACAACACCTTTGAGGATAATGGACATAAAAAAAAGTTATGCGCATCCACGGAAAATTGTCCATGGAGGCGGGAGGTTATTCAAGGTCATGTACATGATGAAAATGCCTATGCCCTTGGTGGTTATTCCGGTCATGCTGGACTTTTTGGTACGGCGTGGGATATCTTTACACTAACCAACGAACTAATTAACATTTATCATGGTGATAGCGCCGGACTCCTTAAAAAAGAAACTGTGAGAACATTTTTCACAAGACAAAACATTGTTTCAGGCTCTACCTGGGCGCTTGGGTGGGATACGCCATCGGTAAAAAATTCCAGCTCTGGAAATTACTTTAGCCCATGCAGCATTGGCCACTTGGGCTTTACAGGTACATCAGTATGGATAGACTTAGAAAGGCATATCACTGTAATATTTCTTACTAACCGAATTCATCCGGATAGAACAGTTGAAAAGATAAGAGTTTTCCGCCCAAAGATTCATGATCTTGTTATGAGTGAATTTGCATATGTACAATAAAGACTACAGTATTTCACCTGGATCCCATATTCATCTAATGGGCATATGTGGAGTTGCCATGTCATCCATAGCAGGAATGTTAAAAGAAAAGGGTTACAAGATAACAGGCTCTGATCAAAATATTTATCCTCCTATAAGCACCTTTCTTAAAAAATTATCTATCCCTTTAAAAAAAGGTTATTCCCCTTCCAACCTCCATCCAACCCCGGATCTCGTCATTGTAGGAAACGTTATAACAAAAGATAACCCCGAGGCAGTTGAATTAATGCGTATTGGCGTGCCATATCTTTCCATGCCCCAGGCCCTGAGAAGATTTGCCTTTGATAAGAAAAAACCTATTGTTGTAGCCGGTACTCACGGCAAAACAACAACATCGGCCTTGATTGCCTGGATACTGGAGGTTGCCGGCATGGAGCCCTCTTTTATGATCGGCGGCATAGCCAAAAATTTTAACTCTAACTTTAAATTAACTGGAGGGTCATATTTTGTTATAGAGGGCGATGAATATGACACAGCCTTTTTTGACAAGGGTCCAAAGTTTATGCACTATAATCCTTATATAACGGTCATAACCAACATTGAATTCGATCATGCAGACATTTACAAAAATATCGAGGGAATTAAGGTATCTTTCGAGAACCTTATTAAGATAATACCTGCTGACGGTCTTTTATGCGTAAACCTTGACGATCCACTCATTTTAAACATCATAAAACAGCCAAGGTGTTCCTTAAAAACCTATGCAATAAACAGAGAGGCGAACCTAAAAATTGGGTATAAAACAATAAGTAAGAATAAAACGCACATAACCATTCTAAAAGAAAATAAGCTGTTTCTGAATCTGGTAACTGATCTTTATGGACAACATAATTTTTCAAACATCCTTGCCGCAGTCTCTGTGGCGACTTATTTGGGCATAAATGATGAAATTATTGCTCATGCCATTGAAACCTTTAAGGGGGTGAACAGAAGGCTCGAAATACTCGGGGAGGTTAAAGATGTATTAATAATCGATGATTTCGCCCATCACCCAACAGCAGTAAGGGAAACCATAAAGGCAGTTAAGGGTCATTATAAAAGCCGCCGAATAGTGGCCGTGTTTGAGCCCAGATCAAACTCGAGCCGGAGGAGTATCTTCCAGCATGCTTATGCTGCATCTTTTAATGATGCTGATCTGGTAATAATTCCAGAGCCTCCAATGATGTCAAAAATACCACTTGATGATAGATTTTCATCTTCCAGGCTTGTACGGGACTTAAATAAAATAGATATAAAAAGCCACTATT
>JAYEMW010000299.1:0-12598 GCA_034718555.1 Thermodesulfobacteriota bacterium
AAAAGAAAAAGCACACTCATAACCTCCAACCGTCCTGTTGAAGATTGGGGTAAGCTGTTGAAAGACAATGCGGCATCATCTGCAATCCTTGACAGATTGCTCCATCGTGGGCACATGCTCAAGTTTGAAGGAAAAAGTTACAGGCTTAAGGAGGCAGCGGAAAAACTTGCTTTAGGGAAGAAGAAGGAATAAAATATAGACGTTCTGTCGCTGAAAATCTTCCCCTTACCATGGGCGGGATTTTCTATTGGACACCCATAGGGGGGTGGGGTATTTTGACCCGGCCACAGGTGGGGTATTTTGAAGTGGTCATCCGGGTGGGATACACCTTAAATTTTACATAACCTATGCCCCTTTGTCCCTGAGCAGATCTTATGTATTACGTATTACTAAATCTCCGTTACTTCTTTATCTGTTTGATCTTTATCGGCCTGATCTTTATCCGGCTTTTTATCATTGGTTGAGGCTGCATTTTCGTCTTGAGCTTTTGATTTTTTATCATCAGAGGGCTGCGGTGGAGATAAGTAGCTGGAAAGTACCTTCAGTTCCCTTAATATCAACGGATATTCGGAGGTTGGAACATTTCCGTCAGACGCCTCTAATTGATCTATTGATTTATACAGGACATTTTTGATACCTTCAGCACCTACAAGGGATGATCCTTCAAAAATGTGTGCCAGAACTTTGGAAATGCCCGGAATAGAATCTTTCTCACTATGTTTTTCTAAAAGTTCAATGGCATTATTCACTTGGAGTGTGAAGTCATTTAAAGTCTCCTCATATGCCTCACTGTCCAATCCCAATTCGGACATCACCCGCAATCTATCCTTGAGAATAGGCTTTTCATCAACCAAGGCCTCTTTTACCTTCTGCAAAAGATGGGTCTTATTGATTGGTTTTAGAATATAATGCCGGCATCCTGCCTTAGCAGCCTTCTTGACGGTATCTATATCTGACAGGGAAGTACACATAATGACCGGAATATTTTTCCATTCTGGGTTCTTTTTTATCTCATTGAGGAGTTCCATGCCATTCATCTCAGGCATAAGTATGTCAGTTATAACCAGCTTAATCTTAATATTTGATTGGAGATTTTCAATGGCATCCTTTCCAGATTTCGCATAAATAGTTTCGTAACCATTTTTCTTAAGATTGAATTCTATAATCTTTGCGCTAACCGGATTATCTTCTACTATAAGTATACTCATAACATTATCCTGTCATTAAACTTGTTATTTTTTTATGTGTGCATAAAACACTAATACTATTTTTTAAAACCAGATTCAAGTTATGTTGCGTTTATTTTTGAAAATGAGCCTTACCTATAAGTTAGCCCTTTTTAAAATTACCACAGGCAGCTATACCTCCACACCTAAAAGGACAATATCATCCTGGGGGTCATCTTTTAAGGAAAACGAAATACCTATTTTTTCTACCGCATCTCTGACAGAAATTTGACGGGTGTCAAAACATGCATCAGACAACTCCTTAATGCCCTGGCTGCGTGTTTTCTTATGTCCATCAAAACCTTCTATAATGCCGTCTGAATATCCATATATTGAACTACATAACACGTCAATAAGTCCGGGCATCTTCAAAAAAATCCCTTTTTTTCATCCATTCCAACGCAAGCTCCGGCCGGAGATCAGTTTATGGATTATCTTTTCCCCCATCGCTCCAGTTTCTTGAAGGCATGCTCAGCGGCTTCCAGCAGGTCCGAAAGATTGACCGGCTTGGTAAAATAGTCCTCGAAACCGGCCTCTCGACAATCCGACAATTCAAACAAGGAGGCATATCCTGTAACAGCGATAGATATCGCCATAGGGTAGTTGTAACGTATTTGTCTGCATAATTCTATACCATTCATACCCGGTAGGTTCAAATCCAGAAAGAATACCCAATAGGGCGTCTCCCGAACGATCTCAAGAGCTTGCTCAGCGGTTTCCGCTGTTTGCACTTCATAGCCGGCCCTGGAAAAAGCCTGCTCAAACATTTCCCGAATTTGCTTTTCATCATCCACTATCAAAATTTTTCTTTCACCCATGATATTCTCCTTTCATCCAATTGTTTTAGTTATTAGTTAAGTGCAGAGGATTGATCAATATCGATAATTCTGCTTTTATTATCCATATAACCCTTGGTCTTGTATCTTGATATCCTCATTATCTTGCGCGTCAGATCCCCGATGCGGTCTACGCCTTCTATGATTTTTTTCAACGTGGCGTAGTTTGGATCGCTGTGTACAAGGTCCATCAACAACAGCTCAGACCAACCGCTTACTGCCTGCAGGGGTTGATTGAGTTCATGACACACTGTCCCGGCCATTTCAAGCACACCCTGCAGCTTCTCCTTTTCCCGCAGTCTGGTTTGTAATTCCAGCATTCTGCTCCCCACGTTGACCCGTGCTCGCATTTCGTCTTTGTCATAGGGCTTTGTAATGTAGTCATCTGCACCTGTTTCA
Organism: Thermodesulfobacteriota bacterium; assembly: GCA_034718555.1. Lineage (GTDB taxonomy): Bacteria > Desulfobacterota > DSM-4660 > Desulfatiglandales > B25-G16 > M55B121. The sequence continues at coordinate 2,462 of JAYEMW010000299.1, forward strand.
AGGCCTGCAACGACATCTTGGCGTTCATTTTTTGAGGTTAAAAGAATGATATACAGAGCGCCTGTCCGCTCCTGACCACGTAGTTTGCGACATAACGCAGGGCCGTCCATGCCGAGCATCATCCAGTCCAATATCAGTAGTTGCGGCGCGTTTTCCTTTTGCATGGAGGTCCAGGCCTCATCACCGTCGGCTGTAGCGACCACCTCATAGCTCCATTTTTTCAGCACCGCTTGAAGCATAGTGCGTGAAGTTATATCATCTTCTGCAATTAAAACTTTCATGTGAAGCCTCCTTGATTACGAAATACAGTAAAAAAAATTCTGTGTTTTATTATTTGCGTCATTTCACGTCTTTCGTAGTTCTAATTTTTCTTTTCCATCGCCTGTTGCAAGCGCTCAAACTCCTTTTCCAGCACAGGCAGCATAGCTAACAATCGGTCCGGATCACCACACTTACCGGCGTTCTCCATTTCAAAGGCCACGGCGCTCATGGCCAGGCCGCCAACATTGGCTACGGCACCCTTGATTTTGTGTGCCTGGGAACCGGTCTCTTTGGCATCTCTCCGGTCGATGGATGCCTTAATCCCGGCCATCTGCTTGGGCATATCTTCCAGAAAACCCGTAATGATCGTCTTGGCCAGGTCCTCGTCACCCATCAGTCTATCGACAAAGGCGGTGCGGTCGAAGACGGGTGATACTTGGCCGCCTGATGCTTCCCCAGTTTCCAGTTTCCCCGCTTCCTCTTCGCTCCAGACGAGACCTCCGCTCTGCTCCGACAATTTTCCATTTTCCCTTCCTTCTCCAGTTTCCCCCTGCTTAGCAAGCCATCTTTCCAGAACGTCGGCCATCGCATCGGGTGAGACGGGTTTGGTAATGTAATCGTTCATTCCGGCCTCCAGGCATTTCTCACGATCGCCTTTAATGGCATGCGCGGTCATGGCAATAATGGGGATCTCATGATTTCGGATTTTTGATTTCGGATTTCTGATTTGCCGCGTTGCCTCATACCCGTCCATCCCAGGCATCTGGCAATCCATGAACACCAGATTGTAATCGGAACTCTTTAAGGCTGTCAGAGCCTCTTTTCCGTTGGCCACGACATCAGAGCGGTAACCGAGTTTCTCAAGTATGGCAATTGCCACCTGCTGATTGGTAATGTTGTCTTCAGCCAGCAGGAGACAAAACCGCCGCTTGTGGGACTCGCTAATGGTCTGCCGGATGATGAGCCGTTTCGACGTTATCTCTTCGCTATTTTGCTTTCGCCCAGGCGCCAAAGTCAGACAATCGTGCAGTTGAGCCTTGCGAATCGGTTTGGTGAGATATCCGTTAAATCCTACTTTAAGGTTTAAAAGCACATCATCAACGATCAAAATCGTTTTGTTATCCATATTCAGTTCTCCTAAAATTTTCGCTTTCAAGCTTGCTGGAACGGAGAAATAAAACCGCTTTCCTTTACTTGCTCATCGGCCATATCCTGCGGTTCTTTTGCACCTCAACCCATTGCGTCCACCATTTCCATCAGATGTTCAACAATTCCTTTATCCAATTTTCCTTCACTCGACTCCTCGCTGAGAATTTTAAATGTTTTTTCTCTTGGCATTCCCTTACGGTAAGGTCGATCCGTATCCAGTGCGTCAAAAATATCGACAACCGCCATGATGCGGACCAAAACAGATATTTCTTCTCCCTTAATACCGTCAGGGTAACCGCTACCGTCAAGTTTTTCATGATGATGCCGGATTATCTCCAGTGCAGGGCCGAGGGTTTTCTTTAAGGGTAAACATATATTAAAACCTGTTTCTGGGTGGCGCTTCATAACCTCCCATTCATCGGGGTCAAGCGGCCCTGGTTTATTTAAAACCTCCCGCGGCACCCCGATTTTTCCAATGTCGTGCAGGATGCCGCCGAGCCTGAGGGCCTCGGTTTCTATTGCTGAAAGGCCCATTTTATTACCGAGTGCCACGGCCATATCCGCAACTCTTTGGGTGTGTCCCTGGGTGTAAGCATCCTTAGCTTCCACGGCGTTGGCCATTGAGATAAGTACATTTTCAATACTGGTTAATTTTTTGTTAAGCGCATTAACCCGGAGTAGCGAATTTATTCTGGCTGTTAGTTCGATTCTATTTGGCGGCTTGGTGATAAAGTCATCCGCACCGGCTTCAATCCCCTTAACCCGGGCCTCCATATCATCCAGGGCCGTCACCATCACAATTGGAACCATGCGTGTCGCCTCACTTCTCTTTAAACGGCGGCAGACCTCATAACCATCTATATAAGGCATCATGATGTCCAGCAAAACCAGGTCAATATCAACTTTCTTCATCACGGAAAGGGCTTCTTCCCCGTTGTAAGCCTTGATTATTTCATAATTAAATGGGACAAGAATGGCTCCCAGTAATTTCACGTTTCGGGGTTCATCATCTACAATCAGAATTTTGAACTTTTGTTCAGAAACGGACTTTCTTTCTTCTTCCAGGAAACAAACCTTATTTTTACCCCTGATCTTGGCCTGTAATAATGCTTCTTGTGCCTTCAGGATAAGGTTTTCCCTGTTTGAAGCCTCTCTCGGGCAAGAGGCAATACCTGCGCTTACAGTCAATGTGCCGTGAGTATGTGTTTCCACTGATTGCCTTACACGTTCCACGGCTGTATATGCAGAATGAGCGCTTGATTTTGGCAGAATAACAGCAAACACATCGCCAGAGTATCTCGATGCCATATCGGGATTCCGGACATTCTCCCTGATGAGTTTTGAAATCTTCTTTAGAGCTAAATCGCCAATGGCAGAGTTATGTTGTTTGTTATAAAAAGAAAATGAATCAATATCAATCATGGCCAATGCGAGGGTCTCTCCGTATCTTTGTGATCTCCTGATCTCTTCTTTCAGTAAGATTTGGAAAATGCCGTGATTGTATAAACCTGTCAGGCTATCTAAAAAAGAGGCATTGGTCTCTTTTGTATAATCTTTTTCAAGCTGTTCTTTCATAGTTATTTACCATATTTTATGATTAATGAAATAGGTATCAAAAACTGAAACGTACTCCCTTTCCCTTTCCCTTCGCTCTCCGCCCATACCCTGCCGCCGTGCAGCTCAACAAGGCTTCTGGTGAGCGACAGGCCAAGTCCCGTGCCCTGGAACCTGCGGGTTTTTGAACTTTCTACCTGTTCAAAGGGATTAAAGATGCGCTCCAGGTCTTCCGGCTTCAATCCAATACCTGTGTCGGTCACAGAGATTTGTATCCATTTTGGGTGAAGCTCAACGTCTGAAGCTGAAAGCTGAAAGGGATATCTTTCGCCTTGAACCTCCAGTTTTGAGCCTTCAACTAAATCCGCTGTCAGGTGGATTTCACCGCCTTCTGATGTAAACTTAACTGCATTGGACAGCAGATTGTACAGGACTTGCTTGAGCTTGCGCTCGTCGGCTGTGATAGTTGCCGGAATGTCCTTCATATCGGTTGACAATTGTATGCCGTGCTTTATGGCTTTTTCCTTTATCATGGTCAGGCTGTTTCCCAAAAGCTCCTTCAGATTTATATCCGAAGGTTCCAGCTCCATTTTGCCGGCCTCCACCTTGGACAAATCCAGGATGTCGTTGATCAATGAGAGCAGGTGCCTGCTGCTGTAAAGCGCATCGCCGAGATACTCTTCCTGAGTTTCGTTCAGGTCCCCGAAGTTTTTGTCCACCACCAGTTCGGTAAAGCCGATGATATGGTTCAGTGGAGTTCTCAGCTCATGGCTCATGTTGGCTAAGAATTCGCTTTTGGCTATGTTGGCTGATTCGGCTTGTTGCTGTGCAACAGTCAACTTTTCAATACTATTCTGCAAGTTGGTAGTCATAATTTTAAGAGAATCATTTAAGATGCCGATTTCGTCGCGCCTTTTCGGCAACCATGTAACGTCTGTCTTGTTGGAGCTGATATCCTCGGCCACATCCACAATATGTAAAATAGGCTTTGTTAAATGCTTGCTCAAAAAGAATGAATAAAGGGAAAAAATCAAAATAACTGCAATACCGATCAACACACCGTAAACGATGACACGCCTGTTTTCAGCAAATGCCTTATGTCGATCTATGCCGCAGACCAGGTAAATTTCCCGACTCTTGAGCCCCGGAATTGCCGTCTTTGATATAAAAACTGCATTATCCGATACAGGAATGCTGCCAAATTCCGGCCATTTCTCTATCTCATCCTTAAAAGGCAGGATGAAAGACGATCCGACACCCTGGGATTGTAAAGCGCCGTGGCTTATCAACAGCACGTTGGAAAAAGACCTGCCCAGCTTAACATCTCTGGCAATAAACAGCACGGCAATCACCCTGTTCCCTGACAGAATCGGCGATAAGGCAACTACAGCCAAACGGACGCCTCGGTCTTCCTGGTGAAGGGCATAAAATACCTGACTCATGCGGCTTTTGGCCTTTTGGAACTCTTCCGAAAAGTCGATAATAAATTTCTCCGGCATCTGACCGACAATCGTTGAAACCGAATCATCAGCAGAAAATATTGCCATGCTCGTTAAACCATTATGTTCTGACAAAAGGCTTAAATAGGCATGAAGCTGAAACTGCACATTAAGCTTATACGGTACAATGATCTGGTTGTCAGAAGCCATACGCATGGCTTTTTCTTTAAACGTCTCCAGTTTATGGATCAAAAATCCGGCATTAGCCCTTTCAAGCTGCCGCAACTCGATCCCGGACAACTCATTAATTCTCTTATAATCTGCCGTCTGGAATAGAAATAACCCGGCCACGGTAAAACAGAGCGGCAAAAAAAGGATCACAAGCATAAGCTTTGCCGTCAACGAGTGCCTCAAGGAAATCCGCGGCATAATCTATCCGTCCTTACCCGGCAGCAGGGCCATTGTGTTGTAAATTTTAGCCGCACCAATGATCTCATCGGGTATAACAATCCCGAGCATATCAGCCCTGGCCTTGTTGAAACTAATCGAATATTCCCGTGCCGATTCAATCGGAAGCTTTTGGATTTTTTCTCCTCTTAACAACCTCACCCCCATTTGCCCGGCCTGCCGGCCCATGGCTGTAAAATCGACCGAAGCGCCACCGAATATCCCCAACCTTGTGAAAATAAAATTGACCGCCATCCCCGGCTTTACGGAGTTCTTCAAGAACTCCTTGAGGGTTACGCCGGATCCGACATATTTACCTGAATCATCTTTAACGCTCAGCACGACTGGGTATACTGCCTTGATTGAAGGGTCTTTGTTGATGTTCCGGATTTCTCTTATATACTCCTTCACTGTATCGACATGACGAAAAACTATCTCGATCTCCCTTTTATTATCGGCTATTTCCTTTTCTATCTGAATTTTTACGGCCTTTCCCGTGGGGCTCTTATCCATCAGAACCACCACCTTTTTGAGCTCCGGCAATACTCCTTTCATCACCCCAAGGGAGGTACAAAAATGCAGTTTTTCATAGATACCGGTGATATTGGAAACAGGATTGCTTTTTTTGTCAAGGAAAATCACCTTTTTGTTATAGTCCTGGGGCTGTCCGTTTACGCCGGTAAACACGACAGGAAATGATTTCCCTTCCAGTTTGAGGCCCACCTCACGAAAGGCGTTATCGTCAATAGTAAAAACAATGTCCGGGTTGAAATTTTCGATCTCCTTAAGCACAAGAGCGGCATCTACGCGCATCTTTTCAGGCTCGGCATGGATAGTCTTGGTATTCATGTAATGGGTTTTTATGAAAATTTTATCCTTGAATTGCTCCTTTAAGGTATGCTTGATTCCTTCACCCTGGGGTACTCCGCAAACATTGTCATATTCGTAGCTCTGGACTATGTATGCCTTGATAGTCTCTGAGTCGATTTTAGGTGCAGGAAGATTTGCCTGGACCCCGTAAACCGGCCAGTCCATGCCCCGAAGCTCTTTATCGCTCGCCGAGGCGCCCTGCTTGATCCTCATCGTGCCGGAATGGTCAAATAGCGGTCCTTCAAAAACAGACAACTCCCCTTTTATTATAGCAGCCTTGAGCTTTTCGATCCGCTGCATAACACGTTCCGGTACCAGCGCGCTAAAAGGTGCAAGCCCCACCGCCTTCCGGTCCATACCCCACCATATGTCAATCCCTTTCATTGTCCCCTTTTGCAGTTCAGGTAAGAACCGGTCATAAAAAACATTCCAATTCCACACAGACGATGTTAGAATGTTTTTGGGTGCAAATTTGGAAAGATCGGAATTATTACCGATTGCAAAGACACCTTTATCCATGGCTATCTGAAGCGGTGCGGCAGAATCAACCCCGGAAAAATAGACATCTACTCCCTGTTTGACAAAGCCCCGGGCAATTTGAGACGCCTTTTCCGGAGCGTACCAACTTCCTGTCCACGCCACTTCCACCGCAATATCCGGTTTTATCCCTTTTGCTCCAATAATAAAGGCATTTAAATGACGGATCGTCTCTGGAATGATTTTAGGCCCAATAAATCCGAGTTTGTTATTTTTTGAAGTCAGCGCTGCCAGAGCTCCTGAAAGATATATCGCTTCATACATCCGTCCGAAGTATGTCGTGATATTGTGACCTGACTCAATCCCGGAACAGTGGAAAAAATGAATTTTAGGGTACTTTTTTGCCAGGGTTTTTACCGCTGGCCCAAAATCCCAACTTGTGGCAAAAATGACTTTTGCACCCTGATCAATCATAGTTTCCATAACATTTGCGGCATCCTCGGGACCAACACTGGCAACCGCAATTGTTTCGATTTCAGGATGATTCTTGACTAACTGATGTCTTGATCTCGCGTGGGTATAATTCCAACCGGTATCACCAACCGGCCCAACATAAATGAAACCTATTTTTAAATCGTCTCCTCCGGCAAAAGAAAAACTTAGCAAGCTAAGTACTGTTAATAAAAGAAGCATTAAAGACAATGTTAATTTTTTCATGTTCCATTCCTCCATATATACTTGTTTACCCTTAGTGTTTTATGATTAATCAAACGGAATCACAAACCGAAACGTACTCCCTTTCCCTTCTCCTTCACTCTCCGCCCATACCCTGCCGCCGTGCAGCTCAACAAGGCTTCTAGGAGGCTGTCCGAGAATAGTAATTTTTTCTCAAATCGAGGAATGCGAAAAAAATTACCGCAGGTATATAGTTGATATTCCGAGGATAATTTTTTGAGCATGACAAAGAGTTGAGGAAAAAGGGCATTCTCGAACAGCCCCCTAGTGAGCGACAAGCCAAGTCCCGTGCCCTGCAACCTGCGGCTCGCTGAATGTTCCACCTGCTCAAATGGGGCGAAGATGCGCTCCAGGTCTTCCGGATTCAATCTTTTTCTCCTTTATAAAATATATATACGCAATCTATTTTAGATACGCACCTATGGTTTTTAAAAAACTCCGGGTATCAATCGGTTTGGTTATATACCCTGTACAGCCTGCCGCCTGTGCTTTTTCTTTGTCAATTTTCATGGCATAGGAGCTCAAAGCAAGCACCGGTACATCTTTTAACACCGGATCTTGTCTGATAATCCTGGTGGCACTCAATCCGTCCATGCCAGGAAGTTGAATGTCCATTAGGATAAGATCGGGCTTATTCTCGTGAGCCTGCTGGATGCCGATCTCGGCATCCACGGCCTCCAGCACATGATATTTGTCGATTGTTAAAAGGGCACTGATCAGCTTCATGTTCATATCATTGTCTTCAATCACCAGAACCGTCTTTTTTTTCATGCTATCTTCTCCCTAAAAATAAATATGTTACTATACCTCCACACCTAAAAGCACAATATCATCCTGGGGATTGGTATTCTCAGGGAAGAAAGAGGTTTTTATCTTTGCAATTGCCTGTTTGACAGAGATTTGACGGGTGTCAAAACATGCATCAGACAATTCCTTAATGCCCTGGCTGCGTGTTTTCTTATTTCCATCAAAACCTTCTATAATGCCGTCTGAATATAGAAAAAACCTGTCCCCTCCGGACACCTTAATGGTAACAGGGTTAAAAATAGCGCTTTCAAAGGTCCCTAAAATATCTCCCTTTCCCTGCAGCAATTCTATTTTACCATTTTTTTTCATGTATATGACAGGCGGATGTCCTGCACTCACAACAGTAAGGGTAGATTTGAGGCGATTTAAGTAGACATAACACGCAGTAATATGCTGACCATTTTTCAGTATCTTTCTTAATACATCATTTAACATCTTCATAGTTTCAACAGGGGTGTATATTGTATTTGCATTCTGTTTCAAGAGTGCATTCAGGGCAGATGTAACAAAAGAAGTGCCTATATCGTGACCGCTGATATCTGCCACAAAGTACCCATAGATACCATCCCCTATATTAAATACGCTGTAAAAATCCCCACCTGCATCTAACACAGGCATATACAAAACTCCAAAGGAGGCGTTTGGGAGGTCTTCCGGTTTTATTAGAATACCATTTTGTGCCTCACCTATCTGTCTGAGTTTCGCGGCCTGCCCTTCAATAACAGCATTATATGCCTGCTTAAGCCTCAGGTGTATTCTGATTCTTGCGAAGACCTCTCTTCTATCGAATGGCTTTGTAATGTAATCTACAGCACCTATGGTCAGGCCCTTAACCTTGCTAACCACATCGTCAGCGGCAGAGAGAAATATTACAGGAATACCTGCTGTTTTTTCCGCGCTCAAGAGCCTTGTGCAGGCCTCAAACCCGTCTTCATTAGGCATCATTATGTCGAGCAATATAAGGTCAGGGTCATGCATTTCAGCCAACTTTCTGCCATCCGGTCCATTCAGGGCAGACATAGTGCTGTAACCTTCTTTTTTAAGGATTATCTCGAGTAGTTTTACATTATTCGGATTATCGTCTATGATTAGAATGAGTGGCGATTTTTTCATAAATCCCTTCCCTAAATCCTTAGTTGTTGAAATGTGGCAAACTTATCTGTCTTATATCAGGTAGAAATCCCGATTTATCGTGACTAATTCTACATTTTTAATTGTTAATTTTACATTTTTAATTGTTAATTTTACATTGCTAATTGTTAATTGCTACTCCCCTCCTCCCCCATCACCCATCTCCCTATCATCTCAAATACAATCTCTCTTTTTATGGGCTTGGATATATAGTCATCCATGCCAGATTCAATGCACCTTTCTCTGTCTCCCTCCATGGCGTTTGCAGTCATGGCTATTATTGGGATTCTCGGTGCTGGTTGCTCGGTGCTCGTTGCTGGTTGCTCGTTACTGGTTACTTGTTGCTCGTTACTGGTTACTTGTTGCTCGTTGCTCGTTACTCGTTGCTGGCTGGAGCGCAGCGGAAGTCCCGCGCTTTGTAGCGGGATTGCTCGTTGCTCGTTTCTATTTTCAAGTTTCCTTATCTCTCCTGTAGCCTCCATTCCATCCATCTCAGGCATCTGTATGTCCATGAATATGAGATCAAAGGTGTTTGGGTTTTCCCTGTACATTTCAAGAGCCTCTTTTCCATTGTTTGCCACCTCTACCTGATAGCCTGCCTTGGTAAGCATTAGTTTTGCAAGCTTCTGGTTCACGGGGTTGTCTTCTGCAAGGAGGATGTTTACAGAGTGTTTTGTCTCTTCCCTTATAGAGTACTGGGTTACTATTTCTTTCTTGGGTATGTCTTCCTGCCCAAGGAGCCTTTGTATCATGTTAAGGAGCTTTTTTCTCCTTATAGGTTTAGGCAGGAATCCATTAAAGCCTGCATTCATGCATCTTTTTGCACCTCTTTCCGTAGAGGAAGAGAATGCAAGCAGGGGAATCCGGGAGGATTTTCTTATGCTTTTTGCAAGATCATATCCATTTATGTAAGGCATCTGGATATCAAGGATACATATGTCAAAGGTTTGTTTATTTAAGGTATCTTCCACATCCCTGGCATCTGAGAGGCTAACCGGGCTCATACCTGCTATTTTTAGGGTGTGGACTAATATATCAAGGTTGGTTCTGTTGTCATCCGCAACAAGGACCTTTACTCCATTAAGTGATACAGGGGTGATTGCAAGAGGTGGTTTTTCATCTGATTTTTCAAACCATGCAGTAAAGTGAAATATGCTGCCGGGGGGTTGGTTGCTCGTTGCTGGTTGCTCGGTGCTCGGTGCTGGTTGCTCGGTGCTCGTTGCTCGGTGCTCGGTGCTCGTTGCTGGTTGCTCGGTGCTCGTTGCTC
>JAYEMW010000300.1:0-2443 GCA_034718555.1 Thermodesulfobacteriota bacterium
ACGGATTCCCAAACGAGGTCAGAGAAACAATTATTAATAATGCCTATAAAAACCTAAAGACCGGCGGGACATTCTATATATTGGACTTTAATGAATTTTCATTAAAAGATATGCCGTTTTATTACCGTCTTCCCTTTGTGACAATTGAGTGTCCTTATGCCTTTGACTTTATTGAGCGAGACTGGAAAAAAATATTGCAAAAATCAGGATTTAACAATTTTAAAGAAACATTTTACATCAAATCATATGTAAGACTCTTGGAAGCACAGAAAATATGACAGGGCTTTAAGTAAATTTCCATGTATTTTATAATGCTTCACCAAATAACCCAGGCATTTCGCTACAAGGTTACATATTAAAAAAATTTCCATAAGAGAGAAGAGCCTACCGCAAGCACGCTGAGGGCGCAGAGTTTTAATTATTATTTTTTAGAAATATTTTCATAAAGCTCTTATCTCTGTTCTCTGTGAAATCAGCGGTGAACTATGACGAAAAAAAACAATTTTTTCCTTGACAAAAACCCCCCACCCTGTCCTACATTATCTTCACACAATTAAAACCCTAAAAGATGGAGCTTACAAATGACAAAACCAATATCCTTATCAACCTGGACTGTTATCTTCACCCTTTCACTCCTCCTCTTTCTCCCCCTTGCATCCTTCTCCTCAGGCCCTGTTGCCCCTCCCTTTGAAGGAGCGCTTATAACAAACACTACAAATATAAATGTAGTAGGCACATTCCAAGAAAATGAAAACTTCTCTCATGATCAAACCGGAGGCGCAGAGGTTACCATAGAAATAGAAGGCGAACTCATATATCAATCACCAATGGACCAGGCAAAGACAAGCTACACCGATGAGGTCAGATCTACGAACGGACATACCATGTTTGTAAAGGACTTCTCCTTTAACACCCACCCGGGAGATGGAAACCCAAACATAGAGACGGAAAGAGCCATAGGATTTGAGACAATTCCAGGTTTTACTGCAGGCACAATTCAAAGCAAGGAAAAAGGCGCTGTATCTATATGTCATTCCCTTGGCTTTAATGACTGTGTTGAACCAACTGAGCAGGGTGATCTTATCTGTATAAAGGAAAACAGTAAATACCTGGGAATTGCCGGGGGATCAGCCTTTTTTGCAAGCAATCTTTCCGCACATACGGAAACAGAACTCACCGTCACAAGCACCCCCTCAGTTCATCATGCGGTAGATGCAAACGGTGAGGGAAGGGCCGAGTCAGAACTTCTCTTTATCCAAACCGAGGGAAGCGTTGCTATAACGGATGACTGCGCAAACATGGACTGCCCGGGCAGGGGAGGGTCACACATGGTGGTATTTAATGAAAAGACATCTGCAGACGGCAAATTTTCCGCCTTTCACAAGGACCTTTATGCCGGTGTCGTAGAGCAAAACCAGGCCCCCCAATCATCCTTTTTTTCCGGCCTTATCACACTTGATTCCCTATGTCCCTTTGTTCCTTAGGCCAGGGGCCAGAAGACAGTAAGCAGTAAGCAGTAGGCAGTAACGAGCAATCCCGCTACAAAACGCGGGACTTCTGCTGCGCTCCAGCCAGTAACGAGCAACGAGCAACGAGCAACGAGTACGCAGTAGGCAGTATGCAGTATGCAGAAACGAGTAACGAGCAACCAGGAACGAGCAACGAGCAATCCCGCTACAAAACGCGGGACTTCCGCTGCGCTCCAGCCATTAACCAGGAAAGGAAGAAAAAAATGAAAAAGTTATATCTCCCCCTTATCGCAATTATTTTATTACTTGCATCCAATCTCCCAGCCGTAGAGATAACATACACCGTCACCTCCGGTGGAAAGTCTTCAACCCTTACCACGGACTATGATATGAGCGTTGGTTCAAGGGCGGACTCTCAGATAGATATCACCTCTAATCCTTCCATATCATCACAGACCACCGTAAATGCTGTAGGTGATGAAAATAACATTGAGATAACCACAGGCGCTGATGACGGGGCAGGAAGCACATCCAATGCATCTGTAAGGATAATGGACAATGTTGAAACCGCCACTGTTAACACCAATGCCAATGCCTCTAACTCTACCAGTGCATCTGTAAATGCCACAGGAACAGGGGCCACGGCAGGTATTATAAAGGGAGAGTCCGACGGCAATAAAAAGTTCTGCGCGTTTACCGGTGACTTTGATGCCTCATCAGATACAGGCGGGGGAAATGTAGGCATTACATCCTCCTATACAGACGCAAAGGCAAATATATTTATTGTGACAAAGGACGAAAACAATACCCCATGCCATGATACAGTTTACACTGATATCCAGCCTGCGGTAAATGCTGCCTTTAATGAAGCAGAAGACCAGAAAAATAAGCCTGACTATATCTTTGTAGATCATGATGGAGATCAGGATAAATATACAGGGGCGGAGATAAAAGAGGAAAACAACCTTACCCTT
>JAYEMW010000301.1:0-2442 GCA_034718555.1 Thermodesulfobacteriota bacterium
GTTAAATTTGTTAGACTTTATACCAGATGGTTTTGTAAAAAGTAAAGTGTTAAAAATGATAAGGTTTCTTGCAGGGAAGGGATAAAATTATAAAATACGAAGACCATCAAAAATTTTAACTTATGGTGAAACTATAAGTTTCATTAGGAGGCTTGATTTTCTTTTCTGATATTTGGCTGTTTTTTTTCTTGCATACCTTGCGGTTTTACGAGAAAATAAAGGTGAAATCCGTGCCTTGCTTATAGAACACGAAAAAAAATATTTAATCTGCTTTAATCTGCGTACATCTGTGTGAATCTGCGGCAAAAAAATATCCGAGTATGTCTGCGGCTAATTCGGACACGGATAAACACGGACTTCGTACGGGAATAAAGAGAAAAATATTTTATTTTACAGGGATTGAATATTGTCTTTAGAGTATCAGATAATAGATCATACGGCTGACATGGGAATTGTCGTTAAGGCTCATTCTTTAAAGAATCTTTTTATCAATTCTGCAAAGGTCATGATTGATCTTATGATTCAAGGGGGTGTAAAAGGGAAAACAGAGGTCAGGGAGATTGTGATTGAAGGCAAGGATTTTCCTGACCTTATGGTGAGATGGCTTGGGGAGATCCTTTATCTGTTTTATGGTGAAAATCTGATAGGGAGCTCAACAGAGATTAAATCGCTAAGCCGGAGCAGGATAAAGGCTTATGTCGAATTTGTTGAGTTTGTTCCTGAGTATTATGAAATTTTAAGGGAAATTAAGGCCGTTACCTATCACAGGATTTCCGTTGAGAAGATAGGTGATACATGGCAGGCAATGGTTATTTTTGATGTTTAACAGGCAATATGTATGGAAACAGAGCTAAAAAAAATAGATGACTGGCGTTGGGAGATTCCCAAATCAGGAAATATGAGGGTGCCTGGACTTATTTTTTCGAGCCCTGAATTACTGGATCAGGGCAAGAATGACCAGAGTGTTATCCAGGTTGCCAATGTTGCAACTCTGCCTGGCATTGTGAGGCATTCCCTTGCTATGCCGGATATACACTGGGGATATGGTTTTCCTATTGGCGGCGTGGCGGCGTTTGACATGGAAGAGGGTATTGTTTCACCTGGCGGCGTTGGATATGATATAAATTGCGGAGTAAGGTTAGTGACCACCTCACTGCCTGCAAGGGAAATAAGACCCCGGATAAAAGAGATTGTCTCGGCCCTTTTTATGAACATACCAACAGGTGTGGGTTCAAGGGGTAAGATAAAGTTGTCTAAATCAGAGGAGAAGAGGGTGGCTGCTGAAGGCGCCTCCTGGGCAATAAAAAATGGCCTCGGGGTAGAGGAGGACCTGGAAACAACTGAGGATAATGGTGTGATGAGAGGCGCTGACCCGGAGGCAGTTTCTGACAGGGCATATAAAAGGGGGCATGATGAGGTCGGAACCCTTGGCTCAGGCAATCACTTTTTAGAGATCCAATACGTTGATGAGATTTATGACCAAAAGATAGCAAGCGCCTTTAATCTTTTTAAGGGGCAGTTAACTGTAATGATACATACAGGATCCCGTGGATTTGGCCATCAGATATGTGATGATTTTTTAAAGGAGATGAACTCCCATGTGCAGGATGCAGGGTTTGTTTTGCCGGACCGGCAGTTGGCCTGTGCCTATATTAAATCTGAGACAGGCAAAAGATACCTCTCTGCCATGGCCTGCGCTGCCAACTATGCGTGGGTAAACAGACAGGTGATAATGCATTGGACAAGGGAAACCTTTGAGTCCGTTTTAGGGATTAGCCCAAGGGATTTGAAAATGGAGTTGCTCTATGATGTATGCCATAATATTGCCAAGATAGAGTCACATATGGTTGATGGGAAAAAGACAAAGGTGTGTGTTCACCGAAAAGGCGCAACCCGGTCACTGTCTCCTAATCATCCGGATGTTCCACAGAAGTACAGGGAATCAGGGCAACCCGTAATAATACCTGGTGATATGGGGACGTATTCCTATGTGCTGACAGGCTCTCAGAAGGCAATGGACGAGACCTTTGGCTCCACATGTCATGGAGCGGGCAGGGTTTTGAGCAGGAGGCAGGCTGTCAAACTGGCGAAGGGCAGGGCTATAGCCCGGGAGATGGAAGACAGGGGTATATTTGTACAGTCGAGGGGACGGAATACCTTGAAAGAGGAGATTCCAGAGGCATATAAGGATGTCTCTCTGGTGGTAGAGGCCGTTCACATGGCCGGGTTGGCAAAGAAAGTGGCCAGGATGAGGCCTATTGGCGTTATAAAGGGGTAGTCAGGGGTCAGAAGGCAGTAAGCAGAAGGCAGTAAGCAGTAAGCAGTAAGCAGTAAGCAGAAAGCAGCAACGAGCACCCAGCAACGAGAAACGAGCAACGAGAAAGCAGAAAGCAGAAAGCAGTAGGCAGGCGGGGTTTATTTTGTTTTTCTTGCACAAAAATC
>JAYEMW010000302.1:0-2438 GCA_034718555.1 Thermodesulfobacteriota bacterium
GAATGCTGTATTCTCATCGCACTTCTGCAACAAAATTTATGTGTCTGCAATTTCATGTAATCATTGTCCCACATGCATCAGTGCCATCAGGAAGAGGACTATTAGGATATCTGGGTGGGTAAATGGGTATTATCCGAAGGCTTTTCCAGGGTTTTTGAATAGGATACTATAATTCTGTATTCAAGTATGTTTTTTCGGATGTTTAATCGATTTCCGTTGAAAACCGTTTTTGCACGATGAGGAAGAAAACATGAAAACTAAGACTATAAGTTTAACATTGCCCTTAAGCATATTTTCAGTACTTAAGAAAACTCCAGAAGAGTTTTCGAAAGATTTACGACTGACTGCGGCAGCTAAATGGTACGAAATGGGGGTTGTCTCCCAGGAGAAAGCCGCCGAAATAGCCGGCATGAACCGTGAGGACTTTCTACTGGAACTGGCAAGATTTAAGGTTTCTCCTTTTCAGTATTCAGCAGAAGAAGCGCTTCGAGAGGCTGGTTATGATTGAAAATTGGGTACTCAATGCATCTCCCATAATACTACTTGGAAAAGCAGATCTTTTAAAAATAGTAAGTCCATTAGCTAAAGTATGGATAATTCCGGAAGGCGTTATACGGGAAGTAGAGGTAAAAAGACCTATTGAACCCTATCTGTTAGAAATTTCATACAATTCTGAGGTGGTACAGGAAAATATTTCAAAAATACATTCTTCAATTACTGCATGGGACCTTGGTCAAGGCGAAAGCGAGGTTTTGACCCTGGCATTAGGAAAACCCCAAACAGGCGTTGTCTTAGACGATTTACAAGCACGCAAATGTGCTACGCTTTTTGACATCCCCTTGATTGGTTCTCTCGGTTTAATTTTGATGGCAAAACGGAAAGGTTTGCTTAATTTGGCAAAACCTGAAATTGAGCGATTAAAAGCTGTAGGATTGCACATTGATTCTTCCATGCTTAATCGTATTTTAATTAGGATTGGTGAAGGTGGCAAAGAGGGCTAATTTATTTTTATTAAGGATTAAATGGGTTATTGATTCACTTCTATCTATAATTATTCAGGTTACAGGAGTTCATGATTGTGTTCAATCCTAACCAAAAAAGACCGATTTACCAGACCAAACCTTTAGGGTTTATGAAATGGTAAGTCGGTTTTTTATGGTTGTGGTAAAGGACTGTGATGGAGAGGGAGAGGTATAGGCATACAGAAAGAGTCAGGGAAAAAGACCTCTTAAAAAAACTTTGTAATAAAACAAGGTTATTTGAGCGCAGAGAATGGGCATTTTTATAACCAATCAGGGACAGGTCGATAAAAGTGTAGAGTATTATGCAAAGAGTAAAGGGGTCAAATCTTTGATTGACCTATGTTTGCTCTGAGTAAACCCAAAACTTCATGGTACTTTCTCCTGAACTTCCTGCTTGCCATCTTCCTTCTTATCCTCTCAGTGGCACTGCTCACTGAACTGTAGTTCCCCAGATTGAATTCACTCCCTATACTCATCAAGCGCTCCGCACGAATGACCCTTAGCATATACATGGCAAGATCACGCGCCTCGTTCTCAATACCCCTCCTCGATTGAAGCAAATCGGATTCCTCTATCCGGTAATATTTGCATATCGCCTCCTTGATATCCATAACCTCAGGGCAAAATTTTGAAGATTCCGGTATCTCTTTTTCCTTCTCTTTCCGCATAAACCGGCTTTTCACTATCTGAATAAAGTCACTGTTTCCAAGAATCGAAGGAATATTCTTTTTCGAAAAATGATGCATCAACTCCTCGGATTCCTCTAAAACAACAAATTTCCTATAAAGGGTTGCCTGAGAAACATTATCCCCGCCAAGCATATTCAGGATATATTCCTTATACAACCAATCCCATTTCTTCGCCTTAGACACGTAACCCCTGTGGCTACTCCACTCATAATCTTCCAGACTCTTGCCGACCCCAGCCCTCACAGGATTCCTGTGAATATACCTCACCAGCTCAAGCAGGTATGTGTCCCCATCAACAAGGATGGATTTGTACCGTCCTCTGAAAAGGGTTCCATCGCATCCGTTCCTTGCGTTGTATCTCTGCGTGAACAGGCCATTTATATGTCGCATACATCTTGACAGATTGGCATCAGGAGTTTGAACAAGGAGGTGATAACGATTCTTCATCAGGCAATAAGCCGCGATCCGAAGGTTGAAAATATCGGCTGTGTCTTTCAATAAATCAATAAAACAGTGACAGTCCTCTGTACCGATAAAGCATTCCTGCCCTCTCCTCGCGCGGTTCATCACATGATACCATGCATCGGGGTATTCAATTCTTAGCGCCCTTGACATGAGAATAATGATAAACGGGGTATCCACTTGGCTCAACCTAATACAATATATTGTGGTCAGACATCGAACTCATCCTCCTGCGATGGCCCATTAGGCGCTTTCAATGTGGGCC